>DATJXO010000030.1:0-31847 GCA_035500055.1 Burkholderiales bacterium | reverse complement strand
GTCGAGCGTCCCGGCCTTGTATTGCTCGTAGAAGGCGGCGTTCTGCGCCTCGTACTCCCCGCGGTCGAGCACGCCGCGGTCGACCAGGAACTGGCCCCATTCGTAGTCGCTGTCGCACGCGAGCAGCGTGTTGTCGAGGTCGAACAGGACGAGGTTCATTCGTCGGCGATCTGCAGCACCTCGCGCACCAGCGGCAGCGTCACCGGGCGCTGGCGCTCGAGCGAGGCGCGGTCGAGCGCGTCCAGGATCCCCAGCAGCGACGGCAAGTCGCGGCGCGCCCGCGCGAGCAGGTAGCGGATGACGTCGTCGCCGACCCGGAGGCCGCGGCGCCGCGCCTCGGCGCCGAGGAACACGGCGCGGTCGTCGTCGGTGAGGGCGTGCAGGCGGTAGACCAGGCCCCAGGCGAGGCGCGAGCGCAGGTCCTCGCGCAGGGCAAGCCTTGCGGGGGGCGCGTCCCCGGCCGCGAGCACGCCGCTGCCCGAGTCGCGCGCGCCGTTGATGGCGTGGAACAGATCGACCTGCGCCGCCGGGTCGAGGCGCTGCACGTCGTCCGCGACCCGCAGCCCCGGCGCGGCGCGCTTCGCCGCCGCCAGCAGGTGGCTGCGGCCGCTGCCGGGCTCGCCCCAGACATAGAGCACGCCTTCGGCGAGCGCGCCGGCGGCGAGCGCGCGCACCCGCGCGAGGAGCTCGGCGTTGGCGCCGGGCACGAAGTTCTCGAGGGTCGGCTGCGGCGGCGGCGAGATGCCGAGCGCGAGCTGCTTCATCGGGCGGTAGGCCGTTTCACTCGGGCAGCATCTACTTCCCGCTGTCGTAGAGCGGGCTGGCGACGTAGGCCGCGCGCAGGTGACGCAGGCCTACCAGCAGCGCGGCACTCGCGGGCAGGGCGACGAGCACGCCGAAGAAGCCGAATACCTGGCCGAAGGCGAGCAGCGCGAAGATCACGGCCACGGGATGCAGCCCGACGCGCTCGCCGACCAGGAGCGGCGTGACCACCGTCCCCTCGAGCGCCTGGCCGACGCCGAACGCCACCCAGACCCAGACCATGTCGCCGAGGCTGGAGAACTGGATCACGGCGGCGACCGTGCCGAGCGCCAGGCCGGTGATCGCGCCGACGTAGGGGATGAACACCAGCACTCCCGTGATGACGCCCACCGGCAGCGCGAACTCCAGGCGCGCCAGCCACAGCGCGGTCACGTAGTACACCGACATGACGAGGATCACCAGCACCTGGCCGCGCAGGAACTCGGCGAGCACGCGGTCGGTCTCGGCAAGGATCGTGCGCGCGCGCTGGTGCAGCGCGCGGGGGATCAGGCGGTCGGCGCGCTCGATCAGCGGGTGCCAGTCGCGCAGCAGGTAGAACAGGACTACCGGCACCAGCAGCAGGTTGGCGAAGAACGCGATCACGGCGAGGCCGCCGATCTTCAGCGACCCTAGCAGGCGCGCGGCGACATCGCCCGAGATGGCGTCGGCGGCGAGCCGGCGCAGCGAATCGACGTCGAGCTGGAACTCGACGCCGAAGCGCTGCTGCAGCCACGGCGAGAGCGTCGTGTTGGCCCAGGTCAGGAAGCCGGGGGCGCGCTCGGCGAGCAGGCGCGCTTCCTTGGCGAACAACGGCGCCACCACGAGTGCGAACGCGGCGAGCAGCGCGACCAGCAGCAGCAGCACGATGACCACGGCGCCGGTGCGCGGGAGGTAGCGCCCCGAGAGGCGCTCCACCAGCGGGTCGAGGATGTAGGCGAGGATCGCGGCGAGCATGAACGGCGCGAGGATCGGCGAGAGAACATACAGCAGCAGGAGCACCGCCGCGGCGATCGCGGCCCAGGCCCATGCGACGCGATTGGCGAAAGGCGAGGCCGCCATGTCGGGTAGAATCCGGGGCAAGCTGCAACTCTAGCATGGCGAATTCCCTCTCCTACCGCGATGCCGGCGTCGATATCGACGCCGGCGATGCGCTGGTCGAGGCGATCAAGCCGTTCGCGAAGCGCACCCTGCGCCCGGAGGTGATCACCGGGATCGGCGGCTTCGGCGCGCTGTGCAGCATCCCGCAGAGATACCGCGAGCCGGTGCTCGTGTCGGGCACCGACGGCGTGGGCACCAAGCTCAAGCTTGCCTTCCAGTTCGGCCGCCACGACGGCGTCGGCGTCGACCTGGTCGCGATGAGCGCCAACGACGTGCTGGTGCAGGGCGCCGAGCCGCTGTTCTTTCTCGACTACTTCGCCTGCGGCAAGCTCGAGCCGAGGATCGCGACGATGGTGGTCCGCGGCATCGCCCGCGGCTGCGAGGACGCCGGCTGCGCGCTGATCGGCGGCGAGACCGCGGAGATGCCGGGAATGTATCCCGAGGGCGAGTACGATCTCGCCGGATTCTGCGTCGGGGTGGCGGAGAAGTCCCGCGTCATCGACGGCCGCGGCATTGAGCCCGGCGACGTGCTGCTCGGCCTCGCCTCGAGCGGCGCGCACTCCAACGGCTACTCGCTGATCCGGCGCGTGATCGAGAACGAGAAGCCGAATTCCGACACGGTCGACTCGCTGATGGAGCCGACGCGCATCTACGTCAAGCCGGTGCTGAAGCTTGCCGCCGCCATGCCGGTGAAGGGCCTCGCGCACATTACCGGCGGCGGTCTGGTGGGCAACGTGCCGCGCATATTGCCGCACGGAACGCGGGCGTCGATTCGCAAGAGCGCGTGGCCGCGCCCGCCGCTGTTCGCCTGGCTGCAGGAAACGGGCGGCATTGCCGAGGATGAGATGTTCCGCGTCTTCAACTGCGGCATCGGTATGGTGGTCGTGGTGGCGCCGCAGCACGTCGCCCTGGCGTCGATGCTGCTGCAGCGCGAGGGCGAGCTGGTTTACGAGATCGGCGCCATCGAGGCGGCCGAGGGCGCGGCGCAGGCGGTCATCGTCTGAGCCCGGCTCGGCGTCAGGCCGAGCCGCGGCGCGCGAGGTAGATGCCGGCGAGCACCACCGCGCCACCCGCGACCTGCAGCGGCGCGAGCGGCTCGCCGAGCAGCAGCCAGGCGAGGGCGGCGGCCATTACCGGCTGCAGCAGCAGCCCGACCGAAGAGAACGCCGCCGGCAGCTGCGCCAGCGCCAGAGCGATCAGCCCTTGGCCGCCCGCGTGAGAGATCCAGGCCAGGCCGAGGAGCTTGAGCCAGCCGAGCCCGGTGCGCGGCAGCAGCGCCTCGCCCGAGGCGAGCGCCACCGGGAAGAGCAGCGCGGCGGTGATCGTCGTGCTCACCGCCATCAGCTGCAGCGCCGCGACGCCCCGCTCCCGCAGGCTCTTCACCGTCATCAGATACCAGGCGTAGAACAGCGCCGTGACCACCCCGAGCGCGTCGCCCAGCAGCGCCGTGGGCGAGGCGGCGAGGCTGGCGCGCACCAGCAGCGCGGTGCCGGCGAGCGCGGCGGCGAGGCCGACGAGAAACAGGCCGCCCGGCCGCTGGCGCCAGACGATCCAGGCCGCGAGCGTGACGAAGATCGAGGCGAGGTTGGCGAGCAGGGTCGAGTCCGCGACCGAGGTCAGCTTGATGGACCAGTGCCAGAACGCGAGGTCGCCCGCGAACGCCGCGCCCGCGGCGAGCAGCAGTGCGATGCGGCGCGCATCCGGCCTGAAGCGTCCCGGCGAGGAGAGCGCAAGCAGCGTCCACAGCAGGGGCACGGCGAGCGTTACGCGCCAGAACGCGCTCGCGGTCGGCCCCACCTCGGAAACGCGCACCCAGATCGGCGACAGCGCGATGCAGCAGGCGCCCGCAAACAGCGCCGCGAGGGCGAGATTCATGGCTGCCGCATGGTATAGAATTTTTTCGTTCATGGCCGCGCCGCGCTTCGTTCACCTCAGGATGCACAGCGAGTACTCGGTGACGGACGGCATCGTCCGCATCGACGACGCGGTGGCTAAGGCGGCGCGCGACGCGATGCCCGCGCTCGCCCTGACCGACGCCGCCAACCTCTTCGGCATGGTCAAGTTCTACAAGGCGGCGCGCGCGGCCGGCGTCAAGCCGCTGATCGGCGCCGACTGCTGGATCGCGAACGAGACCGACCGCGACAAGCCGTACCGCGTGCTCCTGCTGTGCGCCTCGCGCGCCGGCTATCGCAGGCTCTCGGAGCTGCTGTCGCGCGCCTGGCTGAGGAACCAGCACCGCGCGCGCGCGGAGATCGCGACGCCGTGGCTGGAAGAGGACGGCACCGAGGGGCTGATCGCGCTCTCGGGCTTCGCCGGCGGCGACGTCGGGCAGGCGCTGTCCGCGGGCAACGCCGCGCTCGCCGAGAAGCTCGCCGGCGCCTGGGCGCTGCGGTTCCCGGGGCGCTACTACCTCGAGGTGCAGCGCGCCGGCGCCGCCGGGGGCGAGCCGCTGGCCGCGGCCTCGCTCGCGCTTGCGGCGCGCCTCGGCCTGCCGGCCGTCGCGACGCATCCGGTGCAATTCCTCGAGCGCGAAGACTTCAAGGCCCACGAGGCGCGCGTCTGCATCTCGCAGGGCTACGTGCTCGGCGACCAGCGCCGGCCGAAGCTGTTCACGCCCGAGCAGTACTTCAAGTCGCAGCAGGAGATGGCAGCGCTGTTCGCCGACGCGCCGCAGGCGCTGGAGAATTCAGTCGAGATCGCGCGCCGCTGCAGCCTCGACATCGAGCTCGGCAAGAGCCGGCTGCCGGCGTTCCCGACGCCGCCCGACGTGACGCTGGACGGCTACTTGAAGAGCGAGGCGGAGAAGGGGCTCGCGCGCAGGATCGAGAAGCTGGCGCTAAGCGAGGAGGCGGTGCCAGCATACCGGGAGCGCCTCGCGTTCGAGATCCGGACCATTACGCAAATGGGCTACGCCGGCTACTTCCTGATCGTCGCCGACTTCATCAACTGGGCCCGCACGCACGGCGTGCCGGTCGGCCCGGGGCGCGGCTCGGGCGCCGGGTCGCTGGTGGCTTACGCGCTCGGCATCACCGACCTCGACCCGATCCGCTACGACCTGCTGTTCGAGCGCTTCCTCAACCCCGAGCGGGTCTCGATGCCGGACTTCGACATCGATTTCTGCCAGGACGGGCGCGACCGCGTCATCGACTATGTGCGCGCCAAGTACGGCGAGGAGTCGGTGTCCCAGATTGCGACCTTCGGCACCATGGCGGCGCGGGCGGTGGTGCGCGACACGGGCCGCGTGCTCGACCTCGGATACAACTTCTGCGACCAGATCGCGAAGCTGATTCCGTTCCAGCCCGGGCGCACCATCACGCTGCAGAACGCGCGCGAGATGGAGCCGCTGCTCGCCGAGCGCGAGCGAAAGGAGGAGGAGGTGCGCGAGCTGCTCGAGCTCGGCGAGAAGCTGGAGGGCCTGACGCGCAACGTCGGCATGCACGCCGGCGGCGTGCTGATCGCGCCTGGGCGGCTGGTCGATTTCTGCCCGCTGTACTCGGCGGAAGGCGCGACCCACGTCATCTCGCAGCTCGACAAGGACGACGTCGAAGCCGTCGGCCTGGTGAAGTTCGACTTCCTCGGCCTCACCACGCTCACCATCCTGGACTGGGCCGAGCGCTACGTGCGCCGACTGGGGGATGAATCCTTTGCAATGGAAAAGATCCCCCTGGAGGACCCGGACACCTACAGGCTTCTCTCGAACGCCAACACCACCGCCGTGTTCCAGCTGGAATCACGCGGCATGCGCGACCTGATCAAGCGCGCGCGCCCCGACCGCTTCGAGGACGTGATCGCGCTGGTGGCGCTGTTCCGCCCCGGCCCGATGGAGCTGATCCCCGACTTCATCGCACGCAAGCGCGGCGAGCAGAAGGTCGAGTACCTCGACCGCCGCCTCGAGCCGATCCTCGCGCCGACCTACGGCATCATGGTGTACCAGGAGCAGGTGATGCAGATCGCGCAGGTGATCGGCGGCTATACGCTCGGCGCCGCGGACCTGCTGCGCCGCGCGATGGGCAAGAAGCTGCCCGAGGAGATGGCCAAGCAGCGCAGCATCTTCGTCGCCGGCGCGGAGCGGAACGGCCTGCCGCGGCACCGCGCCATGCAGCTGTTCGACCTGATGGAGAAGTTCGCCGGCTACGGCTTCAACAAGTCGCACGCCGCGGCGTACGCGCTGCTCGCCTACCAGACGGCGTACATGAAGACGCACCACGCCAGCGCCTTCATGGCAGCCAACCTTTCCGCGGTGATGGACGACACCGACAAGGTGCGCCAGTTCCGCGACGACGCCGTGGCCAACGGCCTGACCGTGCTGCCGCCCGACGTCAACGCCTCGGGCTATCGCTTCGAGCCGGTCGACCTGAAGACGATCCGGTACGGCCTGGGCGCGGTGCGCGGCACCGGGCAGTCGGCGATCGAGTCCATCCTGGCGGCGCGCGCGGCGGCGCCGTTCCGCGACCTGTTCGATTTCTGCCGGCGCGTCGACAAGCGGCTGGTGAACCGGCGCTGCATCGAGGCGCTGGTGCGCGCCGGAGCCTTCGACGCCCTCGGCGCGAACCGCGCCAGCCAGCTGGCGAGCGTGGGCCGCGCCATGGAAGCGGCGGAGCAGTCCGAGCGCACGGCCTCTCAGACGAGCCTGTTCGGCGAGCTAGACGGCGCCGGCGCCGCCCGGCTGGCGCTGCTGGAGGCGCATCCATGGGACCTGCGGCAGCAGCTCACGGAGGAGAAGGTCGCGCTCGGCTACTGCTTTTCGGGGCACCTGTTCTCGGTCTACGAGCGCGAGCTCGCGGGGTTCCCGCGCACGCCGCTCGCACGCCTCGCGAACGCCGGGGAGCGCGTCTGGATCGCCGGCATCGTCGCCTCGGCGCGCATCCAGATGACGCGGCGCGGGCGCATGATGATGGTCGTGCTCGACGATGGCACGGCGCAGCTCGAGCTCTCGGTGTTCAACGAGCTGTTCGAGCGGCACCGCGAGCGGCTGAAGGAAGACCGGCTGCTGGTGGTCCAGGGCAAGGCGCAGCGCGACGAGTTCAGCGGCGGCCTGCGCGTCACCGCCGACGACGTGCTCGACCTCGCCGCGCTGCGCGCGCGCTTCGCCTCCCGCCTGCGCATCGCGCTGAACGGGCGCACCGGCGCCGAAGACCCGCGCCGCCTGCAGGACCTGCTCGCGCCGTACCGCGCGAGCGGCGATGGCGCCTGCCCGGTGCTGGTGCACTACGAGACCGCGGGGGCGAGCTGCGACGTGGCGCTGGGAGACGCCTGGCGGGTGCGGCCGGACGACCAGCTGGTGGGCGCGCTGGCGGCCTGGCTTTCCCCGGAGGCCGTGCAGTTCCAGTACGGCGGCGCGCCGGCTTAGCCGGCGCACCAGCGGCTGTCGCAGGGCTCGCTCTTCAGGATGGCGCGGAGCCTCCGGTACCAGGCGTTCTGCAGGCGCTCGGCCGGATCGACGCGGCGCTTCTCGGCGAGGAAGCCGGCAACCGCCGGATAGCAGGCTTCGAGCTGGCCGCGCGTCGCGTCGCGCAGGTCGCGCACCGGGAACGAGCCGCCCTGCGCCAGCGCTGCCGCGAGCAGGCCGCGGCGCACCTCGGCCGCGGCGACGCCCGCGCCCAGCGTGGGCTTGACGCCGAAGCGGACCTCGACGCCGGCCCAGTCCCGGCGCGCCCAGCGCAAATGGCACTCGGATTCGGGCAGGTAGCGCCGCACCGCGATCCGGTGCAGGCGGACCCGCCGCTCCTCTGCGAGCGCGCGCGCGGCGGCGAGGTACGCTTCCAGCCGCTCCGGCGGCAGCAGGCATTCGATCCCGCTCGCGGAACCGCCCGCCGCTTCGCCGAAGCCCAGCTCCACCGGCGGGGCGGCGGCCGCGGCGCCCGCCTGGACCGACCGGAGGCAAAGCGTGGCGCTGTAGAGAACCCCGATCACGCCCTGGCCGCCGAGCGCGAGCCGGAACAGCTCCGCGTTGACGCTGCGGTCGGCCCGCCGGAGCTCCCCGTCCGGGGTCGCAAGAGTGATCGCGGCGACGTGCGCCGTCGCCGGCTGCCCGTCCGGCCCGGGTGCCGCGAGCGCCAGGCACTCGCCGATCGCGGTGGGCAGGGCCGCGTCGCGGGCGAAGGCGCCGATATCGATGTCATGCGTCGAGAGGAAGGCTGCGAGAGTCGCCCAGGTCGTCGCGGCCTGCACTTCGACGAGCCCCCGGCCGGCATCGAAACAAAGCACGCGATCCATCCCGCTTGCGTCCACCGTGAGGCCGCTGCCTCGAGCCTGGCGCAGCGCGCCGCGCAGGTCGTCGGCCGAGCGCACGCGCACCGTCGGCGTGCGCGGCGCGGGCAAATCGGGGCAGAGCGGAAGCGTGAGCGTGGCAAGCATGGTTTCCTCCTCGTGCAAGTCACACGCATTTCTTCACGGCCCATGGTGCGACGCAACAGGACTCCCGCGAGTCTCGCCGCGCGATACCGCGGGTCGCGCCTAGGCGGTAGGAAGCCAGTCGAAGCCGACGTAGTCGCGCCGAAGCTCGGGGGCCGCGGGCTGGGCGTCGACGCGCTCGACGCGCGCCGCCGGCGGCCCCCTGCCGGCCCAGGCGACGACCGCTTGCACGGCCTCGGCCGAGCCCTGCAGGACCGCCTCGACGCTGCCGTCGCGGCGGTTGCGGACCCATCCTGCGACGCCGCGCTCAAGCGCTTCCCGGCGCAGGGCGTCGCGATAGCCGACGCCCTGAACGCGTCCGTGGATGCGCACGTGCCTGGTCACGTCCATGACGAATTCTTGCCTTTTCGTCCGGCGCCGTGAACCCCGCCAAACGCTCCGTGGTAAAGTCGTTCGGAAAAATAGAGTCTTCCGGGGGAAGCATGCGCACCGTCCTGATCGTGATCGCCGTCCTCGCTCTGATCGGCTTCATCGCCGTGTCGTTCGTGTTGCCGAACATGGCGGGCAGCGAAGCGCGCGACGCGGCGCGAGCCCTGATTGACGGCGCCGACGGCGCGAAGCAGCAGGTCGCGACGGCGGCCGCCAAGTCGGGCAACCTCACCGGCGCCGGGGCCAACATCAAGCTCGCCTCGAAGAACGACCCCAAGTTCGGCGAGCTGAAATGGATCGTCGAGGCGAACGGCGCGATCCGCGGCTGGAACGAGAAGAACGCGATCGAGATCTCGGTGACGCCGAGCCTCCAGGGCGGCAAGGTCGACTGGGCCTGCCGCGGCTATCCCAACGCCGCGATGCCGGCGTCCTGCGGCGGCCGCAGCTAGGCGCTAGCGCGCCCGCGCCGAGATCGCCGTCAGCACGCCCTGCAGGATCGCGGCCGGATCCGGCGGGCAGCCGGGCACGGCGACATCGACCGGGATCACGTTCGACACCCTGCCGCAGCTGGCGTAGCTCTCGCCGAATACCCCTCCGCTGCAGCCGCAGTCGCCGATCGCGACGACCAGCTTCGGGTCCGGCGTGGCGTCGTAGGTGCGCCTCAGCGCGACCTCCATGTTGCGCGATACCGGGCCGGTGACGAGCAGCAGGTCCGCATGCCGCGGGCTAGCGACGAAGCGGATGCCGAGGCGCTCCGGATTGCAGTACGGACTGTTCATGGCGTGGATCTCGAGCTCGCAGCCGTTGCACGAGCCGGCGTCCACGTGGCGGATGGCGAGCGAGCGGCCGAAGCGCCTCAGCACGACATCGCCCAGCCGCTGCTCGATCTGGCGCAGGTTTTCGTCGGTGCGCCGCGGCGGCTCGGTCACGATCCCCGTCTTCGCGATCTGCCGCAGTATCCGGTACATGTCAGAGGTCCTGGCCGCTGTACGAGAGGTTGAACGACTTGTTGATGAGGGGAAAGTCGGGGACGATGTTCCCCATCACCGCGCGCTCGAGCAGCGGCCAGTTCCGCCAGGACGGGTCGTGCGGATGCACGCGGTGGGCGCAGCCTCCGTCCGCGGTATCGAGCGCGATCAGGACGTCGCCGCGCCAGCCCTCGATCCAGCCAACGCCGCGCCGACCGCCCGGGCACGGCGGCAGCGGCGCGAGCGTCTCGCCCCGGGGCAGCCGCCCCGCGAGCGTCTCGATCAGGCGGATCGACTCGAGCAGCTCGTCGAAGCGCACCGACGCGCGCGCCGCGACGTCGCCGCGCGCGTGCGCGGCGACGCGCACTTCGAGCTGCTCCCATGGCGGCATCGGGTAGTCGGCGCGCAGGTCGTGCGGCAAGCCGCTGGCGCGGCCGGCAAAGCCGGTCAGCCCCATGCGCGCGGCAAGCTCCCGGGGCACCTGGCCGGTCATGATGAAGCGGTCCTGCGCGCCCGCGTGCTCGTCGTAGATCCCGCGAAGCGTTGCGACCTCGTCGCGTAGCGCGGCGAGTCGGGCGACCAGGTGCTCCGCGCCGGCGCGATCCAGGTCGCGCGCGACGCCGCCGGGCAGGACCGTGTCCATCAGGTAGCGGTGGCCGAACAGCCTGGCGTTCAGGCGCAGCAGGTCCTCCTTCAGGCGCCAGAACTGGGAGAAGCCGAACGCAAGCGCGACGTCGTTGCCGAGATAGCCGAGATCGCCGAGGTGGTTGGCGATGCGCTCCAGCTCGAGCAGGATCGCGCGCAGCACCAGCGCGCGCGGCGGCGGCTCGGCGCCGCAGGCCCCCTCGAGCGCCATCGCCCAGGCCCAGGCGTAGGCGACGGTCGAGTCGCCCGAAACGCGCCCCGCGAGGCGGGCGCCCTCGGCGAGCGGCAGGCTCTCGAAGCGCTTCTCGATGCCCTTGTGCTTGTAGCCGAGGCGCTCCTCCAGCCGCAGGATCTTCTCCCCGACGATGGAGAAGCGGAAGTGCCCGGGCTCGATGGTGCCGGCGTGCACCGGCCCGACCGGAATCTCGTGCACGCCCTCTCCCTCGACGCGCACGAACGGGTACGCGTCCGCTTCCAGGGGGGGGCGCCGCGTCGCGTCGAAGTCCTTGCGCAGCGGATGCTCGTCCGCGGGCCACGCGCCGTGGCGCAGCCACTTGCGGCGATCGCCGCCGTCGATCTCGATGCCGAGAAGGTCGCGCGCCGCCCGCTGCATCCTGCCCGCCGCCGGATAGAGGTCGGCGAGGTCGGGAAGCCGTGGACGCTCGCGGTCCAGCGCCGCGCTCAGCCAGAGCAAGCCTTCGGAGAAGGCCAGCGCTAGGTGCGCGGCGAAGCCGGCGCCGCGCTCGGTCTCGTCGCTTCCCCAAAGCGCGATCAAGCGCGCCCCGCCGGCCTGGGCGCGCTCGCACGCGGCGCGCAGCTCGGCCGCAGCGACCGCGGCCTGGAACGCGGGCAGCGCGCCGCTCAGCGGCTGCGCCTCGATCGCAAGCGGCTCGAAGCGCATGCGCGTCAGCCGATCAGCGCGGCGGCCTGGCGATACCAGCCGACCAGGTAGGGCGGAATGTAGAGGCCGAGCAGCAGCACCAGCGCGAGGTGCGCGAACACGGGCAGAAGCGCCGGCGGGTGCGGCAGGCGGCGCGCGGCGGTCTCGCCGAACACCATCGGCTGCACCTTGCCGAAGATCGCGGCGAAGGCGACGCCGAGCGCTAGCAGCAGCAGCGGCGTCGCCCACGAGTGCTCGTGCATCGCCGTGGTGAGCACCATGAACTCACTCGCGAAGACGCCGAACGGCGGCATGCCGAGGATCGCCAGGCTGCCGAGCGCGAGGCCCCAGCCGATGGTCGGGTTGCTCTCGATCAGGCCCCGGATCTGGTCCATGCTCTGCGTGCCGGTCTTCTGCGACGCGTGGCCGACGGTGAAGAAGATCGCGCTCTTGGTGAGCGAGTGCGCCGTCATGTGCAGCAGGCCGGCGAACGCGGCCACCGGCCCGCCCATGCCGAAGGCGAAGGTCATGATGCCCATGTGCTCCACCGAGGAGTACGCGAACATGCGCTTGATGTCCCTCTGGCGCGAGAGGAAGAACGCCGCGACCACCACGGAGAGCAGGCCGAATCCCATCATCAGGCTGCCAGAGAAATTGCGCCCGAGCGCGCCGTCGACCAGCACCTTGCTGCGCACCACCGCGTACAGCGCGACGTTGAGCAGCAGCCCCGAAAGCACCGCCGAGATCGGCGTCGGGCCCTCCGCGTGCGCGTCCGGCAGCCAGTTGTGCAGCGGCACCAGGCCGACCTTGGTGCCGAAGCCGACCAGCAGGAAGACGAAGGCGAGCGAGAGCACCGTCGGCTCGAGCTGGCCGCGCACCTCGTAGAGCCGCGTCCAGAGGAGCGAGGCCCCACCCGGCCCGAGCACCTTTTCGGCCGCGAAATACAGCAGGATCACGCCGAACAGCGCCTGCGCGATGCCGACCGAGCAGAGGATGAAGTACTTCCAGGCCGCCTCGAGGCTCGCGGGCGTGCGGTACAGGCTCACCAGCAGCACCGTCGAGAGAGTCGCGCCCTCCAGCGCGACCCAGAGGATGCCGATGTTGTTGGAGAGCAGCGTCAGCACCATGGTGAACGTGAAAAGCTGGAACATGCTGTGGTAGAGGCGCAGCCGCGCCGCGTCGACGCGGCCCTGGTGCTGCTCGATCCTCATGTACGGCCGCGAGAAGAGCGACGTAGTGAAGGCGACGAAGGCGGTCAGCGTCACCAGGAAGACGTTGAACGAGTCGACGAAGAACTGGTCGTGCAGCGCGTGCATCGGGCCGTCGGCGATGACCCGGGCGGTGAGCGCGCCGGCCGCGCACAGCGTGGCGAAGCTCATCGCGGCGTTCAGCTCGGGCGCGCGCTGCCGGCCGCCGGCGAGGGCGAGGAGCACGCCGCCGCCCAGCGGCAGGCCGAGGACCCAGAGAATCTCCACTCAATCCTCCTTCAGTTTTTCCATGTGCCGGATGTCGAGGCTGTCGAACTGCTCGCGGATATGGAAGAAGAAGATGCCGAAGATGAAGGTGCCCACCAGCACGTCGAGCGCCACGCCGAGCTCGACCACCAGCGGCATGCCGTAGGTGGCGCTCGTGGCGGCGAAGAAGAGCCCGTTTTCCATCGCCAGGAAGCCGATCACCTGGGGCACCGCCTTGCGCCGCACGATCATCATCAGGAACGAGAGCAGCACGCTCGCCATGGCGATGCCGAGCGTCGAGCGGGTCAGCGTATTCGCCATCTGCGAGATCGGCGTGGCGAGAGAGAAGGCGAAGATCGCGAGCGCGATGCCGATCAGCATGGTGGTCGGAATGTTGATCAGGGTCTCGACGTCCCAGCGCACCTCGAGGCGGTCGATCAGCCGATGCAGCACCCAGGGGATGAGCAGGACCTTGAGCAGCACCGTGAGCGCCGCCGAGTAGTAGAGGTGGGTCTGTCCGGTGCTCGCGGCGACGATGAGCGTCGAGGCGGCGAGCGCCGCGCCCTGCCATGCGAAGAGGTGGATGAGGGTCAGGATCCTGCGCTGCGACAGCATCGCGAACGCGATCAGCAGCAGCAGCGCCGCGAGCAGATTGACGAACTGGCTGGCGAGCGGCACGGCGCGGTCAGCCGATGGCGAGGAAGTGGATCAGCATGCCGAGCACCGCGAGCAGGAACGCGGTCGACAGGAACTCGGGGGCGAGAAACAGCCGCAGCTTGGCGAGCAGCGTCTCGATGAGCGCGAGGCCGGCGCCGGCCGCCGCGAGCTTGGCGGCGAGCGCCGCCGCGGCGAGCGGCAGCCCCGACCAGTCGCCGGCGGGCGCGATTCCCCAAGGCAGGAACAGCGCGATCCCGATCGTGACGTAGGCGAAGAGCTTGATCGCCACCGCCCACTCAATCAACGCCAGGTGGCGCGCCGAGTACTCGAGGATCATCGCCTCGTGCACCATGGTGAGCTCGAGGTGGGTCGTCGGATTGTCGATCGGGATGCGCGCGTTCTCCGCAAGCAGCACCATCAGGAACGCCACCGCCGCGAACGCGAGGCTGGGGTAGATCGCGAATTCGCGGTGCGCGAGGGTGTCGACGATGGTGGTGAGCTGCGTCGAGCCGCTGATGAACGCCGCGGTGAACAGCGTCATCAGCATCGCCGGCTCGGCGAGGAATCCGATCAGCATCTCGCGGCGCGCGCCGAGGCCGCCAAAGGAGGTGCCGACGTCCATCGCGGCGAGCGCGGAGAAGACGCGCGCCAGCGCGAACACGCCGACCAGCGCCACGATGTCGGCCGCCGGCGCGAACGGCAGCCCCGTCGCCAGCACGGGCACGATGCCGGCGGCGAGCCACATGCAGCCGAACAGCACGTAGGGCGTAACCCGGAACAGCGCCGAGGCGTTCTTCGCGATCACCGCGTCCTTGTGAAACAGGCGTGCCAGCGTGTAGTACGGCAGCAGCAGGCTCGGCGCGGAGCGGTTCTGCAGCCAGGCGCGGCACTGGTTGACCCACCCGGTCAGCAGGGGCGCGGCGAGCACCACGAGCACCGACTGCAGGAGCTGGAAAGCGATGCCGGCGGCGTTGCTCATCTGACGAACACCAGCAGCGCGATCAGCGTGAGGAAGCTGTAGAGCAGGTAGATGCTGATGCGTCCGCGCTGCAGCAGCGACACCTTGGCCGACAGGTACGCCGCCAGCCGCGCCGCCGGAAGGTAGAGCGCGTACCAGTGGCGATCCTCGATCTTCAGCACGTACCGCGGCGCCGGGTCTTCGGCCGATGGCAGCACGCGGTGCATCCGGTAGACCGGCCCGAAGACGTGGCGGATGGGCTGGCCGAAGGCGTCGGCGGTGTCCTGCATGCGCGCCGTCTGCTCCGGATAGCCGCAATCCCAAGGATCGGCGTAGCGCACCCGGCCATGGTAGAACCGGCGCACCAGCACCCAGCAGAGCAGCACGGTGCCGGCGATCACCGCGAGGAAGATCACCGGGCTGTAGCTCGCCTGCCCCGGCGCCGTAGGGATCAGCCAGAGCCAGTTCGATTCGAGCGCCGCCTCCGACAGCCCATGCCCGGTCAGCGAGACGCCGACGCGGTTGAGCATAAGCAGGAACGCCGTCGGAAACAGCCCGAGGACGAAGCAGCCCGCGGCGAGCCACGCCATGCCGAAGCGCTCGAAGTTACCCGCGTCGCGGGCCTCCGCGCCGGCAGGCTGGCGCGGGCGCCCGAGGAACGCGATGCCGTAGACCTTGACGAAGCACATCGCGGTGAGCGCCCCGGCGAGCGCGAGCGTGGCGGCGAACAGCGGCAGCAGGCTCCGCACGACGCCGTTCTCCAGCACCGGAGACTGCAGCGCAGTCTGGAAGGTCAACCACTCCGAGACGAAGCCGTTCAGCGGCGGCAGCGCCGAGATGGCGAGCGCACCGACCAGGAAATAGAAGGCGGTGCGCGGCATGCGGTGGATCAGGCCGCCCATCTCGTTCAGGTTGCGCCTGCCCGCGGAGCGGAGGATCGAGCCGGCGCCGAGGAACAGCAGGCCCTTGAACACTGCGTGGTTGAGCGTGTGGTAGAGCGCCGCGACGAGGCCTAGCGCGCCCGCGACGGGGTGGCCGAAGCCGATGAACACCATCGACATGCCGAGGCCGAGCAGGATGATGCCGATGTTCTCGACCGAGTGGTAGGCGAGCAGCCGCTTCAGGTCATGCTGCATCAGCGCGTAGAGCACGCCGAAAAGCGTGGTGCCTGCGCCGACCACCAGAACGACGAGACCCCATTCCCAGCGTACGCCGCCGATGAGGTCGTAGATGACGCGCACCATGCCGTAGATCGCGGTCTTCAGCATGACTCCGGAGAGCAGCGCCGACACGGGCGAGGGTGCGGCCGGGTGCGCCTCGGGAAGCCAGGCGTGCAGCGGGATCATTCCGGCCTTGGCGCCGAAGCCGAAGAAAGCGAGCAGGAACGCGGCCGTCGCCCAGCCTGGCGACAGGCTTGCCGCCCGCAGGGCGTCGAACGCGTAGTCGCCGCGCCCGCCGTGCAGCACCCCGAAGCACAGCAGGATCGCGAGCGCGCCGAGGTGCGCGACGAGCAGGTAGAGGAACCCGGCGCTGCGGATCGCCGGCCTGCGGTGATCGGTAGTGACCAGGAAGTACGAGGCGAGCGCCATCGTCTCCCACGCGACCATGAACAGGTAGGCGTCGTCGGCGAGCACGACCAGCGCCATGCTGGCGAGGAACACGTGGTACTGCAGCCCGATCAGCGCCAGCCGCCCGGGCTGCTCGCCGCGAAAGTAGCCTGCCGCGTAGACCGAGATCCCGGCGGCAACGGCGCCGAGCAGCATGAGGAAGAAGCCCGACAGCGGGTCGAGGCGAAGGTGGAACGGCAGACCCGGAAGCCCGAGCGGCAGCGTCATGCGGGCGGCGGGCAGCCAGATCGCGTCCAGGCCGAAGCCCGCGAGCGCGAGGCCGGCCAGAGCGCCGAGCGGAAACGCGAGCGTGCGCGCGAACCAGGCACGGCGCGCCGGCACGAGCGCCAGGACGCCGGTCGCGAGCCAGCAGGCGGCCGCAGCCAGCGAACCGGTCAGCGCATCGGCGTTCATCGCATCAGCCTGCGGCCGATCAAAGGCGCTTCGGTCCGGCGGACGCCGCCTTCAGCAGCCAGTCGGGCAGCTCGCGGTCGCCGGCGTTGGCGATGACGTACTCGCGGATCAATTGCCGCACCACCTGCGAGGGCGTGCGGTCCTGCGCCGCGCAGATCTCCTCGAACATGCGCTTCTTGCGCGGATCGAGCAGGACGGTGAAGCGGGCGGTCTTGTTCTCCATCGGGCGTCCCATGGGGTGCCCGTAGAGTATTACAATAACATTATAATAGCAATATCATTTGACGCGCATTCCGGGCAGAGCCCCGGAGTGCGGCGAGACGAGGAACACGCCGGGGCCCTCGCCGGAGGCGGCGAGCACCATTCCCTCCGATACGCCGAACTTCATCTTGCGCGGCGCGAGGTTCGCCACCACCACCGCGAGCTGGCCCTCGAGGGCCGCCGGCTGGTACGCCGACTTGATCCCGGCGAACACGGTGCGCGTTCCATCGCCCAGGTCGAGGGTCAGCTTGAGCAGCTTGTCCGCGCCCTCGACGTGCTCGGCCCTGACGATCCTCGCCACGCGCAGGTCGAGCTTGTTGAATTCGTCGATCGAGATCGTGCCGTCGCCCACGGTGTGCTCCTTCACTGCGCGCTCCTGCTTCTCCGCGTGCCGCTGCGGCGCCGTCGCCTGCGGCACGGATTCGATGCTGAACAGCTGGTCGACCTGCTTTTCCTCGACCCGGGTGACCAGATGCTTGTAGGCGCCGACGCGGTGCCCGGCAAGCAACGGATGCGCCGCGTCGCGCCACGAAAGGGGCTGGATCGCCAGAAACGCTTCGACTGCCGCCGCCAGCGACGGCAGGACCGGCTTCAGGTACAGCGTCAGTAGGCGGAAGCTCTCGAGCGCATTGCTGCACACCTCGTGCAGCCGCGCCTTCCCTTCGGGCTGCTTGGAGAGCTCCCAGGGCTTGTTGCGGTCGACATACTGGTTCGCTTCGTCGGCGAGCGCCATGATCTCCTTCAGCGCCTTGCCGTACTCGCGCGCGTCGTAGAGCTCGGCGATGTCGGCGCTCTTCGCGGCGAGCGCCGGCGTGATCGCCGCCACCCGGGGCTCGGCCAGCCGACCTTCGAAATAGCGGGCGATGAAGGGAGCACAGCGGCTGGCGATGTTGACGTACTTGCCGACTAGGTCGCTGTTGACCCGGGCGACGAAGTCCTCGGGATTGAAGTCGAGGTCCTCGACGGCAGCGTTCAGCTTGGCCGCGATGTAGTAGCGCAGCCACTCGGGGTTCATGCCGAGCTGCAGGTAGCGCAGCGGATCGATGCCGGTGCCGCGCGACTTCGACATCTTCTCGCCCGAGACGCCGATGAAGCCGTGCACCCAGACGTGATCCGGCACCTTGTAGGGCTTGCCCGCGAACTTCAGCATCGCCGGCCAGAACAGCGTGTGGAAGTAGATGATGTCCTTGCCGATGAAGTGGATCTGCTCGCATTCGTTCAGCGTCTTGTCGAAGTCGAGCTTCCGCTTCGCGCAGTAGTTCCTAAGGCTGGCGAGGTAGCCGATCGGGGCGTCCAGCCACACGTAGAGATATTTCTCCTCCGCGACGTCGGGCACCCGGATGCCGAAATAGGGCGGGTCGCGCGAGATGTCCCAGTCGCCGAGGGCCTTGTCGCCTTCGCCCTCTAGCCATTCCCAGGCCTTGTTGACGACCTGGGCCTGCAGCCGTCCGGGCTGCTCGAGCCATTCCCGCAGGAACGCGACGCAGGCGGGATCCGAGAGCTTGAAGAAGTAGTGGTCCGACGTCTTCAGCACCGGCTTCGCGCCGGAAAGCGTCGAGTAGGGGTTCTTGAGCGCGGTCGCCGCATAGACCGAGCTGCAGTTCTCGCAGGCGTCTCCGTACTGGTCCTTCGCGCCGCAGTTCGGGCATTCGCCCTTGATGTAGCGGTCGGCGAGGTACATGCCCTTCACCGGGTCGAAGAACTGCTCCACCGGCCTCGTGTAGACGAGCCCTGCGGCCTTCAGCCGCCGGAAGATGTCCTGCGACAGCGCGGTGTTCTCCGCGGAGTGCGTCGAGTGCCAGTTGTCGAACGAGAGGTGGAATCCCTCGAGGTACGGCCGGCGGCCCGCCTGGATCGCCGCGACGAACTCTTCCGGCGTCGTGCCGGCCTTCTCGGCGGCCAGCATGATCGGCGCGCCGTGCGCGTCGTCGGCGCCGACGAAATGCACCTCGTGGCCCTGCATGCGCTGGAAGCGCACCCAGATGTCGGCCTGGATGTACTCCATGATGTGGCCGATGTGGAACGCGCCGTTGGCGTAGGGCAGGGCAGTGGTGACGAACAGCCGGCGGCGGGACATCCGGAACGAAACCTGCGCGGGAAAAGCGTGAATTTTAGCTTACACTTCGCGCATGGCTCTCAGTGAAGCCGACGTTCAGGCAACGCTCGCCAGGCTCGTCGATCCGAATACCGGCAAGGACTTCGTCGCCACCCGCTCGGTGCGGAATCTCAAGATCGCCGACGGCAAGGTGACCCTCGAGATCGAGCTCGGCTATCCCGGCAAGAGCCAGTTCGACCCGATCCGCCGGCAGGTGGCCGACGCCCTCAAGGCCGCGGGCGCGACCGGCGCGAGCGTCACGGTGCGCTCGAAGGTCGTGGCGCACGCGGTGCAGCGCGGCGTGAAGCTGGTGCCTGGGATCAAGAACATCATCGCCGTCGCCTCCGGCAAGGGCGGCGTCGGCAAGTCGACTACCGCGGTGAACCTGGCCCTCGCGCTGCACGCCGAGGGCGCGTCGGTAGGCATTCTGGACGCCGACATCTACGGGCCGTCGCAGCCGATGATGCTCGGCATCGCCGGGCGCCCGGAGTCGAAGGACGGCAAGACGCTCGAGCCGATGGAGGGACACGGCCTGCAGGCGATCTCGATCGGCTTCATGATCGACCTCGACACGCCGATGGTGTGGCGCGGCCCGATGGTGACGCAGGCGCTCGAGCAGCTCCTCAAGGAGACCAACTGGCGCGAGCTCGACTACCTGGTGGTCGACCTGCCGCCGGGGACCGGGGACATCCAGCTGACGCTGGCGCAGAAGGTGCCGGTGACCGGCGCGGTGATCGTCACCACGCCGCAGGACATCGCGCTGATCGACGCGCGCAAGGGCCTCAAGATGTTCGAGAAGGTCGGCATTCCGATCCTCGGCGTGGTCGAGAACATGTCGATCCACATCTGCCCGCAGTGCGGGCACGAGAGCCACATCTTCGGCGAGGGCGGCGCGGCGCGCATGTGCAAGGACTACGGCACCGAGCTGCTCGGCCAGCTCCCGCTCCACGCCGCGATTCGCGAGCAGGCCGACTCGGGCAAGCCGACGGTGGTCTCCGACCCCGACGGCCGCGTCGCAGCGATCTACCGGCAGATCGCGCGCCGCTGTGCGGTGCGCATCGCCGAATCGCAGCGCGACATGACCTCGAAGTTCCCCAACATCGTGGTGCAGAACACCTGAGCGGCCGGTGACCATCAAGTCGGACCGCTGGATCCGCCGCATGGCGGCGGAGCGCCGCATGATCGAGCCGTTCGAGCCGGGGCAGGTAAAGGAGGCGGCGGGCCACCGCATCGTGTCCTACGGCACCTCGAGCTACGGCTACGACATCCGCTGCTCGAGCGAATTCAAGATCTTCACCAACATCAACTCGACCATCGTCGACCCCAAGGCCTTCGACGAGAAGAGCTTCGTCGACTTCAGGGGCGAGGTGTGCATCATCCCGCCGAATTCCTTCGCGCTCGCGCGCACGGTCGAGTACTTCCGCATCCCGCGCAACGTGCTCACCATCTGCCTCGGCAAGTCGACCTACGCGCGCTGCGGCATCATCGTCAACGTGACGCCGCTCGAGCCGGAGTGGGAAGGCCACGTCACGCTAGAGTTCTCCAACACCACGCCGCTGCCGGCGCGCATCTATGCCAACGAGGGCGTCGCGCAGGTGATCTTCATCGAGTCCGACGAGGTCTGCGAGACCTCGTACCGCGACCGCGGCGGCAAGTACCAGGGCCAGAAGGGCGTCACGCTGCCCCGGATCTAGGCCGGGCGCGGCGCCACAACCTATAGTCGGGCGCGGCCTTAGGGGCGCTATCTATAGTGGTTTCTCAAGGCGGCCGGCGGCTGCCGCCCTCTGGCAAGCTTCAAAAAACTGTCACAAAACCTCTTGACACAGGGGGGGTCACCCCTATAATCGCCCCAAGTTTTCCTTGTGAACTCAACGAGCTAAGAAGGAGGTCATCATGACAGGCAAGAGGAACTCGGCAGAGCCGGTCGTCTGCACTTTTGACCTACCCGAAACCTAGTTTCCAAGGAGACTTTGATGGGCGTACGCCCCACGAGCCTCGCTCGCAACGGAAAGCAGAACGCACTACCGCAAGAACAGCTCTTCGACACGCATCCTGAAGTCAGCCTCGACTTCGAGATCGTCCGCCAGGCCGCCCACCAGAAGTACGTCCGGCCCTTCCTGATCCTCGACACCGGCATCGTGCGCGAAAAGGCGCGGCGCTTCCGCGCCGCGATGCCGCGGGTGCGGCCGCACTACGCGGTTAAGGCGAACCCCGACCGGCGCGTCATCAAGGCGCTGGCGCAGGAGGGCTGCGGCTTCGAGATCGCCTCTACCGCCGAGCTCGACCTGCTGCTCGGCCTCGGGGTCGCCGCCGCCGCCGTGTTCTATTCGAACCCGATGAAGTCGCGCCAGGCGATCGGCTACGCCGCGGCGAAGGGCGTCGAGTGGTTCGTGGTCGACAGCGTCGACGAGCTGCGCCGCGTGCACGAGCTCAAGGCGAACGCGAGGACCTACCTGCGCGTGGCGACCCCCAACATCGGCAGCGACTGGCCGCTGTCGGGCAAGTTCGGAGCCGGTGCGGCGGAAGCGCGGGAGATCATCGCCACCGCCGCGAAGCTGGGCGCGGACCTCGCGGGGGTGACGTTCCACGTCGGCTCGCAGTGCCGCAACCCGGAGAACTGGCGCGTCGGCATCGAGAAGGCGAGGTCGCTGTTCGATGCGATGGCGAAGGCGGGGCTGAAGCCTCGCCTGCTCGACATCGGCGGCGGCTTTCCGGTGCGCCATGTCAAGCCGATTCCCTCGATCGAGGTGATCGGCGAGGTGGTCAACGCGGCGCTGGAGGCGTTTCCCGCCGAGGTGCGGGTGATCGCCGAGCCGGGCCGCTACATGGCGTCGGACGCCGGCTACTTCGTCTGCCGCGTGCTCGGCACGACCACGCGCGGCGGCAAGCGCTGGATGCACTGGGACGCCGGCCTGTTCGGGGGCGTGATCGAGACCACCGAAGGACTCAAGTACAAGATCCGTACCGAGCGCTCCGGTCCGGACATTCCCTGGCACGTCGCAGGCCCGACCTGCGATTCGGTGGATGTGATCCTGCGCGACGAGCCGCTGCCCTCGGACCTGCAGGAGGGCGACTTCATCTACATTCGCAACGCCGGCGCCTACACGACCGCCTACGCCAGCGAATTCAACGGCTTCCCGCTGCCGGAGCTGCGCGTCTTCGAGTCGAAGCGCTAGGCCCGCTCGTACCGCACGAAATCGAAGCGCACGCCTTCCGCGGAGGTGTGCGCTTCTCTTTGTAGAACCTTCCACGCGCCGCGGTCCCACGCCGGGAAGCGGGTGTCGCCGTCGTAGTCGCGGTCGATCTCGGTGAGGACCAGCCCGTCGGCGAGCGGAAGCGCCGCGGCGTAGAGGTCGGCGCCCCCGATCACGAAGGCGAGCGGCTCGCCCTCGCACAGCGCGACCGCGGCCTCGAGTGAGCCGGCGACGCTAGCGCCCGGCGCCTCGAATCCAGCCCTGCGGCTCACCACGATGTTCTCGCGGCCGGGCAGCGGCCTGCCGAGCGACGTCCAGGTGCGACGCCCCATGATCACCGGATGCCCGAGCGTCAGCCGCCTGAAGTGGCGCAAGTCCTCGGGCAGCTGCCACGGTAATTTTCCGCGCGCGCCGATGACGCCGTTGCGCGCGATCGCAGCGACGAGATAGACGCGCGTGACGTTTTTGGCGACGGGCGGCGGCGTCGCACCCAATCTGTCGCTGATTTGTGACATTTCCCCTGAGGCCAACGATCTTTAACATGCAATTATATTTTGCATGGGTGCCGAGAAATATTTCACGGCAATGCCTTATCCACGGTCTTTTCTCAGCTTGCTCATCGCCGCGCTGTTGCTGGTGGCGCTGCCGCTGTTCGGCTCGCTGCTGTACGCGGCGTGGCAGCTGGAGCGGCTGACGGCGGAAACGCGCAGCGCGATCTTCGGGGCCGCCAAGGCCGCGCAGGTGAGCCGCGCGCTGGTGAGCCGCTCCGGATCGCTCGAGCGGATCGCGGTGCGTCTCGCGGCGGGCGAGGATCGCGGCGTGCGCAGCGACTTCGAGCGCGCGCACACGGGGTTCCTCAGCCTGGCGCACGAGCTGGAGCGCCTCGCCCTGCAGGACGCGCAGCGCAAGGCGCTGCAGCAGGCGGTGGCGCAGGAGCGCGCGCTGGTCGACCTGGTGGGCGGCTCGCCCTCGCGCCCCGGCAAGCTCAGGGAGGCGCGCGACAGCGCGCTGGCCCTCGCCGACGACGCCTATCTGCTGCTTTCCGTGAGCAACGGCGTCGCCGACCGCCAGGTCGCCGGCCTGGGGACGAGCGCGGAGGCAGTGCACAACCGCTTGATCATGATGCTGCTGATCGCGACCGCGCTGGCTCTCGCCGCCGCGCTGGTTCTGACGCGCATCATCGCGCGGCCGATCCTGGCGCTCGACGCCGCGATCCGGCAGCTCGGCAGCGCGGACTTCGAGCGCCCGATCCGCGTCGCCGGCCCGGAGGACCTGCGCAACCTCGGCGAGCGGCTGGATTGGCTGCGGCTGCGGCTGACCGAGCTCGAGGCGCAGAAGAACCGCTTCCTGCGCCACCTGTCGCACGATCTGAAGACGCCGCTCGCGGCGCTGCGCGAAGGCACCGAGCTGCTGAACGACCAGGTCGCCGGACCGCTGGCGCCGCCGCAGCGCCAGGTGGTCGCCATCCTGCGGGACAACAGCGTCAAGCTGCAGCGGCTGATCGAGGACCTGCTCGACTACCAGCGCGCGCTTCATGCCGCGACCGGCCTGGTCCCAGGGCAGGTCGAGCTGCACGAGCTGATTCGGCAGACTGTGCGCTCGCACGTGCTGGCCGCGCAGGCCAAGTCCCAGCGCGTCAGCGTCGAAGCGGGCCAGGTCAACGTCTGGGCGGACGCGTCCAAGCTGCGCTCGATCTTCGACAACCTGCTCGGCAACGCCATCAAGTTCACGCCGCCGGGCGGGGAGATACGGGTCGCGGCGCGGGAACAGCGCGGCTTCGCCACTGTCGACGTCATCGACAGCGGGCCCGGCGTCCCGCCGGAGGAGCGCGAGTCGATCTTCGAGGCGTTCTTCCGCGGTAGGGCCGGCGCCTCGGGCCGCGCCGAGGGCACCGGGCTCGGCCTTGCGATCGCGCGCGAGTTCGCGGAGGCGCACGGCGGACGCATCGAGGCGGTCGCCGGCGCCCGCGGCGGGCATTTTCGCGTCACGCTGCCGCAGCGGCCCAACGCCCGGCTGGCGGAGGCTGCATGAGGCCGCAGGCGCTGCTGTCGGCGGCGCTGCTCGCGGTCGCGGGCTGCGCCGCGGTGCCCGCGCCGGCGCCGAAGCAGCCTTCGCCTGCGGCGGAGGCGGACGAATGCAAGGCGGAGAACGCGCGCCTGCGCGCGGCGCTCGATGCGGCCCATGCCGAGCACGAGCGCGCCGTGCGCGAGGCAGCGAAGCGCGAGGCGGCCCTGCGGCGCCGAGTCGAGGCGCTGAACGCCCTGGAGCGCGGCATCCTGGATCGCGAGGATCAGACACGAAAGTGAGGTGACCGATGGACAAGAACGGCAAGCGAATCCTGCTGATAGACGACGACAAGGACCTGCTGCAGCTGATCTCGATGCGCCTCGGCGCGGCGGGCTACGCCGTGATCACGGCGGAGTCGGGGGAATCCGGCCTCGCCGCGCTGAAGGTGTCGACGCCGGAGCTGGTGATCACGGACTTGCGCATGGCCGGCATGGACGGGCTGGCGCTGTTCGACGCCATCCACCGCGAGGCGCCGACGCTGCCGGTCGTCATTCTTAC
Organism: Burkholderiales bacterium; assembly: GCA_035500055.1. Classification (GTDB taxonomy): domain Bacteria; phylum Pseudomonadota; class Gammaproteobacteria; order Burkholderiales; family SG8-39; genus RBG-16-66-20. Next base: position 7,467 of record DATJXO010000030.1, on the reverse strand, counting down.
TGCTCACGGCACCATCCCGGAGGCGGTCGCCGCGACGCGCCGCGGCGTCTTCGGCTTCCTTACCAAGCCCTTCGACGCCAAGGTGCTGCTCGACACGGTGGCCGACGCGCTGCGCCTGACGGGCCGTCCGGGAGGCGGCGACGAGTCCTGGCGCTCGGAGATCGTCACGCGCTCCCCGGCGATGGAGTCGCTGCTGGCGCAAAGCAAGCGCGTTGCCGCCTCCGATGCCGCGGTCTGCATCCTGGGGGCGAGCGGCACTGGCAAGGAGCTGCTGGCGAAGGCGATCCACCGCGCCAGCCGCCGCGCCGGCGCGCCGTTCGTCGCCGTCAACTGCAGCGCGATTCCGGAGGGGCTGCTCGAGTCCGAGCTCTTCGGCCACAAGAGGGGCGCCTTCACTGGCGCGGTGCAGGATCGCCGCGGCCTGTTCCAGGCCGCCGAGGGCGGCACGCTGTTCCTGGATGAGATCGGCGACATGCCGACCGCGCTGCAGGTGAAGCTGCTGCGGGCGCTGGAAGAGCACGTCGTGAGGCCGGTGGGCTCCAACGAGACCGTCGCGGTCGACGTGCGCATCATCTCCGCGACGCACCGCAAGCTGGAGGAGCGCATCGTCTCGGGCGATTTCCGGGAGGACCTGTTCTATCGGCTGAACGTCGTCAAGCTGGCGCTGCCGCCGCTCGCGGAGCGGCGCGAGGACATCCCCCTACTCGCCAGCCACTTCCTCACGGAGTTTGCCTCGCGCTACGCGCGCCCGCGGCTCGCGCTCGCGCCAGAGGCGATGGAGCTTCTAGTGGCGGCGCCGTGGCCCGGGAACGTCCGCCAGCTGCTGAACGTGGTCGAGCAGGCGGTGGCGCTCTCCGCGACCGACGTGATTCCGGCCTCGCTGGTGCGCCAGTCGCTGGATGCCGGCGACGCGGCGCTCACGCCGCTCGACGAGGCGCGCCGGGCGTTCGAGCGCGACTACCTGACCCGCATCCTGAAGATCACCGCCGGCAACGTGACGCGCGCGGCCCGGCTGGCGGGGCGCAACCGGACCGAGTTCTACCGCTTGCTCGAGCGCCATTCGCTCGAGCCCGGGATGTTCAAAGCGTCGCCGCGCGGAGACAGCGAGAACCACGCCATATCAGGGGCTTCCCGCGAGCGCGGCTGAAAGCGTCGCCGAGAGGCGACGTTCGAGACCCTTCACACACCGTGGAAATCCTTCACGCGCCTGCGCTAAGCGCTTGTGGCTGCGCGCGATTCCAGAGCTGGCATGCCGATTGCAAAAAAAGGTCATCGGCACTGACGACCGAGGGATGTCAATGGACCAGGCGAGGAAGACCCATCCGATACTCATCGCGGCCGGCGTCGCGACGCTGTTGTTCAGTTTGCTCGGAGCGGCGGCCCTGACAGGCCTGCTCCCGATCGCGAAGTCCAGCTCCTCCGGCGCAGCCCAGGTCGCGACGGAAGGCCAGCCGGCGGTGCCGGTCCAACCGGCGCACAGGGCAACCCCGTGCGCCAGCTGCGGCGTCATCGAGTCGATTCACGCGGTGCAGGTCCAGGGCGAGGCCAGCGGCGTGGGCGCCGTCGCGGGCGGCGTCGCCGGCGCGGTGATCGGCAACCAGTTCGGGCACGGCGCCGGAAGGACGCTGCTCACGCTCGGCGGCGCGGCAGGCGGCGCTTACGCCGGCAACGCGATCGAGAAGAACGTGAAGAAGCACGTCGTGTATCGCGTTACGGTTCGCATGAGCGACGGCTCCTCGCGCACGCTGCAGCAACCGACGCAACCGCCGTTCGCGGTCGGCGACCGCGTGCGCGTCGACGGCTCTCGCTTGGAGCGCGCCTGAGGGGCCCGCATGGAGCAAGTCAAGCTGAAGCACCAGAGCGACACCAGCGCATTCTTCGAGCTGCTGGCCGGATTCGCCGTCGCGGCCCTCGTCATGCTCGGCGTCGGCGGCACGGTGTACCGCCTCGTCTCGCCGGGAGGATGGCTGGCGAGCGCCTTCGGCTTCAGCTTCGCCGGCGGCGTAGCCGCCGTGACTGGGCTACTCGTCGTAGGCCTCAGCGCCTGGGCGGCGCGGGAATGGATCTCGGCGCGCGCGCGCAACCGCTATGCCGAGGTGTTCGTCTACGGTTTTGCCGCCGCCGGCGCGCTGTACGCCTTCGACCTCGCCCTCAGGGGAGCGATCTAGGCGAGAACGCATTCCGACAACAACAGCTGTACTTCGTTTCGCTTCCCCCACCGGCCCGTTCTTCCCCCTACAGACGGGCCTTTTTTTTGGGGCGACCTCGAATTCGCAGGACCAAAAAAAGGGCCGCATTAGCTCACTAGGATGGAGGAGACGGGCGGAGGGTCTAATGCGGCCCGATTCCCCTTTTCCCTCCTGCCCTCCGGAATCATATGAGCCTTAGCTGTCGCGACTCTTGCGTCTCTTCAATGGTCCGTTCATTGCCCCTTGAAAGTGCATATCCGCCGTCGCTTTTTTTTCTTTTCCGAGGGGCGGAGCCATCTGCCCGCTATACGGCGATCGGCGCCCGTATGGCGGCATGGTACCGGTAGTCGCGGAATTCGAAATCTTCATAGCGGTAGTCGAAAATCGAGGCGGGGCGACGCCGGATCTCGAGGCGCGGCAGTGGATAGGGCGATCGCTTGAGCAGCGTGTCGACCTGCTCCAGGTGGTTCAGATAGATGTGGCAGTCGCCCCCAGCCCAGACCAGATCCCCGACCTGCAGGTCGGTCTGCTGCGCCATCATGTGGGTCAATAGGGCGTAGGACGCCCAGTTGAACGGAGTTCCCAGGAACGTGTCCTGGCTCCGGCAAAAAACGAAGGTGCTCAGCCTGCCTTGGGCGACGTAGAACTGGAAGAAGGCGTGGCACGGCGCCAGGGCCATCTTGCCGCGCCTCGCGTTCTCGCTAGGGGACAGCGACTCGTCCGGATAGTCCGCAATGTTCATCGCCGTGACCATGAGCCGGCGCGAATCCGGATTCCTGCGAATCTGATCGATGACGTTGCTTATCTGATCGATCCGCCGACCATCCGGAGCTGGCCAGTGGCGCCATTGGTATCCATAGACCGGCCCGAGGTTGCCGCTCTCATCGGCCCATTCATCCCAGATCGAGACCCCGTGCTGCTTCAGGTATGCGACGTCGGTGCCCCCCTGGAGAAACCAAAGGAGTTCGTAAACCACGCTCTTGAGGTGTATTCGCTTGGTCGTGAGGACCGGAAACCCCCGGGACAGGTCGAAGCGCGCTTGCCGGCCGAATACGCTCAGCGTTCCGGTGCCGGTGCGATCGCTCTTGCGGACGCCATGGTCCAGTATGTCGCGGAGAAGCTCTTGGTATTGCCGCATACGCCGGTGCGCAGGTTAGGGCATCGGGCTATTCTGCGCCCTCGAGCGGCGCAGCGGGTGGCGAGTTCATACCGCGATGGTAGCGAAAAGCTCGCGCGCGCTCTGGAACCGGTCCTCCGGCTTCTTGGCGAGCAGCCGGTCGAGGACCGGCTGGTAGCCGGCGAGGCGCTCCGGCAGCTGCGGGATGTTGCCGCGCACGTGCATGTAAACCAGGCCGGCCGGCCCCTCGCCCTCGAACAGGCGGTGCCCCGAGAGCATCTCGTAGAAGATGGCGCCGAGGCTGTACAGGTCGGAGCGCGCGTCGGCCTTGAGGCCCATGCACTGCTCGGGGCTCATGTAGCGCGGCGTCGCCAGCACCTGGCCGCCGCGCGTCAGGTCGGATTCCGCGGTCAGGTCGCGCGCCAGGCCGAAGTCCACGATCACCGGGCGGCCGTCGCCGCGGAACAGGATGTTCTGCGGCTTGAGGTCCCGGTGCACGATGCCGTGGGCGTGAATCGCGTCGAGCGCCTTGGCGAGAAGCGCCGCGAGGCGCAGCGCGTCGCGCGAGCCCATGCCCTCGTGGATGCGCGCGGCGAGCGTGCCGCCCGAGAGGTATTCCATCGCGATGTACGGATGCCGGCCGGCGAAGCCGTGGTCGAAGACGCGCGCCACGTTCTCGTCCCGGATGGCGAGGATCAGGTCGTATTCGCGCTCGAAGCGCTTCAGAAAGGTCGCGTCCTGGTGCAGGCGGGTATCGAGCACCTTCAGCACCAGCTCCTGGCCGTCGCGCTCGCGCTCCGCGAGGTAGACCTGCGCCATGCCGCCCTGGCCGATCTTGCTGACCGTTCGGTAGCCCGCCACGCGGACCGGCTCCTCGTCCATGCGGGTCATTTTGCCGGGGTCGGACGCATTGATAAAGCTCCGGGGACATAGGATCATTCGCGCTTTTGGGGGGGAATACCACGATGAGGCTGTTCGGCAGCGGCCGGCCGGACCATCCGCTCGCGGATCCGAAGGAGCTCAAGCGCGTGCTCGAGGCGCTGCCGGCGAACGATCCCTTCAAGGCCCTGGACGAGCTGCTGCACTGGCTGGAGTCGGTGGCGGCAACCGAGGGCTTCCGCCTGGAGCAGCGCCTGCAGTTGCTGTTCGGCCTCGACGAGGCGGCGCAGCCGCGCCTGCGGCGGCTGGCGAAGGACTACTTTGCGTCGGCGCGGCCGTCGCGCTTCCAGGAGAACCGCCTCTGGAGCGCGATTCACGCCTACTGCAAGCAGGCCGGTCTCGCCTACGCGCGCGCGGTCGACCAGTTCGTGCAGAACGCCAAGGGCGCGGAGGCGTCCAGGGCCCAGTTGCCGCTGCTGCTGGTGCGCACCCTGCGCAGCCTGGCGCAGCAGATCAAATGGATGCACATGCGCTACGGCCCGGTCGACCTGGCGACCTGGGGCGTGCTGAACGGCGTGTATGCCTACGCCGAGGCGCGGCAGCTGGCGCAGGCGCGCAGCCCCGTGTATCCGGGGGTAGCGGGCGAGTCGACGCCGCAGCTCGAATACCTCAAGGGCGCCCTGTTCAGCGCGAGCTCGCCGGACGGCCTGGTCCCTCTCGAGGTGGAGATCGCGGAGCGCCTGATCGCGGAGCTCGCGCCCGGCTTCGCCCTCGGCAGCGCGCCCGGGCCGGAGCTGCCGTACTGGGTCGATCTTGCCAAGGCGATGGCGCCGGCGCGCGCGCCGCGCGCGCCCCAGGCCTCGCCGGGGCTGCGCGGCGTCGGTGCCGGCAGCGCGCTCGCGACGGTAGACGCCCTCGTGGAGCGGCTGCAGACCGGGCAGCCGCTGCCCTCCGACATCAACCTCGGCGGCGGCTACGAGCCCGAGGCGGTGCTGGAAGTATTGCGCCACCTTGCGCTCTATTGGTCGCCGCAGGCACCCGAGCGCAAGGCGCAGCGCCACGCGGTCAAGTCGCGCCTCGCCGTGACGCACGGCTACGACAGCGTGGTGGGCGTGCTCGGCGGCGGCGACTCGCTCGACTTCGACAACAAGGACACCGAGAGCTGGATCGTCGAGAACGTCAGCGCCGGCGGCTTCGGCGCCGTGGTGCCGCAGCTCAAGGGCGATTGGCTACGAGTCGGCGCGCTGCTCGCGCTGCAGCCCGAAGGCGGCACCAACTGGGTGCTCGGCGTGGTGCGGCGCGTCAGCAAGACCGGCGCGCAGCAGGCGCGCGTCGGCATCGAGACACTCTCCAGGACCCCCGTGCTGTCGCGCTTCGCGATCAGCGGAGTGCAGGGCGCCTCGGAGCAGGGCGTGCTGATGAGGCAGGGCGGCGCGGCCGAGGCGCGCATCGCGCTGCGGCCCGGGGTGTTCGCGCCGGCGCAGAACCTCGAGATGGCGCAGGGCGGTCGCCACCACGTCTACATCCCGCAGGGGGTCGCGGAGCGCGGCGAGGACTACGAGATCGCCCGATTCCGGGAAATGATCAGAGAGTCCTGAGCAGGAAGGCGCCGATGTCGGCGAGCTCGGGGGCGCAGACCGAGTGCGGCATCGGATACTCGCGCCATTCCACGGCGTAGCCTAGCGAGGCGAGCTGGTCGCGCGAGCGGGTCGCGCGCTCGAGCGGGATCATCGGGTCGTAGCTGCCGTGCGCCATGAAGATCGGAATGTCGCTGTTCTCCTTCCGTCTTTCCGCGCTCAATTTCATCGCCAAAGGCAGGTAAGTAGAGAGCGCAAGCACCCCGGCGAGGCGCTCGGGATAGCGCAAGGCGGTCTGCAGGACGATCGCGCCGCCCTGCGAGAAGCCGGCAAGCACGATCTTGCCGGGCGCGATGCCTCTCGCATTTTCATTTCGAACCAGCTCTTCCAGCCGCCCTTGCGACTCGCGTATCCCCTGCTCGTCCTCCGGACCGCCGCCGAGCTGCAGGATGTCGTACCAGGCGCGCATGCGCATGCCCATGTTGATGGTGACCGGCCGGATCGGCGCGTGCGGGAAGACGAAGCGCACCGGCGTGGAGTCGGGCAGCCCCAGCTCCGGCACCACCGGCTCGAAGTCGTGGCCATCGGCGCCGAGGCCGTGGAGCCAGATCACCGCCGCCTGCGGCCGAGGCCCGGTCTCGATCTCGATCGTCTCCAGCGTCACGGCGCCTTCCTCAGCGCCGACTTCGGGCGGAACGCCTTCACCACCGCTTCGTCGGTCTCGATGTAGGGCCCGCCGATCAGGTCGACGCAGTAGGGCACCGCGGCGAACACGCCGTCGAGCGTTTCCTTGATCGCCTTGGGCTGTCCCGGCAGGTTGACGATCAGCGCCTGCCGCCGCACCACCGCCACCTGCCGCGACAGAATCGCGGTCGGGACGTACTTGAGGCTTACCGCGCGCATCTGCTCGCCGAAGCCGGGCATTTCCTTCTCGCCCACCGCTAGCGTCGCCTCCGGGGTGACGTCGCGCGGCGCCGGGCCGGTGCCCCCGGTGGTGAATACCAGGTGGCAGCCTTTTTCATCAACGAGCTCCTTCAGCGTCCTTTCGATGATTTCCCGCGAATCCGGAATCAGCCTCTCTTCAAACGACATGCTCGGAGACGCGATCGCCTTGGCCAGCCAGTCCTTCAGCGCGGGGATGCCCTCGTCGTTGTAGACGCCCGCCGAAGCGCGGTCGCTTGCGGAAACCAGGCCGACGATCAGCTCGGCGCTCATTTCACCTCGAAAAACTCGAGCTCGACTGCCGCCGGCCGCCGCGCGCCGGTGCCGACGCAGACCGTGCGGTTGAGCCAGGCGTAGCGCGGCGCCGAGGTCTCGAACCACGGCGTGGTGCGCGTGTAGATCAGTGCGGGATCGACCGCCTCGCCGCGCGTGATCGCCTGCATCGCTTCCGGCGGGCCGTGGCGGTAGCCCTGGTTGCTGACGTAGATGAGGGCGCCGTCGTCCGTCTCGAGCGTATAGCGGGCATCGAGGCACGCCGTGCCGTCGGCGCGGATCAGCTGCCAGTCGGCGCCGCCCGGCAATACGCGTCCCGACAGCCGGCCGCCCCAGAACCGCCCGCCGGTGATGCCGATGATGCGGCGCCGGCCGAGCGGCGTGTCGCCGAGCTCCCGGACGGGCTCGAGAGTGACGTTCACATTCATCAGGGGTTCAAGTTCAATCATGACAAACCCCCCTCAACACTCTGAAAAGCTCCCGCTGCGCT
>DATJXO010000029.1:0-2118 GCA_035500055.1 Burkholderiales bacterium | reverse complement strand
GGACGCGCTCGCGATTCAGCCGGAGGCGAGCGTCGGTTACTTCCAGGGGCTGCATCGCTGGAACGTCGAGGATCGCCTGCGGCAGCTCCATGCTCCGACGCTCATCATCGCGGGGGCGCGCGACGCCATCGTGCCGGTCCTCGCGCTGGAAGAGACGGTGCGGCTGCTCCCACGCGGGGCGCTGGAGGTCTGGCCGGACACCGGCCACGTCCCGCAGCTCGCGGCGCCCGAGGCGTTCGTCGAGCGGATACTCGCGTTCACCGCGGCGCACGGCGCGCGCGCGTGGATCCTGGCGTGGGTGCATCGGATCCTGCTGGCGGTCGTGGCGCTCGTTCGGAGCTGGAAGCTCTCTCCGCAAGCGCTGCCCGCGGCGGCGACGACGAAGCAGCTCGGGCCCGGGGGCGCGCGCGACCAGGGCGACTCAAGCGGCTAGCCGTCAGGCCGCGGCTGCGCGGTCGGCGCCGAGGTACTTGCTTCGCGCGCGCTCCACGGCGGCGCGGTTGTCGTGCTCGTCGGGGTGGAAGGAGGGACGGTAGTAGGCGCGGTACAGCGGAAAGGCCCTGCGAAGCACGCCGCGCCGGCCGAGCAGCCGGTTCAATCCTCCGGTCCAGGCGCGCACGTCGAGGAGGTGGCCGGTCTTCTTCATCATGTAGACCGTGCGGAGCGCGCTGACGGTGCAGAAGAACACCGTGACGAAGGCCATCGTGCGTCGGCGGAGCTCCTCGTCGTCGACGCACTCGCGGTAGACGTCGAACGCGACGGAGCGATGTTCGATCTCCTCGATCGCGTGCCACTTCCAGAAGGCCGCGATCGTCGGGTGCGACTGCTCGAGGAAGTCGCCGTCCTCGAGGATCGCGCTCGCGAGCAGCGCCGTCATGTGCTCGAGCGCGGCCGTCCGCGCGAGGTTCGCTTCGGGCGAGCTGCGCTTCCGCAGGACCCTGAGCCTGGCCTCGACGAACCGCTCGATCTTCCACACGTCGAACCCACGCGCGTCGAGGAATCGGTTGAAGGCGATGTGCTCCTTCGTGTGGTTCGCCTCCTGACCGATGAAGCCGCGGATGCGCTTCTTCAGGTCGGGATCGGTCACCTGGCTCGCGTAGTGGCGCACGCTGTCGATGAAGAAGCGCTCGCCGGGCGGGAACACCGCCGAGAGACCGGCCATCAGCGACGTGATCAGCGCGTTGCCGTCGGCCCACGCCTCCGGGATGTCCGCGCCGAAGTCGAAGTCCATGCGGCGCACCGGGATGTCTTCACGGCGGGCGGTGATGGCAGGGGGCATCCGGATCTCCGTTGTTGCGGAGATCGTAGGTCCCGACTGTTGCAGAACGATGGAGGCACGCGATCCCCGCTACGGCGACGATGCGGTGAAGCTGCTGAAGCCATAGTTTCCGGCGGGGCCTTCGTTGAATCCGAATCCGGGGTTGCCGCTGGTGAACGAGTTGTTGGTGTCCGTGTACTGAAAGATCTGGCTGCCGTTGATGTACATCGTGATCACGTTGCCGTGGATCGATGCCTTCACCGTGTCGCCAGGCGCGATCGTGTACGAAGGATCCGACTGGTTCACGAGCTCGGTGTAGGGCATGGCGGCGCCCTGGGCGTTCCAGGTGACGATGAGAATGTAGTTGTGGTTGTAGCCCCATGTGATCTCGTAGCCCGTGCCGGTGGCGGGATCGACGCGCAGGTGTAGCTCGACCTCTTCGTAGCCATTCGAGGTGGGCGCCAGGCTCGCCACGACTGCCGATGCGGTCTGATCGGCGCCCCAGCTGCCGGTGAGCACGGCGAGCGCGTCGCCGACGTTGTTCGCGACGTTCGGCGATGTTGCGAGGCCCGGCGAGGTGACTGCCACGGGAGCAGCCGGCTTGCAGCCGCAGCCGCCGACCATCACGGTCCAATTCACGCCGGGACTCGTCGCCGTGATGAATCGACCACCTTGTGAGATCGGATTCTCGACGGTGGGGAAGTTGGTGGAGAACGTGACGCCTCCGTCTCCGCTACTCCCGCCGCTACTCCCGCTGCTCCCGCCGCTGCTGCTGCCGCTGCCGCTGCCACTGCCACTGCCACTGCCGCTGCCACTGCCACTGCCGCCGCTGCCGCTGCTGCCGGCGCCGCCGCTGCCGC
>DATJXO010000028.1:0-2298 GCA_035500055.1 Burkholderiales bacterium | reverse complement strand
GCTCCCAATAGTGGGGCCTAAAACGCCTTGCACACGACGGCCATGGATCTCCCCGATGCTCCCCGCCTGCTCGACCAGGTGCGCGGCAGAATCCGGCTCAAGCACTACAGCCTGCGCACCGAGCAGGCCTATGTCGATTGGATTAGACGCTTCATCCGTTTTCACGGCAAGCGCCATCCGGCCACGCTCGGTGCCACCGAGGTCGAGGACTTCCTGACCGACCTCGCTGTTGCGCGCAACGTGGCCGGCGCGACCCAGAACCAGGCCAAGAGCGCTCTGCTCTTCCTCTACAAGGAGGTTCTCGGCATCGAGCTGCCGTGGCTCGAGCGCATCGAAAGCGCGAGAGCTTCGCAACGCCTGCCCGTCGTTCTCACGCGCGATGAAGTCGCCCGGATTCTCGGGCGGCTCCACGGCGTCCACTCTCTCGTCGGCCGGCTCCTGTACGGCACCGGTATGCGCGTCATGGAGGGTCTGCGGTTACGCGTCAAGGACGTCGACTTCGAGCGGCGGGAGATCCTGGTGCGCGACGGGAAGGGGCTCAAGGATCGGGTCACTGTGCTGCCTCGCGCCGTTGTTCCCCGGCTGCGCGAGCAGCTCGGCGCGGCGCGCGCGCTTCACGAGCGCGACCTCGCGGCCGGCTACGGCACGGTCTGGCTCCCGTTTGCTCTGGCGCGCAAGTGCGGCGCTGCCGCGCGCGACTGGGGATGGCAGTACGTGTTTCCTGCGGACGAACGCTCGCGTGATCCGCGCACCGGCATGGTCCGCCGCCATCACCTCTCGGATCAGGCGTTCCAGCGCGCGATGCGGCAGGCCGTGCGCGACGCAGGCATCGTCAAGCCGGCCACGCCGCACACGCTGCGCCACTCCTTCGCCACGCACCTGCTCGAGTCGGGCTACGATATCCGGACGGTGCAGGAATTGCTCGGGCACAGCGACGTGAGCACGACGATGATCTACACGCATGTGCTCAACCGCGGCGGCCGCGCCGTGGTAAGCCCGCTCGATCGCCGCTGAAGCCTCAGCGCCGGACGGCGACTAGCAGCACGACGCCTGCCGCGATCACTCCGATGCTCGCCCAGGTGGGGATAATCGCGGTCTCTTTTTCGGCGACTGAGAACCGGAATGGCCCGAACTGACCTTCGTGCGTTTCCTTGGTGTACTCGAAGTGGCCGTAGAACAGGCCGAAGAGGCCTGCGACCACGAGCGCGACGCCAAGGATCCTGACGCCGTTCATGGCTACTCGCCGGCTCGCGCGCGTGTGCGCTTGCCGAACAGCGCCATGGCGATCGGGATCGTCGTCAGCGCGCCGATCGTGAGCAGCGTCCAGCCGACGGTGCGGCGCGTGTCCGGCCGAAGGTAGTTGGCGATGAGAAGTCCCGCCCCTGCGCCGGCCATGCCGCGGGTGGCGGCGACGATGCCGATCTCGGGGACGGTGACATTATAGATTTTCATGTTGTTCCTTTCCGCGCCTTCGCGTCAAAACTACAATCTCGCTATGCGCACAAGCCGCAAAGCGCTCAATCCTGCCGGTAAAAAGCACAAATTCGGCCGGGCATGGATGAATGAGCACGTTTCGGACCACTGGGTGCAGGAGGCGCAGCGCCTCGGTTTTCGTTCGCGAGCGGCCTTCAAGCTCATCGAACTCGCGCAGAAGGACAAGCTGCTGCGCCCCGGCATGACGGTCGTCGACCTGGGCGCCGCACCGGGGGGCTGGTGCCAGGTCCTGCGCGAGCGGCTGGGGCCCTCCGCCCGGATCGTGGCTCTGGATCTGCTGCCCATGGACCCGGTTGCCGGCGTGCGCTTCGTCCAGGGCGACTTCCGGGAGGACGATGCCCTCCGCGCCCTGGAAGCGGCGCTCGAGGGGCGGCGCGCCGAGCTTGTCCTGTCCGACCTTTCGCCCAATATCAGTGGTGTTGCATCCGCGGATCAGGCGCGCAGCGTATTGCTCGCCGAGCTGGCTCTCGAATTCGCCGAGCGCTGGCTGCAACCCGGGGGCGACTTGGTCGTCAAAGCCTTTCAGGGCGTCGGGTTCGCGGAGCTGCGCAAGCGGCTGCAGGGGCGCTTCGCCAAGGTCGCGGTGCGCAAGCCCGAAGCGTCGCGCGACCGCAGCCGCGAGGTGTACCTGGTCGGCAAGGGCCTCCGCCCGCCCTCCGGGAAGAAGAGTGGGACCTGAGCCTTCCCGCGCCGGACGGGGCCGGGGGCTGCGGTGCTAGAATAGATGCCCGTTCGTAGAGGGAAACGTCGGCGCGCGAGCGCTCCTGGGAAAGCCTGTGAACAACCTGCTCAAGAACCTCCTCA
>DATJXO010000027.1:0-10741 GCA_035500055.1 Burkholderiales bacterium | reverse complement strand
GCCGGCGCTCGCCCGTGCGCAGATTGTCGATGTACGAGACGAGGTGCGGCCGGTACATGTCGCCGTTGGCGGCGAGCGTCGCCACCGCGACCGCGAGCTGCAGCGGCGTATAGGCGTTGTAGCCCTGGCCGATGCCGATCGAGATGGTCTCGCCGGCATACCACTTCCGCTGCTCCGGCCGCCGGAACCGCTTCGCCTTCCATTCGGGCGACGGCAGCACGCCGGCGGCCTCGCCCTCGAGGTCGATGCCGCTCTTCGAGCCGAAGCCGAAGCGCACCATGAAGGCCGCGATGGCGTCGATGCCGAGGTCGTTCGCGACCTGGTAGTAGTAAGTGTCGGAGGACACCACGATCGACTTGAACAGGTCGACGTAGCCGTTGCCGCCCTTCTTCGAGTCGTGGAAGCGCCGGCCGCCGAACTCGAAGTACCCCGGGTCGTGGATCGCGCTCTTGAAGGTGCGCTTGCCGAGCTCGAGCGCGGCCAGCGCCATGTACGGCTTGAACGTCGAGCCCGGCGGATACAGGCCCGCGATGGCGCGGTCGGTGAGCGGGCGATCGGGCGAGTTGTTGAGCCGGTCCCAGCTCGCCGGGTCGATGCCGTCGACGAACAGGTTCGGGTCGAAGCCCGGGCGCGAGACCAGCGCCAGCACCGCGCCGGTCGAGGGCTCGATCGCCACCAGCGCGCCGCGGCGCTCGCCGAACGCCGCCTCGGCGACCTCCTGCAGGCGGGCGTCGAGCGTCAGGGTGACGTTGTCGCCCGGCTGCGCCGGCGTGCGCGAGAGCGTGCGGATGCCGCGGCCCGCGGCGTCGATCTCCACCTGCTCGAAGCCGGTGGTGCCGTGCAGCTCCTGCTGGTAGCTCGCCTCCACCCCGGCCTTGCCGATGAAGTCGGTGCCGCGGTAATTGGCCTCCACCCCGAGGGCCTCGAGCCGCTGCTCGTCGCGCTCGTTGATGCGGCCGATGTATCCGATGACGTGCGAGGCGAGCTCGCCGAACGGGTACTGCCGGAACAGCCGCGCCTTGATCTCGACGCCGGGGAAGCGGTAGCGGTTGGCGGCGAAGCGTGCGACCTCCTCGTCCGTGAGCCGGGTGCGGATCGGGATGCTCTCGACGTTGCGCATCTCGGCGAGCAGCTTCTTGAAGCGGGTGCGGTCGCGCGGCTGGATCTCGACCACCTCGCCGAGGGCGCGGACGGTGTCGTCGAGGTCGGGCACCTTGTCGGGGAAGATCTCGAGGGTGTAGGCCGAGTAGTTGCGCGCCAGCACCACCCCGTTGCGGTCGAGGATCTGGCCGCGGTTGGGCGCGATCGGCACGATCGAGATGCGGTTGTCCTCGGCCTTGGCGGCGTAGATGTCGTGCTGCAGCACCTGGAGGTAGACGAAGCGCGCGAGCAGCAGCGCGAACCCGGCCAGCACCACGAATCCGGCCACCGCGATGCGCAGGTGGAAGTAATGCAGCTCGCGCTGGTGGTTCTTCAGCTCGGCCAGCTTCATATCGCCCTGGTCTGGTCGACCTCGACGGGCCGGCGCTGCGGCAGCAGCAGGATCGCGCTCGCCAGCGGCCACAGCGCGGCGCCGACCAGCGGGCCGACCGCGATCGACCAGCCCGGGAACTCCGCCCCGGCGGCGAGGCGCACCAGCGCCGAGACGCCCTGCGCCGCGAGCAGCAGCGGGGCGACGTGGAGCGCCTGGCCCCAGGCGCCGAACCAGAGGATGCGGCGCGAAAGAGTGATGGCGGCGAACGCGAGCAGCGAGTACGCGAGCGCGTGCTGGCCCAGCAGCACGCCGTTGCCGACGTCGGTGAGCAGGCCGAGGATCCAGGCGATGCCGAGGCCGACCAGGCGAGGCTGCTGCACGCACCAGAAGGCGAGCACCAGCGCGGCGAAGTCGGGTGCCAGGGCGACGTGGCGCCAAGGCAGGAAATCGGCGAGCACCGCCAGGCCGAGCGAGGCGACGATGGTGCCGGCGCGCACCGGCAGCAGGATCGGCTGTGCGCCGCCGTCGCTACTGAAGGCCATCGGCACCCTTGCGGCGCGCCCTGCGCGCGCGACCGGCGCCCTCGCGCTTCGCCCCGGCCGGGCGCTCCTCGGCCGCCGGCGCCGCCGCCGGCTCGCGCGCGAGCACCAGCACGTACCGGCCGCGCTCGACGCCGGCCGCGGGGCGGCAGACGATGCGCGCGAACGCGTAGGCCGCGTCGCGCTCGACGCGCTCGACGGTCGCCACCGCGAGCCCGGGAGGGTAGGTGCCGTCGATGCCCGAGGTGACCAGGCGGTCGCCGCTCCGGATCTCGGCGTTCGCAGCCATGTATCGCAACTCGAGCATCCCGGTCGACCCGGCGCCGAAGGCGATCGCGCGCAGGCCGCTGCGCAGCACCTGCACCGGGATGGCCTGGTCCTTGTCGGTGATCAGCGTCACCTCGGCTGTGAACGGGTAGGCGCGGGTCACCTGGCCGACGACGCCCGAAGCGTCGACCACCGGCGCGCCGGCCTTCACGCCGCGCTCGGTGCCGTGGTCGATCACCACCTTGCGCGAGTAGGGATCGCGGCCGTTGTAGAGGATCTCCGCGGCGATGGACTTCACCGGAAGCCGCTTCGAGGCGCCGAGCAGCTCGCGCAGCCGCTCGAGCTCGGCCTGGGCGGCCTCGAAGCGCTGCGCCTGCTGCGAGGATTGCAGCAGCTTGCCCCGCAGCTCGGCGTTCTCGCCGCGCAGCCGGCTCTGGCTCGCAAAGTAGCCCGCTACGCGCTCGGAAAGCTCGAACGGCAGGGTCGCGGCGCGCTGCAGCGGATAGACCGCCAGCGCGAGCACGCTGCGCAGGCCGTCGGTGTAGTGGAATCGCGCGTCGAGGACGAGCAGCGCGAGGGACAGGGAAGCGAAGAACGCTAGGCGAACGAGCGGCGCGGGGCCGCGGTTGAAGAACGGCGGGGGTGTGTGCTCCATGCCGCCTGCTGCTCGCGGGGCCTCGCCCGCTCCTGCTAATTATTCATTCGTGAAGATCGGCCCGAAGTGCTCCATCTTCTCGAGCGCCTTGCCGGAGCCGCGCACCACGCAGGTCAGCGGGTCCTCGGCCACGATCACCGGCAGGCCTGTCTCCTCCATCAGGAGCCGGTCGAGGTCGCGCAGCAGCGCGCCGCCGCCGGTGATCACCATGCCCTTCTCCGCGATGTCGGCGCCCAGCTCGGGCGGGGTCTGCTCCAGCGCGCTCTTCACCGCCGACACGATCTGGTTGAGCGGCTCGGTGAGCGCCTCCAGGATCTCGTTCGAGCTGATGGTGAAGCTGCGCGGGATGCCCTCGGCGAGGTTGCGGCCCTTCACTTCCATCTCGCGCACTTCCGAGCCGGGGAAGGCCGAGCCGATCTGCTTCTTCACCTGCTCGGCGGTGGTCTCGCCGATCAGCATGCCGTAGTTGCGGCGGATGTAGTTGATGATCGCCTCGTCGAACTTGTCGCCGCCCACCCGCACCGAGCCCTTGTGCACCGCGCCGCCGAGCGAGATGACGCCGACTTCCGTCGTGCCGCCGCCGACGTCGACCACCATCGAGCCAGTCGCCTCCGCCACCGGCAGGTCGGCGCCGATTGCCGCGGCCATCGGTTCCTCGATCAGGTACACCTGGCCCGCGCCGGCGCCGATCGCGCTCTCGCGGATCGCTCGGCGCTCGACCTGCGTCGAGCCGCAGGGCACGCAGATGATGATGCGCGGCGAGGGCGAGAACAGCTTGTTGTCGTGCACCTTCTTGATGAAGTACTTCAGCATCTGCTCGGTGACGGTGAAGTTGGCGATGACGCCGTCCTTCATCGGCCGGATGGCGACGATGTTGCCCGGCGTTTTGCCGAGCATCTGCTTGGCTTCCTTGCCGACCGCCTGGATCGACTTCTTCGCGTTCGGGCCGCTGTCCTCGCGGATCGCGACCACCGACGGCTCGTCGAGCACGATGCCCTTGCCGCGCACGTAGATCAGCGTGTTCGCGGTGCCGAGGTCGATCGCGAGGTCGTTGGAAAAGTAGCTGCGCAAAAAACCGAACATGTTGGTGGCCGACCCTTTTTCGTGCCGCTGCCGCGGCGTGCGGGGCTTGCCCGCTTTCGCCGCAAATCGGCCTTAACTTTCGGCGCTAAGGCCCGGTCGCGGCAACGTTTATTCCCCGGGCGCCTATGATACGCTTACCACGGCACCCGGCAAGCGCGGCGCAGGGAGAAATCGGGCCGCGGCTGCCAACTTCTTCGCATATCTTCCCGACCGAGACCGCATGTCCCTCACCCTCGATCAAGTCCGGCGCGTCGCCGAGCTCGCCCGCATCGCGGTGAGCACGGACGAGGCGCGCGCGGTGGCCGAGCAGCTGAACCGCGTGCTCGGCCTGATCGACCAGATGCAGGCGCTCGATACCCGGGGCATCGAGCCGATGGCGCACCCGCTGGACGCGCACCTCGCGCTGCCGCAGCGCCTGCGCCCGGACGCGGTCGCGGAGGACGATCGCCGGGGCGAGCTCCAGGCCGTGGCCCCGGCGGTGGATGGGGGGCTTTACCTGGTGCCGAAAGTGATCGAGTAGTGCTCAACGCTTCCCTCAAGGAGCTCTCGGGCGCGCTCGCGGCGAAGCGCATTTCCGCGGTGGAGCTGACCGGGCTGTGCCTTGACCGGGTGCGCGCGCTGAACGGCCGCCTGAACGCCTTCATCACCGTGGACGAGGAGCGGGCGCTGCAGGACGCGCGCGCGGCCGACGCCCGCCGCGCCGGCGGGGTAGGCGCGCGCGCAGCCGGCCCGCTCGCCGGCATCCCGGTCGCGCACAAGGACATCTTCTGCACGCGCGGGCTGCGGACCACCTGCGGCTCGCGCATGCTGGCCGACTTCATCAGCCCCTACGATGCGCACGTGGTCGAGCGCCTCGCCGCCGCCGGCATGGTGCTGCTCGGCAAGACCAACATGGACGAGTTCGCGATGGGGTCGTCCAACGAGACCTCGCACTTCGGGCCGGTGCGCAACCCCTGGGACGCGGCGCGCGTCCCCGGCGGGTCCTCGGGCGGGTCCGCCGCGGCGGTCGCCGCGCGCATGGTGCCGGCGGCCACCGGCACCGACACCGGCGGCTCGATCCGCCAGCCGGCGGCGCTTACCGGCGTCTCGGGGCTCAAACCCACCTATGGCGCCGTTTCGCGCTACGGCATGGTCGCCTTCGCCTCTTCCCTCGACCAGGGCGGGCCGCTCGCCAAGAGCGCCGAGGACCTGGCGCTGCTCATGAACGCGATGGCCGGCTTCGACGCGCGCGACTCGACCAGCGTCGAGCGCCCGGCCGAGGACTACACGCGAGAGCTCGGCCTGGACCTGGCGGGGCTGCGCATCGGCCTGCCGAGGGAATATTTCGCCGAGGGCGTCGAGCCGGAAGTGCTGGCGCGGGTGCGCGAGGCGGCGGCCTGGTTCGAATCGCGGGGCGCGCGCACCGTCGAGCTCGCGCTGCCCAACACCGCGCTCGCGGTGCCGGTCTACTACGTGCTGGCGCCGGCCGAGGCGTCGTCGAACCTGTCGCGCTTCGACGGCGTGCGCTACGGCCATCGCGCCAGGGAGTATGCCGACCTGAACGACATGTACCGGCGCACTCGCGCGGAGGGCTTCGGCGCCGAGGTGAAGCGCCGCATCCTGATCGGCACCTACGTCCTCTCCCACGGCTACTACGATGCCTACTACCTGCAGGCGCAGAAGGTGCGGCGCCTGATCGCGCGGGACTTCGCCGAGGCGTTCGCGCGCTGCGACCTGATCATGGGGCCCACCGCGCCCTCGACCGCTTTCGCGCTCGGGGCGAAGACCGACGACCCGGTGCAGATGTACCTGAACGACATCTTCACGATCCCCGCGCCGCTCGCCGGCCTGCCCGGGCTGTCGATCCCGTGCGGCTTCGACCGCGCCGGCCTGCCGGTCGGGCTGCAGATCATGGGCACCTACTTCGCCGAGGCGAAGATGCTCGGCGCTGCGCACCGCTATCAGCAGGCGACCGACTGGCATCTGCGCGCGCCGAGGGAGACGCCGCTGTGAGGTGGCTGCTCGCGCTCCTGCTGCTTTGCTCCTGCAGCGTCCTTGCCCAGGAGAAGAGCGAGACGCAGGAGCTGATCGGCCGCGTGGGCGGGCGCACGGCGCTGCTGCGCCTCTATGTCACGACGCGGGCCGACGGCTCGGCGCGCCTCACCGGCGACTACCTGCTGCTGCCGAGCATGCAGTTGCACTACGTCGAGGGCGATCGCTCGAAGCAGCTGGGGGTGACGTACCTCAAGGAGGGCGACTCGCCGATCCTCTACGGCCGGCCGCCTACCGCGACGCTGCAGGGGCGCTGGGCCGACGGCGTCTACAAGGGCGGGCGCTTCGGCCCAAGCGGGCAGCCGCGCGAGCAGTTCGAGTTCAGGGAGTCGTTTCCCGCCATGGACGGCTACAGCGCGCGCGTCAACTGCGAGCCGCGCCAGGGGCGCTACGAATCGTCGCTCGCCTACGACATCGAGGCGGGGAAGCTGAAGGGCCTGGAGTGGCGCTCGAAGCTCGCCCCGGGCGGACATACCTGCGCGGTCGGCGGCCTCGCGCAGCAGCCGTTCGAGGGCGGCCTGCGCTTCGCCGCCGGCAAGTGCGTCGTGACGCTGCGCGACTTGGGCGAGTTCGTGCGCGTCGCGGCCGAGGACTGCAGCGCGTACTGCGGCTCGGATGCCTACCTCGAGCCGGTGTTCGTCGACCGCGACGGCGGCTGCGAGCTGTTGCCGAGGTAGCCGTGGCTTGGGAAATCGTCGTCGGCATCGAGACCCATGCGCAGCTGCTCACCCGGAGCAAGATGTTCTCGGGCGCGTCCACCGCGTTCGGCGCCGCGCCCAATACGCAGGCCTGCGCGATCGACATCGCGCTGCCCGGCGTGCTGCCGGTGGCCAACAAGGCCGCCGTCGAGCTCGCCGTCCGGTTCGGGCTCGCGGTCGGCGGGCGCATCAACCCGCGCTCGATCTTCGCGCGCAAGAACTACTTCTACCCGGATCTGCCGAAGGGCTACCAGATCAGTCAGTACGAGATCCCGGTGGTGCAGGGGGGGGCGCTGAAGATCGTGCTGCCCGAGGGCGAGAAGACCATCCGCCTCGTGCGCGCCCACCTGGAGGAGGACGCCGGCAAGTCGCTGCACGAGGACTTCCACGGCATGACCGGCATCGACCTCAACCGCGCCGGCACGCCGCTGCTCGAGATCGTCTCCGAGCCGGACCTGCGCGGGGCGAAGGAGGCGATCGCCTATGCGCGCGTGCTGCACGCGCTGGTGCGCTGGATCGGCATCTGCGACGGCAACATGCAGGAGGGAAGCTTCCGCTGCGACGCCAACGTCTCGGTGCGCCGCGAGGGCGACGCGAAGCTCGGCACGCGCTGCGAGATCAAGAACCTCAACTCGTTCCGCTTCATGGAAAAGGCGATCGAGTTCGAGGCCCGCCGCCAGATCGACCTGATCGAGGACGGCAAGGCAGTCGAGCAGGAAACCCGCCTCTACGATCCCGACAAGGACGAGACGCGCTCGATGCGAAGCAAGGAGGACGCGCAGGACTACCGCTACTTCCCGGATCCAGACCTGCTGCCGCTCGTGATTTTGGATGTCGAGATTTCGAGGATCGCCTTAGAGCTACCGGAACTGCCAGGGAAGATGCGCGAGCGATTTGTGCGGGAGTTCAACATCACGGAATATGAGGCCGGAATTCTCACCAGTAGCAAGGAGACGGCAGCATATTTTGAGAAATCGACCAGGCATCTCATCGAGGTAAATCCGGCCAATTGGCAAGGCCCCAATAAGGCACGTAACGCTGAGTGGATGTACGGGGGTGCAATCGCTAAGGGAGTTACCGGTTTGCTGATGGCGCAGCTGAATCGTGACTCAATCGACATCGAGCATTCGAGAGTTACCCCGAGTCAATTCGCGTTGCTTCATGCAAGGCTCATCGACGGCACGTTGAACGCGAAGGCCGCCCGAGAGGTCTTCCAATCCCTTTGGGAGTCGAATGATCGTTCTGATGATTCTGTTGACGGAATCATCGATGCAAAGGGCCTCAAGCAACTCTCGGACGCCGGCGCGATCGAGAAGGTCGTGGACGAGGTGCTGGCGGCGAACGCGAAGCAGGTCGAGGACTACAGGGCCGGCAAGGAGAAGGCGTTCAACTCGCTGGTGGGGCAGGTGATGAAGCGCACTGCCGGCAAGGCCAACCCGGCGCAGGTCAACGAGATCCTGCGCCGGCGGCTGAAGGGCTGACTACTTCTTGCCGCCCTGCGTCAGCTCGAGGTAGCGCTTCTTGTCCTCGTCGTAGCGCGCGTTGATCGCCTCGACTTCCTTCTGCTTCGCGGCGAGCGCGTCGTGCTGGGTCTTGAGGTCGAACTCGACCGTTTTCAGGTCGGACTGGATCTGCGCCGGGGGAGTCTTGCTGTCCTTGGCGGCCGCCTCCTTCTCCAGCTCGGCCTGATGCTTCTTCAGCGAGGCGATGCGATTCTGGATGTCCTTTACCGCGGCGTCGTTCTCCTTGAGGGCGCGGCCGCGCGCACCCTCGATGTCCTGCGCGCTGGTGTAGGTGGCGAGCAGGGCGCGGTTGCGGCGGCCTTCTTCCTTGGCGATCGCTTCGCGCTTTTTGCGCTCCGCTTCTTCCTTCTCCTGGGCGGCGCGCTCCGTCTCGCTCGCTTGAGGGTCGATCTTCTTGATGACGCGGCCCTCGGCGTTGAGGATTTCGGCGGGCTGGCCGATGCAGGCCCGCGGCAGGCTCTGTCCGTAGTACTTCTTGCCGTCCTTGCCGACGCAGCGATAGGTCTGCGCGCCGGCCGCGAGCGGCACGGCGGCGAACAGCACGAGAATCAAGGCACGCAGGATCATGTCCGGCTCCCGGATGCAGTTGTTGCGGCATTCTAACGCGGCACCGGGCGCGGCGTTGACCGGAGCCGACCTGCTAGAATGCGCGCGCCATGCACTCCGCGGATCGCGCCTTCATCGCCGAGACCACCGCGAAGATGCTGCTGGAAGTGAAGGCGGTGCTGTTCTCGGAAGAGAAGCCCTTCATCTTCACCTCCGGCTGGGCGAGCCCGGTATACATCGACTGCAGGAAGCTCATCTTCTATCCGCGCATCCGGGCGCAGCTGATCGAGTTCGCCACCGCGACGCTGGCGCGCGACGCCGGCTTCGAGCAGTTCGACGTCGTCGCGGGCGGCGAGACGGCGGGAATCCCGTACGCGGCGTGGATCGCCGACCGGCTCGGCCTGCCGATGCAGTACATCCGCAAGAAGCCGAAGGGCTTCGGCCGCAACGCCCAGATCGAGGGCGACGTGCGCGAGGGCGCAAGGACGCTGCTGGTCGAGGACCTCACCACCGACGGCCGCTCCAAGATCAACTTCTGCAAGGCGCTGCGCGAGGCCGGCGCGGTGGTCGAGCACGTGTTCGTCAATTTCTACTACGACATCTTCCCCGAGTCGAAGCAGGTGATGGCGGATCTCGGCGTGCGGCTGCACCACCTCGTCACGTGGTGGGACGTGCTCGACGTGGTGAAGCGGGGCAGGTACCTGCCTGCAACCCAGGTAGGGGAGGTCGAGAGGTTCCTGAAGGGACCGGCCGCGTGGTCAGCGGCGCACGGCGGGGTTTCGAGCTTCCCCTCCTCTTGAAGGTCGTCACCCTAAACGTCAACGGCATCCGCTCGGCGGCGAAGAAGGGGCTCTATCCCTGGCTCGCCGCGCACAAGGCGGACGTGGTCTGCCTGCAGGAGATCAAGGCGCAGGCCGAGGATCTCGATGCAGCGCTGCATTCGCTGAAGGGGATGCACGCGTTCTACGCGCACGCCGCGAAGAAGGGCTACGCCGGGGTCGCACTCTACTGCCGCGAGAGGCCGGACTCGGTGCGCGAGGGTTTCGGGGTCGCCGAGTTCGACGCGGAGGGCCGCTACCTCGAGGCCCGCTTCGGCCGCCTGTCCGTGGCCTCGGTCTACCTGCCTTCGGGCTCGGCGGGGCCGCACCGGCAGGCCTCGAAGTTCCGCTTCCTCGCGAGATTCCTGCCCCACCTCAAAAAGCTGAAGGCAGGCGGGCGCGAGGTGCTGCTGTGCGGCGATTGGAACATCGCGCACCGGGAAATCGACCTCAAGAACTGGCGCTCGAACCAGAAGAACTCCGGCTTCCTCCCCGAGGAGCGGACCTGGCTGACGCGGGTGTTCGAGAACCTGGGCTATGTCGACGTCTTCCGGCGCCTCGACCCGAGGCCGGAGCAATACACGTGGTGGTCGAACCGCGGCCAGGCGTGGGTGAAGAACGTCGGCTGGAGAATCGACTACCAGATCGCCACCCCCGGGCTCGCGGCGCGCGCGCGCCGCGCGTCGATCTTCAAGCGGCGGCGCTTCAGCGACCACGCGCCGCTCACGATCGAGTACGACCGGGCGCTAGCCTGACTTGATCGTGACCGCCACCGCGCGCCGCGCGCGGCGCCGGTCGAGCCACCACGCCAGCACCGGCAGCACGGCGAAGCCTCCCGGCATCACGATCACCACGAGGTAAGGGGAAAGGCTCGTCAGGCGCCGCAGCTGCGCGCGGATCGCCGCGAGCTCCTCGCGCGTCCATTTCTGCTTGTTGCGGCGCCTCATCAGCATCGGCATCAAGCCCTTCACCTGGGTCAGCTCGCCAAGCAGGAACTTGCGCTCCCGCTCGGCGAGCAGGAGCACGCGCTGCAGGGCGGCGGGAGGGCGCATGGCCATGGCGCGCGGCGCGGGCGCCTTCAGCGTCCGGCCGCTAGGCCCGCCGCGG
>DATJXO010000026.1:0-10437 GCA_035500055.1 Burkholderiales bacterium | reverse complement strand
TGCTGCCAGCCGGCGGTGAGCCGCTCGAGCAGCTCCCATTGGGAAATCGAGGTGTCCTGAAATTCATCAACCAAGACATGATTTATTTTCGAATCCAAAGACAACAACAAGTCCGTCGGTTCATCGGCGGTTCCCAGCGCGCGCACGGCACCCTGCGCGATCTCGGTGAAGTCGCACTCGCCGCGCGCCGCGAAGACGAGCTTGAGCTGCGCCACCGCCGCCGGCAGCAGCGCGAGCATCGCTTCCAGCGCCTCCCACTGCGAGTCCTCGTAGCGCTCGGGCGGCGCGCCGAGCAGCGCGGCGAGCGCCTCGCGCAGGGGCTCGTTGCCGGAGAGGGACTGGGCTGCCTCGGATCTTTTCCGCCAGGTCCCTTCCTTGGTGAGAACTTCGGCGGCGAAATCGAAGGACGCCCTCGGCTCGAGCGCCCTCGCCCGCTCGAGCAGCCGCCGGCGCTCGGCGGCGAAGCCGGCCTCGAGCTCGGCGCGCGTGGGCGCGCGGCCGGTCTTGCGCAGCCAGTGGTCGCGCCGGCGCAGCATCTGCGCGAGCAGCGACGCCGCCTGCCCGAAGTTGTTGTCGAGGTGCGAGAGCAGCCGCACCACCCGCGGGCTGGCGAGGTCGCGCAGCGTGAGGAACGCGGACTCGAGGTAGAGCTCGCGCGCGTCCTCGACCACCGCGGGCGCGGCGCCGAACTGCGCCGGCACCGGCAGCTGGCGCGCGAGCGAGAGGCACAGCGCGTCGATGGTCTCGATCCGGAGGCGATGCGCGATCGGCGCCGGGTCGGGGATCTCGGCGAGCACGCGCCGGCGCATCGCGGCGGCGGCCTTCCGGGTGAAGGTGATCGCGAGGATCTCCTCCGGCCGCTGCGCAAGCGGCAAAAGCCGCAGGAAGCGCCGCACCAGCAGCTCGGTTTTCCCTGATCCGGCAGGGGCTTGGACGATGAAGGACCGCGACGGGTCGAGGGCCCGATCGCGCTCCGCCTGGTCGGCTATCATGGGCTCAGCCATGCGCGTCATTCCGGGAGATACGATGCCCGCGATCGACGCCCGCCTGGTGGGCGGCGGGCGCTGGGCGCTCGCGGGCGAGAAGCCCGGGAAGCTGTCGCTGCTCGTCTTCTACCGGGGCCTGTTCTGCCCGTTCTGCAAGGCGTGGCTCGCGGAGCTGAACGCGCTCGCGCCCGAGTTCGAGCGCCGCGGCGTGACGGTGATCGCGCTCTCCTGCGACAAGAAGGACGCCGCCGAGAAGGCGGCCGCCGAGTGGGGCCTCGACAACCTGCGCGTCGGCTACAAGCTCGACCCCGAGGACGCGCGCCGCGCGGGCCTCTACATCTCCGAGGGGCGCGGCACGAGCGTGGCGACCGGCGTCAAGGAGCCGATGCTGTTCTCCGAGCCCGGCGTGCTCGCGGTGATGCCCGAGGGCACGCTGTACGCGGCGTGGATCCAGAGCGCGCCGCAGGCCCGCCCCGCGTTCGCCGCGATCCTCAAGGCGCTCGAGGGCTTCGTCGAGCGCCGCCTGCCCGATCCGCGGGGTTCGGCCTAGTCTCAGGCGTCCCACTCGCCCTCCGCTTCGGCGGTGAGCGGATCGAGCCGCTCGTGCACGCGGCACAGCGTCTGCAGGTCGCAGCGCCGGCAGGTGTTCAGGCCCCGCTTCGGATCGACCGGCGCGTAGCCGCCCGCGAACTCGACCGCAAGCGCTTCGACGTCTTTCCGCCAGGCGTCTTTCAAGGAATTCCAGTTGAACGACCTCTTCACGCCGGGCACCGCGTTGTCCTTGCGGGAGAAGCCCGCGAACTTCATTCGCCCGCGCCGCACCTGCGCGAACGCGACCGCGCCGACCTCGCCCTCGGCGTTGAGCGCGTAGAGCGGCAGCTGCGGGTCGTCGGCGCGCGGCCCCTCCCAGTCCTTCGGCGTGACGCGCACGCCGGTCTTGTAGTCGATCACCGCGAGCGTGCCGTCGGCGAGCTTGTCGACGCGGTCGATGCGGCCCTTGAGCGCGAGCGGTCCTGCGTGCAGCACGTGCTCCTGCTCGGCCTCGACCACCTCGAACGCCGGGCGCCGGGACTCCACCTCCAGCCAGTCGCGCGCGAGCCGCGCGAGGCGCGCCTTCTCGATTTCCGCAAGCCGCCCTTCCAGCCCAAGCTCCCTCACGGCGTGGGCTGCGGATTTCTCGATAACGGGGTTTAGATCTTCGGCAAGCGAACGGCTCGTCTTCACCTGGCGCCAGATCGCCGCCATGAGCGCGTGCAGCAGCTTGCCGCGGTCCTGCGCGTCGAGTCCCTCGGCGGGCTCCTCGAGCGCCCTGGCAGCGAGCCGATGCCGAGCGAAGGCGCGGAACGGGCACGCCGCCTGGTCGGCGAGCAGCCGCGTGCCGCCGGTCGTCTTCGCGGCTTCGAGGGCGGGCGCCTTTTGATCTTCGAGGCTTTCGGTTTTCCCTTGCGAAAAAATCAGGTCCCTGTAAGAGCCGGAAAGAGGCAAGACCACTTCCTTCTCCCCGATGCCCATGATGAGGGGGCTTGGCACGAGGTCGCGGTCCTGCTCGCGGCGCGGCCAGGAGAACACCACCTCCGGCGCGGCGCGCATCCAGTGCTCGGTGCGCAGGCGGTCCAGCGCGAGCGAGGCCTCGGCGCTCGCCTCCGGGATCCCGGCCTGCCGCTGCAGCGCCACCGGCAGGAACGGGCTCGGCCGCGGCGCGAGCGGCCACGCGCCGTCGGTCATGCCGCTCACCCACAGCGCGTCGAACTCCTGCCCCGCCGCTTCGCGCAATTCGAGGACGTGCACCGGAACTCCGGGGGACTCAACCTGGTAGAGCTCCGAGCAGAGGCGCCGCAGCTCGCTCAGCGCCTCTTCGATTCCGGCTTCGCCCCGCACCAGGGAGAGCCTCGAAAGCTCCCCCAGCACCTCGTTGAACTTCGTCCGCGCCTGGTACTCGGCCGAGTCGAGCGTGCGCTCGCCGGGGAAGCCGGCGGCGTCTAGCAGCGCGGTGAAGTGCCGCGCCCACCCGTGGAGGGCCTGGGTTTTCCGCTCCAGGGCCCTCGAGACGTTGAGGATCGATTCGAGGACGCCGCGCAGCTCGTTGCCCTTGTCCAGCAGGCCGATCAGCTTCGGCAGCGAGAGCGCCCCGGGCGCGTCCCGCCGCAGGCGCGCATCGAGCTTCGCGCGCGCCGCGACCCCGGAGTCGGCATCGCGGAGAAACGGCGAGCGAACGAGTCTGCTGACTTCCTCGAAGGATTTTTCGGAGAATGAAAATTCCAGGATCGAGAGCGCCGCCGCCACCAGCGCGAAATCGGCGAGCGGCTCGCCGAGCGAGACGTCGAACGGCAGCGGCGCCGCCTTGGCGGCCGGCAGGTTGAAGCCGGGGTGCATGGCGCGCGAGAAGACGCGCACCGCCTCGCGCCGGCGCTGCGCGAGCTCGGGCACGACGACGCCGATGCGGCGCTTGCCCTCCTCCACCCGCGCCCGCGCCCAGCGCGCCGCGGCCTCGAGCTCCTCGCGCGGACTGGGGTATGAAGTTCTTTTTATCTCGTTGCCGTGGCTTTTTTCCGGTCCGGACCGCAAAACCGGAATCTCCTTCGAAGAGAGAAATTCGAAAAATTCCCCGACCCGAACCGGAAGGACGTCGAACGCGTACGCGACCAGCAGCTTCGGGCGCTTGAAGGCGGCGTGCTTCAGGAGCTGCAGCAGGCGCGCGGCGTCGGTCAGGCCGTCCCTGGCGCAGCGCGCGGCGTAGGCGCGCGCCCAGTCGGCGAAGGCGCGCGCGTCCTCGCCGCCGCCCTTGCCGAGCGCGCCCTCGAGGCCCCACGCGTGCGCCAGGCGCCAGGCGTCCTGCGCCGCGGACGCGGTCTGCGGCACGTCGAGCAGCGCGCCCGCCCAGCGCGAGGCGCGGATCGCCTCCTCCCACAGCGCGCGCTCCTGCGCCTCGGAGAGCAGCATCGGCAGCGGCTCGCCGTCCGAGTACGTCGCCTCCTCGTAGCCGCGCCCGAGCCAGGCGTCCCACGGCAGTATGTCGGTGTCCTCCCAGACCGTTTGGCCCCTGCCGGTCTGGAAGTCGTCGAACTCCGCCTTCAGCACCTGCGAAAGGCGCCGGTTCGGCGTGACGACGGTGATTGCGGCTGCGTGGCCCCCGGCCAGCCGGGCAAACAGCTCCTGCTTGGGAATCGCTGCGGTCTCACCCGGCATGCACCGGATGATACGAAAACGGGGTCTGACCCCGTTTTTCTGGGGTCTGACCCCGTTTTTCTACTTGCCGGTGTCGGCGCCGGGGGCGCGCTGCTGCTCTACGGGGAAGCTTTGCGAGGACTCGGGGACGTCGCCCGGCTGCAGCGGGCGCTCGACGATCGGGAACTCGACCTCGCGCGTGGCGCCGGCGCGGAACACCTTCATGGTGACCTTGCTGCCGATGTGGACCTTGCCGAGCGCGCGCTCGAGGGCGTCGGGGTTGAGCAGCTTCTCGCCGTTCATCTCGACGATGACGTCGCCGCCGAGGATCATCGAGCGGGTGCCGATGCGCACCGGCAGCCGGCCGCCGCGGATGCCAGCGAGCGCCGCCGGGCTGTTGGGCTCGACCGCCTCGACCAGGAAGCCGTCGGCGAGCGGCAGCGCGAGGACCTGGCGTAGCGCGCCGTCGACCAGGCCGCCGTCGATGCCGAGCCAGGGCCGCACCAGGCGCCCCTTCGCGACCAATTCGCCGACCGCGGCGCGCGCCAGGTTCGATGGGATGGCGAAGCCGATGTTCTGCGCGTTGCCGAGGATCTGGCTGGCGATGCCGACCACCTGGCCGCAGCGGTTCAGCAGCGGCCCGCCCGAGTTGCCGGGGTTGATCGCGGCATCGGTCTGGATCATCGGCCAGGTCAGCAGCAGCGGCCGCTCCGGCAGGATGCGGTTGAGCGCGCTGACGATGCCCGAGGTGATGGTCTGCTCGAGGCCGAGCGGGTTGCCGATGGCGACCACCTGGTCGCCGGGGCGCAGCTCGTCGGAGTCGCCGAACTCGAGCACCGGCAGCTCGCCCTTCTCCGGCGGCGGGATGCGCAGCACGGCGAGGTCGAAGATCGGGTCGGCGCCGACCAGCTTCGCCGTCAGCGTGGTGCCGTCGTCGAGGGTGACGCTGATGGCCTGCGCGCCGAAGACGACGTGCGAGTTGGTCATCACCAGCCCGTGGGCGTCGATGATGAAGCCCGAGCCGGTCGCCTGCTCGATGCGGTCTTCCTTGCGGTAGGGGTTGATGGTCATCGCGGTGATCAGCACCACCGCGGGCGACTTCGCCTCGTAGATGTCGGCGATCGACTGGGTGCAGGGCTCGGCGCGCGCCGCGCCGGCGAGCGCCGCCAGCCCGAGCGCGGCGAGGCGCAGCGCCCTCACTTCGCCGACTCCATGCTCCAGCCGCCGCCGAGCGCCTTGACGAGCTGCACGCTGGCGACGACGCGGCGGCCGCGCACGCTGACCGCGGAGAGCCTGGCGCCGAGCAGCGCGTTCTGCGCGCTTACGACCTGCAGGTACGTGGCGATCCCCGCCTTGTACTGGTTGAGCGTGACATCGTACGCCTGCTGCGCGGCGGCCACCGCGGCCTCGAGCACCGCCGCCTCCTGCTCGAGGATGCGCAGCGCGGCGAGGTTGTCCTCGACTTCGCTGAAGGCCTGCAGCACCGTGCCGCGGTAGTTGGCCACCGCCTGGTCGTACGCCGCCATCGCCTGGTCGGAGACCGCGGCGCGCCGGCCGCCGTCGAACAGCGTCAGGGCGAGCGCGGGCCCCAGCGACCAGAAGCGGCTCGGCATGGTGATCCAGTGCTCCGGCGTCGCACTCTGGAAGCCGTAGGTGGCGGCGAGCGTGAGCGTGGGGAAGAACGCCGCCTTGGCGACGCCGATCTCGGCGTTGGCCGCCGCGGCGCGGCGCTCGGCGGCGGCGATGTCGGGCCGGCGCTCGAGCAGGTCGGCCGGCACCCCGGCGGGCGGGATCGGCGGCGGCGCCGCGGCGAGCGGCGCCGCGGCCAGCGTGAAGCTCGAGGCCGGCCGGCCGAGCAGCACCGCGACCGCGTGCTCGAGCTGCGCGCGCTGCACGCCGGTGTCGAGCGCCTGCGCGCGCGTCGATTCGAGCTGCGCCTGGGCCTGCGCCACGTCGGCGCGCGAGGCCACGCCCGCGACGTAGCGGTTCTTCGTCAGCTCGAGGGTGGTGGCGTAGTTGGCCGCGGTCTCGTCGAGCAGCTGCTGCTGCGCGTCCAGCGTGCGCAGCTGGAAGTAGCTCTGCGCCAGCGAGGCGCGCGCCGAGAGCACCGCGTTCAGCAGGTCGGCGGCGCTCGCCTGCTCGGACGCGGTGCCCTGCTCCACCGTGCGCCGGATGCGGCCCCACAGGTCCGCCTCCCAGGAGACGTTGAAGGGCAGCGAGTAGATGACCCGCTTGGTGGTGGGCACGCCCACCACCGGCCCGGTGGTGCCCGAGGGCTTGGAGCGCGTGTCCTGGGCGGTGGCGGTAAGCGTCGGCCACCACGCGGCGCGCGCCTGCGCGGTGAGCGCCTCGGCCTGGCGCAGCTGCGCCTCGGCCGCGGCGACGGTCTGGTTGGAGACCGCGACGCGCTCCACCAGCGCGTCGAGCTGCGGATCGCCGAAGGCCTTCCACCATTCGCCGCGCTGCACGTCGTCGCGCGGCCGCGCCGGCTTCCAGTCGCCCGCCTCCTTGTACGCGGCGGGAGTCTCGACCTTCGGCCGCACGTAGTCGGGCCCGACCGCGCAGGCCGACAGCAGCAGGGCCAGGACAATGGCGTATCTCATATCGCTTTCGCCTTCAGCTCGCCTTTCCCCCGGAGCTTCAGGACCCACAGCCTGAATTCGTCCAGGTACACGTACACCACCGGCGTCGTATAGAGCGTCAGCAGCTGGCTCACCAGCAGCCCGCCGACGATCGAGATGCCGAGCGGCCGGCGCAGCTCGGCGCCCTCGCCGAAGCCGATCGCGAGCGGGATCGCAGCGAGCAGCGCCGCCATGGTGGTCATCATGATCGGCCGGAAGCGCAGCAGGCAGGCCTCGAAGATCGCGGCCTCGGGGGCGACGCCGCGCGCGCGCTCGGTCTCGATCGCGAAGTCGATCATCATGATGGCGTTCTTCTTCACGATGCCGATCAGCAGGATGACGCCGATGAGGGAGATGATGTCGAGCTCCGAGCCGGAGAGCATCAGCGCGAGGATCGCGCCGACGCCCGCCGAGGGCAGCGTCGAGAGGATCGTGATCGGGTGCACGTAGCTCTCGTAGAGCATGCCGAGCACCAGGTACACGGCGATCAGCGCGGCGAGGATCAGCCAGGGCTGGTTCTGCAGCGACTGCTGGAAGGCGCGCGCGGTGCCCTGGAAGCTGCCGTGGATGGTGGAGGGCACGCCGATGCGGTCCATCGCCGCCTGCACCGCGTCGGTCGCCTGCGACAGCGACACGCCGAGCGGCAGGTTGAACGAGATGGTGGCGGCGGCGAAGCCGCTCTGGTGGTTCACCGCGAGCGGCGTGTTGGTGGTCTCGAAGCGGCTGAACGCGGAGAGCGGCACCTGCACGCCGTTCGCGCCCGGCACGTAGATCAGCTTGAGCGACTGGTCGCTCTGCCAGTACTGCGGCGCCGCCTCCATGATGACGCGGTACTGGTTGAGCGGGTTGTAGATGGTGGAGACGATGCGCTGGCCGAAGGCGTCGTTCAGCGTCGCGTCGATGCTGCTGGTGGTGACCCCGAGGCGCGCCGCGGCGTCGCGGTCGATGACGAGCGAGGTCTGCAGCCCCTTGTCCTGCTGGTCGGTGTTGACGTCGGCGAGCTGCGGCAGGTCGGCGAGCGCGTAGCGCACGCGCTCCTCCCAGGCGCGCAGGTCGGAGAGCTCGTCGGCGAGCAGCGTGAACTGGTACTCGGCGTCCGACTGCCGGCCGCCGACGCGGATGTCCTGCACCGGGACCAGGAACAGGCTGCCGCCGGGCTCCTTCGACAGCTTGCCGCGCAGCCGCGCCACCACCGCCGCCGCCGAGAGCTTGCGCTGCGACAGCGGCTTCAGCGACACGAACATGAAGCCGCCGTTGCGCCGGCCGCCGCCGGTGAAGCCGACCACGTTCTCCACCGCCGGGTCGGCCCGCACGATGGCGATGAAGTCGGCGAGCTTCTGGCGCATCAGCTGGAACGAGGCACCCTGGTCGCCCTGGATGCCGCCGATCAGGCGCCCGGTGTCCTGCTGCGGGAAGAAGCCCTTCTTCACCGCCGCGTAGAGGTGGAAATTGAGCGCCACCGTGGCGGCGAGGATCAGCAGCATCAGCCAGCGCCAGCGCAGCGCCCAGCCGAGCGTGACGCGGTAGCCGCCGAGCATGGCCGCGAAGACGCGCTCGCTGGCGCGGTACAAACGGCCGTGCGGCCGCTCGCCCTCGGGGCGCAGCAGCGCCGCGCACATGGTCGGGGTGGTGGCGAGCGACACCGCGAGCGAGATCAGGATCGCCACCGAGAGCACCACCGCGAACTCGCGGAACAGGCGCCCGACGATCCCGCCCATCAGCAGGATCGGGATGAACACCGCGATCAGCGACAGGCTCATCGACAGCACCGTGAAGCCGACCTCCTTCGCCCCGGCGAGCGCTGCCTCGCGCGGCGCCGCGCCCGCCTCGATGCGGCGCTGCACGTTCTCCAGCACCACGATGGCGTCGTCGACCACGAAGCCGGTGGCGATGATGAGCGCCATCAGCGACAGGTTGTCCAGGCTGTAGCCGCACAGGTACATGACGCCGAAGGTGCCGACCAGCGACACCGGCACCGCCACCGTCGGGATCACCGCGGCGCGCCAGTTGCGCAGGAACGCGAACACCACCAGGATCACCAGCATCACCGCGATCACCAGCGTGCGCTCGACGTCGTGCAGTGAGCCGCGGATGGTCGGCGTGCGGTCGAGCACCACGTCGAGGTTGATCGCGTTCGGGATCGAGGCGCGCAGCACCGGCAGCACGTCGCGTACCTGGTCCACCGTCTCGATGATGTTGGCGTTCGGCTGCCGGTACAGGATCACCAGCACCGAGGGCTTGCCGTTCGACGACCCGGCGTTGCGCAGGTCCTGCACCGAGTCGACCACGTCGGCGACGTCCGAGAGGCGCACCGGCGCGCCGTTCTTCCAGGCCACCACCAGCGGCTCGTACTCGGCGGCCTTCTTCGCCTGGTCGTTGGCGAGGATCTGCCAGTGCTTGTCGCCCTCCTCGAGCGAGCCCTTCGGGCGGTTGGCGTTGGTGGTGCCGATCGCCGCGCGCACGCTCTCCAGCCCGATGCCGTAGTCGAAGAGGGCGTTGGGGTTGAGCTCGACGCGCACCGCCGGCAGCGAGCTGCCGCCGACGGTCACCTGGCCGATGCCGTCGAGCTGCGACAGCTTCTGCGCGAGGATGGTGGACGCGGCGTCGTACATCTGGCCCTGCGTCATGGTCTCGGAGGTGAGGGCGAGGATCATGATCGGCGCATCGGCCGGGTTCACCTTGCGGTAGGTCGGGTTGGACGGCAGCCCGGAGGGCAGCAGCGTGCGCGCCGCGTTGATCGCCGCCTGCACGTCGCGCGCCGCGCCGTCGATGTTGCGCGAGAGGTCGAACTGCAGCACCACGTGCGTGTTGCCGAGCGAGCTCTGCGAGGTCATCTCGGTGACGCCGGCGATGCGGCCGAGCGCGC
This sequence comes from Burkholderiales bacterium, assembly GCA_035500055.1. Taxonomy (GTDB): domain Bacteria; phylum Pseudomonadota; class Gammaproteobacteria; order Burkholderiales; family SG8-39; genus RBG-16-66-20. The sequence continues at coordinate 799 of DATJXO010000026.1, read as the reverse complement.
GCTCGAGCGGCGTCGCCACCGTCGCCGCCATGGTGTCGGGGCTGGCGCCGGGCAGCGAGGCGTTGACCACGATGGTGGGGAAGTCCACCTGCGGCAGCGGCGCCACCGGCAGGCTGCGGAAGGCGAACGCGCCGGCGAGCACGATCGCGGCCGTCAGCAGCGTGGTCGCGACGGGGCGCCGGACGAAGGGAGCGGAGAAATTCATGGGGCCTTCGCCGCGAGATTCCCGTCCCGCAGGCGGCTCGCGATCCGGTCGAACCAGAGATAGATCACCGGCGTCGTGAACAGCGTCAGCGCCTGGCTGAAGATGAGGCCGCCGACCATCGTCACGCCGAGCGGGTGGCGCAGCTCCGAGCCGACGCCGGTGCCGAGCATCAGGGGCAGCGCGGCGAGCAGCGCCGCGAGGGTCGTCATCAGGATCGGGCGGAAGCGCAGCAGGCAGGCCTGCCGGATCGCCTCGTGCGGCGTCTTGCCCTCGCGCCGCTCGGCGTCGAGCGCGAAGTCGATCATCATGATGGCGTTCTTCTTCACGATGCCGATCAGCAGGATGATGCCGATGATGGCGATGATGTCGAGGTCGTGCCCGGTGAGCATCAGCGCCAGCAGCGCGCCGACGCCCGCCGAAGGCAGCGTCGACAGGATCGTCACCGGGTGCACATAGCTCTCGTAGAGCACGCCGAGCACGATGTACATGGTGACGATCGCCGCCAGGATCAGGAACAGCGTGTTGCTGAGCGAGGCCTGGAAGGCGAGCGCCGCGCCCTGGAAGCGCGTCTGCGCGCCGAGCGGCAGGCCGATC
>DATJXO010000025.1:0-5219 GCA_035500055.1 Burkholderiales bacterium | reverse complement strand
AAGCGGGCGGGCGCTCAAAGCGTCCTCAACAAATTATCCGAACTCATGTTTATCGAGGCGATCCGGGCCTATATGGATCGGCTCGGGGCTGAAACCACCGGCTGGCTCGCGGCATTGCGCGACCCCCTGGTGAGCCGCGCGATCGCCCTTTTGCACGCTCAGCCGGTGCGATCCTGGACGCTCGACGAACTTGCCGCCGAATCCGGCGCCTCGCGCTCGGGACTCGCGAGCCGATTTTCGCAATTGATGGGGTATCCACCCATCCAGTATCTCACCCGCTGGCGAATGCAGCTTGCGGCCAAACGGCTGGCAGAGAGAGGCGCGAAGGTCGCGGCCGTGGCTCAGGAAGTCGGTTACGACTCCGAGGCCGCCTTCAGTCGCGCGTTCAAGAAATTCTCCGGCCGCTCGCCCAGCGAATGGAGGTCATGACAAACGAAGCAATCCGGCCGTCCCGGAACGCTCGTCGATTGCGCTCTCCCGCAATGACCGTCAGTGCCGCCGGCCCATCGTGCTCGTCAGCATCAGGTAGAGCTTGCCGACGTCGGAGCTGAGGAACGTGGCGGACAGGATGTTCTCCGGGTCGGTGTCGCGCGCCTCGACGAGCAGCTTGTCGAACTGCGCCAGGTACTCATCGACGTATTTCCGGAACTCCGGATCCTCGTGATAGCGCGCCTGCACCTTGGTCTCGGTCTCGCTCTGGCCGAGGCGCAGGAGGCGGCGCACGAACACGCCGCGGTCGCCGCCGATGAACTCGCGCAACAGGCGCTCGGAGGTCGAGGGGTCGAGAACGCGGCTGAAGTCGATCGCGAGCGAGTTGAGGCTGTCGACGATGAGCCGCGAGGCGCGCAGGAAGCTCGCGCGCTTGAGCGCCAGCTCGTTGGTGGCGAGGCGTTCGGCCTGGGCCTTGGCCGTGGCCGATGCCGCCGCGAGATCCGAGGCTTGGCGCTGGAACAGCTCCGCCGCCTCGCGCGCCTGGACCACCGTGCGGTCGCCCGCCTCGGTGAGCTGGCGGGCTTCGTCGGCCAGCCGCCGTTCCGCCGCCGACATCTTCTCCTGCGCGTCGCTCGAGGCAATGGCGAGGCCGCGCGTGTGCCGGTCGAAGGATTCGCCGATCGCGGCGATCCGCGCGGCCGCCTGCGACACCGCAAGCGTCACCTCTTCGCCCAGGCGGCGGAAGGCGTCGCCGAACGCATCGACCCGCGCCGACCCGGTCTCGGTCGCGGACGTGAGGTCCTGCGCGCGCCGGCCGAACACCTGGCCGGCCGTGTTCAGCTCAGTCGTGGCGCGCACCGATGCGGCCGCCAGCGCACCTGACTGCCGGTCGAACGACGTTCCCAGTTCCGATAGGCGTGCCGCCGCCTGTGCCACGGCACCGACGAGGCTGTCGGTCTGGCCGCGCAGCGCCGCTCCAAGCTCGGCCGCCTCGGCTCCGGCGCGCTGCATCGAGGCGAGCAGGCTCTGCTCTTCCGCCTGCAGCGCCTGGTCGGCCGCCGTGATCCCAGCGACCGTCTTCTGCCCGGTGTCGGTGAGGTCGGCCGTGCGCCGCAAGAGGATCTGCCCGATGTCCTCGATCTTGGCCGCCGACGCCGTGGCCGTCGCGGCCAGCTGCTCGGCATTGCGCTGCAGGGCTTCAGCGACGGCGCCGATGCGGGTGTGCGCATCGTCGGTCGACGTGCCGAGCTCGTGCGTGCGCCGGTGCAACGCTTCCCCGATCGCCGTCACCTGGGCCGACGCCTGGTCGGCGCCGATCAGGAGCTCCTGCGTCTGGGTGCGGAACAGCTCGCGCGCCTCGCTCACCAGCGAGACAGCACTCGTCTGGGCGCGGGTCAGCTCCATCATGCGCTGCTGCATGGTCTCGCCGACATCGCCCAGGCGCGCCACCGCCTCGTTCGAGGCGGCCAGGAGATGTTGCAGGCGCCGCTCGAGCTGCAGGTCCACCTCGCCGACCTTGGCCGCGATCTCGTCGGCGCCGGCGAGCATGTTCTGCGCCCGTTGGCGGTAATCTTCGGCGACGACCCGGATCCGGCCGGTCGCCTGATCGGCGGCACCCATCACGACCTCGGACTGCCGCTTCATCAGCTCGCCGATCTCGTTGGCCCGCGAGGCCGACTGCTCGATCGACTTCAAGAGCTGGATCGCCTGGTCGCGCAGCGCGTGGTCGACCACGCCGATCTGCATGGTCGCCTCGGTGGCCGTGGCGAGAATCTGCTGGCTGCGCTGCTGCAGCGCATCGCCGGTCTCGCGCAGCCGCGTCGCGGCATGGCCCGCGGTCTCCGCCAGCTCCGAGGAGCGCTGCGCGAGCAGCGCCTGCATGTCGCCGATCCGCCCGGCCGCGGCCCCCGCCGCCGTCGACAGCTCCTCCGCCTGCCGGTGCAAGCCTTCGCCGGCGCCCGCCAGCAGCTGGGCCGCCTGCCCCGCCGTCTCGCCGAGGTCGTGCGTGCGGTCGCGCAAGGTCTCGCCGAGCTGGGTGATGCGGACCGCGGACCGGTCCGCCGCCTCTTCGATCTCCTTCACGCGCTGGCCGAACGCCTCGCCGAGATCGGTCGCACGGCCCAGGCCGCGCTCGGCCGCGTGAACCATCTCTTGCGTCTGCACGCGGAACCCTTCCCCGGTCGCGCGCACCCGCGCCAGCGACTGGTCGGCGCTGAGCACGAGGTCCTCGGCCTGGCGGCGCAAGGTCTCGCCGGTCGCGGTCACCCGTGCCGCCGCATGGTCCATGGCGGCGGCGAGATTGCCCGCGTCGGTGTTGAGGCCGCGGTTCTCCTCGCTCACCCGGCCGGCCGCCTGGTCGAGGTCGCCCGTCCGGCCGCGGATCGAGGCGCCCAGATCGTTGAGGTTCGCAGCACTCCGTGTCGCCGCCTCGGCCAGCGCCGCCGCGTTCTCGCGCAAGGCGGCCTGCGTTGCCGCCGTCTCGGCCGCGAGGTCCGCGGTCTGGCGTGCCAGCGCCTCCGATTCCTGCCGCAGCGCGTCGCCCGCGGACGAGGCGCGGCTCGCCACCTCGCCCAGCTCACCCGAGCGCTCGCGGATCGCTTCGGCGAGGCTCTCGAGGCGCTGCGCGGTGCGGTCGGCGAGCGCGTCGACGTCCTGCGTGCGCTGCGCGATCGCAGAGGCAAGCTCGCCCGCGCGCGCGAGGCCGCGGTTGGCCGATTGTGCGATCTCGTCGGCCTGCTGCTTCAGCCCGTCGGCCGCCGTGCGGGCCCGCACCAGCGCCTCGTCGGATTCGCTCGCCATGTCGTCGGTGCGCTTCTGGAAGAGCGCATGCGCCGCCTCGACGCGGTCCGTCGCCTCGTCGATCGAGCCGGTAAGGCGCCGCGCCTCGCGATCGAGGAGGGTATTCGCTTCGTCAAGACGCGCCGCAGCAGCGTCGATCTCGCCGGTGCGCGCGCGCAGGGTCTCTCCCACCTCGTCGGCCCGGCTGGTGGCCTGGGCGGCGGCATCGGACACCGCCTGCGCTTCGCGACCGAGGGCCGCCTTCGCCGCATCGGCGCGGCTCGCCAGATCTTCGGTCGCCGCGGTCAGCGCCTGGCTCTCCTGGCGCAGCTGGCCGGCGGCCTCGGTCGCACGCTGGCGGGCCGTTTCCGTGGCGGTAGTGAGGGTCTCGGCGTCGCGGCGGAACGAGTCCGCGACCTCGCGCGCCTTCGTACCCGCGTCTTCGGTCGCAGCGGCGATCTGCCGGGTGCTTTCATCGAATGCGGTGCGCAATTCGGCGACGCGGTTGAGCCCGTCGCCGGCAGCCGTCTGCAAGTCCTGCGCGTTCCGGCGGAACGCCTCACCGGCCGCGCGCACGCGCGCGGTCGTCTGATCGGCGAGGCTGGAGAGGTCCTGGCTTTGCCGGCGTACGCCGTCGGCGGTCGTCTCGGCGCGCGCCGCCACGCGCTCGAGGGCGGTGCCCAGGTTCAATGTCTCGGCTCCGAGCTGCGAGGTAAGCTCGCCCGCCCGGGCGCCGGTGGCGCTCAGTTCCTCGGTGCGGGCGCGCAAGGCGTCGCCCAAGCCGTGCACGCGCTCGTGCGCCTGGCCGGCCGCGAGCAGCAGCTCGCCGACTTGGCGGCGCAGCAGCGTTTCCGCCGCTTCGCTCTTGGCCACCAGCTCGGTTGCGAATTGCGCCAGGGTCTGGGCGCATTTTTCGATGCGCTCGCTGGCGCCGCCGGCGTGCTCGCCGGCATTTCCCGCCGCCTGCGACAGGGTCTCGGCGTAGCGGCCGAACTCGGCGCCGAGATCGCGGGCGCGTGCCATCGCCTGGTCGGTCGCCTGGATGAGGTCGGCCGTCTGCTGGCCGAGGGCGGCACGCATCTCCTCCGCGCGCGCGGTCGCGCGCTCGGTGGTTGCGGCGAGGTCCTGGGTCTGCTCGCGCAACGCCGTGCGGATCGCGTCGGCACTCGCCGCCGTGCGCTCGCTGATGGCTGAGAGGTCCTCGATCTGCTGGCGCAGCGAGGCGTTGATGGCGCGCGATTGCGAGACCGCGCGGTCGGAGGCCGACGACAGGGCTTCGGCTTGCTGGCCGACCGCGGACTCGACCGTCTGCACCCGGCTGGCGAGCAGCGAGGAAATCCGCTCGAGTCCGTCGGCATGGCGGCGCAAAGAGGCCATCACCTGCATCGCGCGCATCGCCGACTGGTCGGAGACGGTCGCAAGCTCGCTCGTCTGCAGGTGCAGCGCCTGCCGGCTGTCGGCGAGGCGGGCGGCCGCGGTGTCGGACGCCTCGGTGAGGGCGCGCGCCTGCTCGCGCAGCGCATCCGCGATCGACTGGATCTTCTGGTCCGCCGGATCGGCGGGATAGGTCAGCGCCTGTAACTCCCGCTGAAGCGCGCGCGCGGTGGTCTTGATCTCGCTGCCGCGCTCGACGAACGCGATCACCAGCCACAAGACGAGGAGGGGCGTGGCGACGCCGCTGAGCGCCGCACCCAGCTCGTGCGGCAGCATCGAGCCGAGATTCGACCAGCCGATCTGCGTCTGCACGTACCAGGCCGAGAGCCCGAGCCAGACGACCGAGAGCACGCTGCCGCCGATGAAGATGGCGCTGCGCGTCCGCCGCCGCACGTCCTCCGCCGAGGGTGCCGCCGACGCGTCGATCGTCGGTGCTGCCGGCTCGCTCTCGACCAGGCGCAACGCCGGCGTACGAGGACCCGTGGTGTCCATGACTGATCTCCCCTGAGTGCGACCGCCTAGCGTCTTACGCGGCCTTACGCCGCCTGCGGATCAGACCCAAAATCTCGGAAGCG
>DATJXO010000024.1:0-21122 GCA_035500055.1 Burkholderiales bacterium | reverse complement strand
GGCCCGCGGTGAAACGCGAGTTGCCGCCCGCCTCATCCTCGGGCGCGCGCTCCAGCACCAGCACGCGCGCGCCCGCCTCACGCGCCGCCAGCGCCGCGCAGAACGCCGCGTTGCCCGCGCCCACTACCACGATGTCGTAGTCGCCCCGCATGACCCCAAGCCTAACGCAAGCTTGAAACTCCGGCAGTGCGCGGCGCGCCGCTCCACTACACTTGGGCATGCCGCTTCCCCACGCCCTGCGGGCGTTCCGCCACCGCGACTACCGCCTGTACTTCGCCGGCCAGGGCATCTCGCAGATCGGTACCTGGCTGCAGCTGATCGCGGTCAGCTGGCTGATATTCCGCCTTTCGGGCTCCGCGTTCCTGCTCGGGCTCGCCACGTTCTCGCTGCAGATCCCGCTGCTGGTGCTGGGGCCGTTCGCCGGCGTCTGGGTCGACCGCCGCCACAAGCGCCGCGTGCTGCAGATGACGCAGTCGGTCGCGTTCGCGCAGTCGCTCGTGATGCTCGCGCTGGTCGCTTCGGGGCACGTGCAGCCGTGGCACCTGATCGCGGGAAACTTCGTGCTCGGCACGGTGAACGCCTTCGACTCGCCGGCGCGGCAGGCCCAGGTGGTGGAGCTGGTCGGCGGCCGCGAGGACCTGCCCAACGCCCTCGCCTTCAGCTCCTTCCTGATGAACGGCGCGCGCTTCGTCGGCCCCATGATCGGCGGCGCGGTGATCGCCGCCTTCGGCGAGGTCTGGGGTTTCGGCCTGAACAGCCTGCTGCGCATCGCGGTGATCGTCGCGCTGTGGCTGATCCGCGCCGAGCCGCGGCCGGTCGAGCAGTCGGGGAGCGGCTGGCGCGCGCAGCTCGCCGCGGGCTTCCGCTACGCCTACGGCTTCCTGCCGTCGCGCAGCGCGCTGCTGCTGGTCGCCGCCGCGAGCTTCGCCGTGCAGCCCTACCAGTCGCTCGCGCCCTACTTCGCGCGCGAGGTGTTCCACGGCGACTCGCAGACGCTCGGCTTCCTGGTCGCCGCCGGCGGCTTCGGCGCGGTCACGGGCATGGTCTGGCTCGCGCTGCGCCATTCGGTGCGCGGGCTGCTCAGCTTCCTGCCGTTCTGCTCCGCCACCGCCGGGGCGGCGCTGATCGGGTTCTCGCTGGTGCACACGCTCACGCTGGCGCTGCCGCTGCTGTTCCTGGTCGGCATGGGCACGATGCTGGCGGCCGCCTCCACCAACATCGTCCTGCAGACGATCGTGGAGGACCGGATGCGCGCGCGCGTCGTGTCGATCTACATGATGTCGTTCCTCGGCATGGCGCCGCTCGGCGCCCTGCTCGCCGGCACGGTGGCCGAGCGCATCGGCCCGCCCGCCACGCTCGGCTTCGGCGGCGCCCTGGCGCTCGCCGCCGCCGGCGTCTACGCGATCAAGCTGCCGGCGATCCGCAAGGCGATCCGCCCGGTGTACGAGAAATTGGGTATCGTTCCGCGTTCCAGGGTCTAGGGGAGGAACCGCGGCGATGGTCGCGCTCACGGGCGCCGAGGCGATGGTGCGCATGCTGCAGCTGCACGGCGTCCGGCACATCTTCGGCCTGTGCGGCGACACCAGCCTGCCGCTCTACGACGCGCTGGCGCGGCTCGACCACGGCATCACGCACATCCTGACGCGCGACGAGCGCTCCGCCGCCTACATGGCGGACGGCTACGCGCGCGTCTCCGGCCGCGTCGGCGTGTGCGAGGGCCCGTCCGGCGGCGGCGCGACCTACCTGCTGCCCGGCGTGGTCGAGGCCAACGAGAGCTCGATCCCGGTGCTCGCCCTCACCACCGATATCGCGACCACCTCGCGCGGCCGCTACGCGCTCACCGAGCTCGACCAGGAGGCGCTCTACCGCCCCCTCGCCCGGAGCACCGAGGTAATCGCGCGGCCGGACTGGATCCCGGACGCGGTGCGGCGCGCCTTCCGCGCCATGACCGCGGGCCGGCCCGGTGCGGCGCACCTTGGCTTGCCCTTCGACGTGCAGAAGGGGACGGTCGAAGCGAGCGCGCTATGGGGGAGTCCGGAGCTCGGCGTCTTTCCCTCTTCGCGCGCCGCTCCTGAGAGGGGCGCGATCGAGAAGGCCGCAAGCCTCCTGGCGGCGGCGAAGCTGCCCGTCTTCGTGTGCGGCGGCGGCGTGGTGATCTCGGGAGCGGAGCCCGAGCTCGCGGCGCTCGCCGAGCGCCTCGGCGCGCCCGTCGCGACCACGGTCAGCGGGCAAGGCGCGATTGCCGAGGACCACCCGCTCGCGCTCGGCGTGGTGGGCTCCAACGGGGGCACCCCGTCCACGCGCGAGGCGCTGGCGCAGGCCGACCTGGTCGTATTCGTAGGCTGCCGCGCCGGCTCGGTCACCACCGAGCGCTGGCGCTGCCCGGCCCCCGGCACGCGCATCGTGCACATCGACGCCGATCCGATGGTGATCGGAGCGAATTACCGGACCGAAGTCGGGCTGGCGGGCGATGCGAAGCTGGCTCTTCGGTTGATTTCGAATTTTCTGGGCGAGAACGGCAGAAGGAACGGCGAGGATCTCGTAAGAACCTCAAAAGAGCGCAAATTCGCCGAGTTCAGGAAGCTCGCCGCGAGCGACGCAGTGCCGATCCTGCCCGAGCGCATCGTCGCCACGCTGCAGGAGCTGCTGCCCGAGGACGCGGTGGTGGTCTGCGACCCGGGCACGCCCTGCCCCTACTTCTCGGCGTACTACGAGTTCCGCAGGAGCGGACGCCATTTCATCTCCAACCGGGCGCACGGCGCGCTCGGCTACGCCATGTCGGCCGCGGCCGGGGCGCACTTCGGCCGGCCGCAGGCGCGCGTGGTCGCGGTGATGGGCGACGGCAGCTTCGGCTTCACCGCGGGCGAGCTGGAAACCCTGGTGCGCCTGCGCATCCCGGTCGCCATGGTGGTGATCTCGAACGCCGGCTACGGCTGGATCAAGGCGGGGCAGAAATCCGGCTTCGGTGCGCGCTACTTTTCGGTCGATTTCTCGCGCACCGATCACGCGCGCGTGGCCGAGGCGTTCGGCGTGCGCGCCTGGCGGGTGGAGCGGCCGGACGCGCTGCGGCCCGCGCTCGCCGCCGCACTCGCGCGCGGCGGCCCGGCGCTGGTCGACGTGGTCGCGCAGCCGCTACACGAGGCGCGCGCGCCGGTGAGCGAGTGGGTGGCGTGAGCCCGGGACGGATCGATCGGCCGGCACGGGCCGCGAAGGAGGAGCCATGACCGCAAGGACCGAGACCATCCCCGAGGCAATCCAGCGCCACGCGCGCGAGCGCGGTGACGCGCTCGCCTACTGGACGCCGGCGCGCCACTGGACGTTCGCCGAGCTGGACGAAACCGCGGGCCGCATCGCCCGGGGGCTCGCCGGGCTGGGCATCGGCGCTCGCGACCGCGTCGCCTGCCTCACCAAGCACACTGCCGACTGCGTCGCCCTGGTGCTCGGTGCGAACCGCATCGGCGCCGTGTGCATGCCGGTCAACTGGCGCCTGGCGCCCGCGGAGATCGAGTACATCGTCGACAACGGCGAGGCGAAGCTGATGCTGGTCGACCGCGCCTTCGCCGAGGCCTGGAAGCAGGTCAAGGCACCGACGGTGAAGCCCACCGTGATTACCGAGGAATTTGCGGCCTGGTATTCGGGGAAAGAACCTCTGAAAAAAGAAAGCAAAATCGACCCCGGCGAGACCGCGCTGCAGCTGTATTCGTCGGGCACCACCGGGCTGCCGAAAGGCGTCGAGCTGACGCACGCCAACCTCGCGGCGGCGATGATGGATGCGGTGCCCGAGGCGATCGGCTACCGCGGCATCGGCAACGTGATGCTGAACGCGCTGCCGACCTACCACATCGCCGGCGTCGGCGTCGCGCTGCTCACCGCGGCGCGCGGCGGCCCCAGCGTGCTGTACCCGGACTTCGACCCCGCGAAGATCCTCCTCGGCATTCCCGAGCACCGCGTCACGCACGCCTTCCTCGTGCCGGCGATGATCCAGTTCCTGCTGCAGGTGCCGGGCGTAGAGCAGGGCGACTACTCGACGCTGCAGGGCATTTCCTACGGCGCCTCGCCGATCTCGGAGAAGGTGCTGACCGGGGCGCTGCGCACGTTCAAGTGCAACTTCATGCAGGTCTACGGCCTCACCGAGACCACCGGCGCGGTGACCTGCCTGCCGCCGGAGGACCACGATCCCGAGGGGCCGAAGCAGGGGCTGCTGCGCTCGGCGGGCAAGGCGATCGCGGGCGTCGAGCTGCGCGCCGTGGACCCGGTCACCGGCCGCGACTGCCCCGAGGGCGGCGTCGGCGAGATCTGGATCCGTACCGCGCAGAACATGAGGGGCTACTGGGGCAATGCCCGGGCGACCGCCGACGCGTTCGTCGACCGGGGCGCCGACGGCATGGGCTGGTTCCGCTCCGGCGACGCCGGCTTCCTCAAGGACGGGTACCTCTTCCTGCACGACCGCATCAAGGACATGATCGTCTCGGGCGGCGAGAACATCTACCCCGCCGAGGTGGAGAACGTGCTGATGCAGCACCCGGCGGTGGCCGACGGCGCGGTGATCGGCGTGCCCGACGAGCAGTGGGGGGAGTCGGTCAAGGCTTGCGTGGTGCTGAAGAAGGAATCGGCCGCGAGCGAGAAGGACGTCATCGACTTCATGCGCGCGCGCATCGCGCACTACAAGTGCCCGAAGTCGGTCGACTTCGTCGACGCGATCCCGCGCAACCCCACCGGCAAGATCCTGAAGCGCGTGCTGCGCGAGCCCTACTGGAAAGGCAAGCAGCGGCGCGTCAACTAGGCCCTGAACAGGTTCTCCAGCGGCTCGGGCTTGCGCACGCCGAAGCCCTGCGCGAACCCGGCGCCGAGCGCCTTGAGCTGCGCCAGCACCGTCTGGTCCTCGACGCACTCGCCGATGACGCCGACGCCAGTCACCTGCCCGACCCGCAGGATCGCCTTCAGCTTGGCGAGCGGGCCGCCCTCGGCGCCGATCTTGCGCACGATCGAGCCGTCGACCTTGACATAGTCGACGCGCAGCGCCTTGAGCGGCTCGAAAGAGACCGAGCGCCGCGCGAAGCCGTCGAGCAGCAGCCCGCAGCCGATCCCCTTCATCTCCGCCGCGAAGCGCTCGGCGGCCTCGCGCCGGTCCAGGGCGTCGTTCTCGTCGATCTCGATCACCAGCGCCGCCGGGTCGAGCCCGGCCAGCCGCAGCTGCACGGCGGCGAACGGCGCGAAGCCGGGCTCCTCCAGGGTCTGCGCCGAGACGTTCACGCTCAGGCGCTTCACGGCGCCGCCCTCGCCCAGGCGGCGCAGCGCGTTGCGCACCACCCAGCGGTCGAGCTCGCCCATCATGCGGTAGTGCTCGAACGCGGGCAGGAAGTCTCCCGGCGGCAGCATGCGCGCCTCCTCCTCGCGCAGGCGCACCAGCACCTCGGCCAGGGCCACCCCGCCCGGCGGCGCGAGCGCCACGATCGGCTGCCCGTAGAGGCGGAAATGGTCGTACTCGAGCGCCTCGCGCAGCCGCGCCGCGGGCTCCTCCCAGCCGAGCAGCTGCCCGTCCATGTCGCGCAGGAACTGGCCCGACTCGGAGAGCTTGTCCTTGTTTTCCTCCATCATGCCCAATTGTAGGGCGCGGCATAAAATTGTTCTCATGGACTACGCCGAAATCCTCTACCGGGTTGAAAACCGGATCTGTACGATCACGCTCAACCGCCCCGACAAGCTGAACGCGTTCACCCGGCGCATGCGCGACGAGCTGATCGACGCCTTCGGCCGCGCCGACGGCGACGATGCGGTGCGCGCGGTGATCGTCACCGGCGCGGGCCGGGCCTTCTGCGCCGGCGCCGATCTCTCGGGCGGCGGCGATACCTTCAACTATGCGAAACGCCGGGATGCGCTCGACGACAGCCACCGTGACGGCGGCGGCATGGTGTCGCTGCGCATCTACTCCCTGAAGAAGCCGGTGATCGCCGCGGTCAACGGCGCCGCGGTCGGGGTGGGGGCTACGATGCAGCTGCCGATGGACGTGCGCATCGCCTCCAGCGGCGCGCGCTTCGGTTTCGTCTTCGCGCGGCGCGGCATCGTCCCCGAGGCCTGCTCGAGCTGGTTCCTGCCGCGCGTGGTGCCGATGAGCCGTGCCGCGGAATGGCTCTATACCGGCCGGGTGTTCGATGCCGCGGAGGCGCTCGCAGGAGGCCTGGTGTCGCGCGTGGTGCCGCCGGAGGAGCTGCTGCCGGCGGCCAACGCGCTCGCGCGAGAGATCGCCGACCACACCTCGGCGGTCTCGGTTGCGCTGTCGCGCCAGATGCTCTGGCGGATGGCGGGCGCCGACCATCCGATGGAGGCGCACAAGGTGGACTCCCGCGGCATCTACGCCATGGGCGCCTCGCCCGACGTGGCCGAGGGCATCGCCGCGTTCAAGGAGAAGCGCGCGCCGCGCTTCTCGATGAAGCCGAGCGCCGACATGCCCGCGTTCTATCCCTGGTGGGAGGAACGGCCCTTCAAATGAGGGTCGTCGTCCTGGGCGCCGGCGTCATCGGCGTCGCCACGGCCTGGTATCTCAGGAAGGCAGGACACGAAGTGCGCGTGCTCGAGCGCCGCGTGGGGCCGGGCCTGGAGACCAGCTTCGCCAACGGCGGCCAGATCTCGGCCGACCACGCCGCGCCCTGGGCGAAGCCCGGCGTGCCGCTACAGGCGCTGAAGTGGCTGCGGCACGAGGACGCGCCGCTGCTGTTTCGCCTGCGGGCGGACCCGGCGCAATGGCGCTGGGGGCTCGGCTTCCTGCGCAACTGCACCGCCGCGCGCTTCCGCGACAACGCGGCGCGACTGCGGCGGCTCGGGCGCTACAGCCGAGAGTCGCTGCGCGCGCTGCGCGACGAGCTCGGCCTCGAGTACGACCAGGTGCGCCGCGGCATCCTGGTGTTCCACACCGACGCGGAGGCCGAGCGCGGCCCGGGCTGGAGGTCGCCGGAGGAATGCATCGCGCTCGAGCCCGCGCTCGCGGCGCTCGGGCCGAGGCTGCGCGGCGGCACCTACCTGCCGGAGGACGAATCCGGCGACGCTTACAAGTTCACAGCCGAGCTGGCCAAGAGGTGTGTTGAGGCGGGGGTTGTTTTTGATTTTCACGTTGATGTCCTGAACTTCCTGCATGAAAACCAGAAGATCAAAGGCGTAACAGCGAAAAACCTTGGAAAACCCATTTCCGGCGATGCGTACGTGCTGGCGCTCGGCAGCTACAGCCCTCTGCTGGCGCGGCGCATCGGGCTCCGGCTGCCGATCTACCCGCTCAAGGGCTACTCGGTGACGATGCCGGTGAAGGACCCGAAGGCGGCGTGGACGGTGTCGCTCTCGGACGAGGCGCACAAGCTGGTGCTTTCGCGCCTCGGCGACCGGCTGCGCATCGCCGGCACCGCGGAGCTGGACGGCTACAACACCGAGGTGAACGAAGTGCGCTGCGGCGCGATCGTGCGGCGCGTGGTCGAGCTTTTTCCAGAGGCGGGAGATCCCTCCCGGGCGCGCTTCTGGGCCGGACTCAGGCCCGCCACGCCGAGCAACATTCCCCTGGTCGGGCCGACGCGCTACCCCAACCTGTTCCTCAACACGGGGCACGGCACGCTCGGCTGGACGCTCGCCTGCGGCTCGGCGCGTGCGCTGGCGGATGCGATGAGCGGGCGCAGCCCCGCCGTCGAGTTAAGTTTCGCTTAAGAAACGCCGCGCAGCATGGTCCGACTCAACCGAGGAGGATGGTCATGATCCCACGTACGTCACGTACCGGAGTGCGGCGCGTCGCTGCGTTGGCCGCCGCCGCGCTCTCTCTCGCCAGCGGCTGCGTCCTGGCGCAGGCAAAGGAGCAGTTCGTCCCGGCCAACTTCTATTGGGTCGGGCCCTACGCCGCGGGCGGCTCGGGCATCGCCTCGGGGATGCTCGACTACCTGCAGATGCTGAACAACCGCGACGGCGGCATCAACGGCGTCAAGTTCACGTGGGAGAAGTGCGAGACCGAGTACAACAATGCGCGCGGCGTCGAGTGCTACGAGCGCAGCAAGGACAAGGGGCCGACCGGCGCCACCTTGATCATGCCGCTCTCGACCGGCATCACCTACGCGCTGATCGACAAGGGCACGACGGACAAGATCCCGATCGTGTCGATCGGCTACGGCCGCGCCGATGCCGAGGACGGCCGCGTCTTCCCGTACATCTTCCCCCTGATCACGACGTACTGGGACCAGGCCGCGACCATGATCCATTACATCGCGAACAAGGAAGGCGGCTTCGACAAGCTCAAGGGCAAGAAGATCACGCTGCTGTACCACGACTCGGCCTACGGCAAGGAGCCGATCCCGGTGCTCACCCAGCTCGCCGAGAAGTACGGCTACCAGTTCGGCAAGATCCCCGTGCCGCATCCGGGCAACGAGCAGCAGGCGCAGTGGCTCGAGATCCGGCGCACCAAGCCCGACTGGGTGATCCTGTGGGGCTGGGGCGTGATGAACCCGACCGCGCTCAAGACCGCCGCCAAGGTCGGCTTCCCGCGCAGCAAGATGCTCGGCGTGTGGTGGTCGGGCGCCGAGGAAGACGTAATCCCCGCCGGCAGCGCCGCCAAGGGCTTCGTCGCCGCGGGCTTCAACGTCGCCGGCGCCAAGTACCCGGTGATCCAGGCGATCGAGAAGTGGGTCTACGGCAAGGGCCAGGGCGAGTTCCGCGAGTCGCGCGACCGCATCGGCTCGATCTACTACAACCGCGGCGTCGTCTTCGGCATCATCACCGCCGAGGCGGTGCGCGAGGCCCAGGACCACTTCGGCAAGGGCAAGCCGGTCACCGGCGAGCAGGTGCAGTGGGGCCTCGAGCACCTGAAGCTGGACAACCCGCGCCTCAAGGCGCTCGGCGCCACCGGGTTCATGCCGCCCACCACGACCAGCTGCGCCGACCACGAGGGCTCCGGCCTGGTCCTGTTCCAGCAGTGGACCGGCAACAAGTGGAAGGTGCTCACCGGCTGGATGCAGCCGGCGCCCGCCGACAAGAAGATGGTCGAGGACGACTACGTCGAGTCGGCGATGAAGTACGCCAAGGACAAGGGCATCACGCCGCGCGAGTGCCCGGCGAGCTGAACTAGAGTATCCGGCTGTACCAGACGAGCGACAGCAGCCCGGCGGCGAGCGCGAGCAGCGCCGCCGCCGCGGCCGCCAGCGCGGTCACCTCCGTCTGCTTGCTCTCCAGGCTGATGCGCGTGTTGAGGGTCTGGTAGACCTTCTTCAGATCCTTCGCGGTGCCGGCGTAGAAGTACTCGCCGCGCGTGATGGTGGCGATCGTCTTCAGGGTCTCTTCGTCCAGCCGCACGCGGAACGACCAGCCCTCGAAGCCGATCACCTCGCCCTTGGTGGTGCCGAAGCCGACGGTATAGACGCGCACGCCGCGGTCGGCTGCCATCTTGGCGACGTCGAGCGGATCGGGGCCGGTGGTGCGCTGGCCGTCGGTGAGCAGGATGATCACCGCCGAGCCGTACGAGCCCGGCGGCACCGGCTTGAAGTCCCGGTCGCGCCGCTGGTCGTCCTCCACCAGCGGCCCGTGCAAGCGGTCGGCGCGGCCGAAGAGCGCGGCGCCGACGTTGAATCCCGCCTCCGGGAAGATCGTCGCCAGCGACACGATCAGCGCGCTGCCCGTGGCGGTGGCGCGCTGCAGCTGAAGCCGGTCGATCGCCGCGATCACGGCGTCGCGGTCCCGGGTCGGCGCCTGCACCAGGCTGGCGGTGCCGGCGAACGCGACCACGCCGATGCGCGTCTGCTCCGGCACCTCGCGCGCGAACGCCTTCGCGGCGTTCTGCATCGCGACGATGCGGCTCGGCTCGACGTCGCGCGCCCGCATGCTGCCTGAGCAATCGAGCGCCAGGATGATGGTCTGCTTCTGGGTCGGCAGCAGCACCCGCGCCGCAGGGCGCGCGATCGCGAAGACCAGAGCCGCCAGCGCCAGCAGGAACAGCGCCGGCGGCACGTGGCGCCGGATCCCGGCGGCGCCCTGCGCCTCGCGCACCAAGGACAGGCTGGCGTAGCGCAGCGCGGCGCGCCGCCTGCGGCGCAGGATCCAGACGTAGAGGCCGGCCAGGAGCGGCAGCAGCGCGTAGAGCCACAGCATCTCGGGCCAGAGGAACGTCATGCCATGCGCTCCAGGTGTCCCGGCCCGGCGCCGCGCCGCCGGACCGCGGCGCCGGCCCCGCCCAGCCGGCTGCGCCGCCGGCGCAGCTCGGCGAAGCGCAGCACGGCATCGGCGAGATCGCCGTCGGTGGCGAGCTCGAGGCAATCGACGCCGGCGCGCGCCAGCGCCGCGCGCAGCTCGCGCTCGCGCCGCTCGGCGGCGGAGGCGAAGCGGCGGCGGAACTTGCGGTCGTGGGTGTCGACGAGCAGCTGCTCGCCGGTCTCCGCATCCTGCATCAGGACGAGGCCCAGGTCCGGCAGCTCGCGCTCCAGCGCGTCGTACAGGCGCACCGCGACGACCTCATGGCGCTCGGCGAGGCGCGCCAGCGGCGCGCCCCAGCCCGGCACGCTGAAGAAATCCGACACCAGGAACACGAGCGAGCGCCGCCGCAGCACCTGCCCGGCCGCGCGCAGGAACTCCCCCAGATCTGTTGCCGCGGAGCGCTCGAGCTCGGGGCGCGCCGCCACTCGGTGCAGCAACCGCAACACGTGGCGCCGGCCGCCGCGCGCCGGCACCATGGCGTCGAGGCGCTCGCCGTAGAGCAGCGCCCCCACCCGGTTGCCATGGCGCACCAGCAGCCGCGCCAGCACCGCGACGAACTCGAGCGCCACCGAGCGCTTGCGCGCATGCGAGCCGAAATCGACCGACGGGCTGAGGTCGAGCAGCAGCCACGCCGTCAGCTCGCGGTCCTCGTGGAACTCGCGCACGTAGGGCGACTGCATGCGCGCGGTGACGTTCCAGTCGATGTGGCGCACGTCGTCGTGGTACTGGTACTCGCGCAGGTCGGCGAGGTCGACGCCGGGACCGCGGAACAGCGTCCGGTAGTCGCCGTGCACCAGCCCGTCGAGGCGCCGGATCACCGTCCACTCCAGGCGACGCAGCAGCCGGTCGGCCGCGCCCGGCCCTGTCGCCTCAGCCGCGCGCGGCGAGCGCGACATGGCTCTCGAGCGGCTTCTCCGGCGCCGGCACCCGCCGCAGGATGCGGCGGATCAGCTCGTCGGCGCCGACGCCCTCGGCCAGCGCCTCGTAGGTCAGCACCAGCCGGTGGCGGAAGACGTCCGGCACCAGGTCGATCACGTCCTGCGGCACGACGTAGCGCCGGCCTCGCAGGTGCGCCAGCGCGCGCGCGCCCTCGATGAGGTGGATCGGCCCGCGCGGGCTGACGCCGAACGAGACGAACTGCGCCAGCTCGGCGAGGCCGTGCTTCGCCGGGTCGCGCGTCGCCGCCGCGAGCGTCACCGCGTACTTGACGAGCGAGGGATCGGCGTAGACCTCGCGGCAGGCGCGCTGCACGGCGGCGAGCTCCTCGGTGCTGGTAACCGCGCCGACCGCGACCTCGGGGCCGGTAACGCGCTCGACGATCACGTACTCCTCCTCCTCGCTCGGATAGCCGACCACCACCTTCATCATGAAGCGGTCGACCTGCGCCTCCGGCAACGGATAGGTGCCCTCGCTCTCGATCGGGTTCTGCGTCGCCATGACCAGGAACGGGTCGGGCACGCGGTGCGTCTCGCCCGCGATCGTGACCTGGCGCTCCTGCATGACTTCCAGCAGCGCGCTCTGCACCTTGGCGGGCGCGCGGTTGATCTCGTCGGCGAGCAGCAGGTTGCAGAACACCGGCCCCAGCGAGGTGCTGAACTCGCCCGTCCTCTGGTTGTAGATGCGCGTGCCGACGAGGTCGGCGGGCACCAGGTCGGGAGTGAACTGGATGCGGCGGAACGTGCCGCGCAGCGTGCGCGCCAGCGTCTTCACCGTGAGCGTCTTGGCGAGGCCCGGCACGCCCTCGACCAGCAAATGGCCGCGCGCCAGCATCGCCACCAGCACGCGCTCGAGGAAGTGGTCCTGGCCGACCACGACCTTCTTCACCTCGTAAAGGACCTGCTCCATCGCGTTCCTCCGCTAGAAAGGCGGCACGCCGATCGCGAGCGCCGCGTTCTCGATCGGCACGGCGAAGCCGATGCCGACGAACACCCGCTGGTCGGTGGGATTGAGGATGCCGGTGACGATTCCCACCACCTCGCCCGAGGCGTTCACCAGCGGCCCGCCCGAGTTGCCGGGGTTCACCGCGGCGTCGAACTGGATCAGGTTGGTCAGCACGCGCTTGCCCTCGGGCGAGCGGTATTCGCGCCGCAGTCCCGAGACCACGCCGGCGCTCACCGAGGGACCGATGCCGAACGGAAAGCCGATCGCGGTCACCTGGTCGCCCGGAGCGAGGCCCGAGGTCGACTGCAGCGTGGCGGCCATGAGGTCGTCCGGCACCGTCTTCGCCTGCAGCACCGCGAGATCATCCTCGGGCCGCGTACCGATCACGTACGCCTCGCTCTCCAGGCCGTTGAAGAAGGTGACGCCGATGCGCTCGGCGCCGGCGACGACGTGGATGTTGGTGAGGATGACGCCCTTGTCGAGGATGACCACCCCGGTGCCGGTGCTGGCGACCTGGTCTTCCACGCCGTCGGCGTTCCTGGCGAACGCGCGCACGCGCACCACCGAGCCCTGGACCGCCTCCCAGGCCCTGCTCGCGGTCGACGGCAGCGGCGCAGCCTCGAGGGACTTCGCCACCGCGCGGTCGATATCCTGCTGCGTCAGCTGCCGCGGCGGCGGTGCGAGCAGCGGGTGCAGCGCGATCCCGAGGCCGAGCGCCCCGGCGACTGCCGCCGCGACGGCCGCGAGGCGCCGGCGCGAGCGCTTGCGCCCAGGCTTCGGCCCGGCGGGCAAATTCTTCGGCGCCGGCCCCGGGGCCGGCTGAGACCTGCTATAGAGCGGCGCGCGCCTCACGCCGTGTCCGGCACGGCGAGCGCCTCGGCCCGCCCTGACTTCGCCGCCTGCAGCGCCGCCCAGACGCGCTGCTGGCTGGCCGGCATGTCGAAGCGCTTCACGCCCGCCTGGCGCAGAGCATCGATCACGGCATTCATCAGGCAGGGCATCGAGCCGGTGACGCCCGCCTCGCCCACGCCCTTTGCGCCGAGCGGGTTGGTGGCCGTCGGCACCGGGTGGTCGACCAGCCTCAGGCCGCCCACCAGTCCGGCGCGCGGCATGGTGTAGTCCATGAAGCTCCCGCTGATCAACTGGCCGCTCGCGTCGTACACCGCGTGCTCGCCGAAGATGTGGCCGGCGCCCTGCGTGATGCCGCCGTGCATCTGGCCGGCGACGATCTGGTGGTTGATGAGATTGCCGGCGTCGTCGCAGGCGAGGTAGGACACGATCTCGGTCTCGCCCGTTTCCGGGTCCACCTCGACCTCGGCGACGTGGCAGCCGTTGGGAAACGTGGAAGGCACCTTGGGGCGCTCCTTGAAATCGAGGTCGAGCTTGCCGCGGAACTTCTTCGCCAGCTCGGCGATGTAGATCCTGCGGTCGGTGCCCTTGATCCTGTAATGGCCCTGGGAGAACTCGACGTCGGCCTGCGCGGCTTCCAGCGCCTCGGCGGCGAGCGCCATGCCGTTCTTCACGATCTCCTGCGAGGCGAGGAACATTGCGCTACCCAGGCCGTGCAGCGTGCGCGAGCCGCCGGTCGGGTTGGCGACCAGGTCGTAGTCCGGCTCCGCGGTGCGCAGGCGCACCTTCTCCATCGGGATGCCGAGCACGCCGGAAACGATCTGCGCGAAGGTGGTCTCGTGGCCCTGGCCGTGGTTGTGCGAGGCGGTGCGCAGCGTGACGCCACCGTCGTCGTCCCAGGTGACGAGCGCCTCGTCGTAGGGCGCGAAGCCGCCGGAGGCAGTCGCCTCGATATAGGTGGAAATGCCGCGGCCCCGCAGTTTTCCCCTCGCCGCGGATTGCTTCCGCCGCTCGGCAAAGCCCTTCCAGTCGGATGCCGCCAGAGCCTTGTCGAGCACGCCCTCGAAGTCGCCGCAGTCGTACTCGAAGCCAGAGACGATCTTGTAGGGAAACTTGGACTTCGGCACCAGGTTGCGCCGCCGCAGCTCGGCCGGGTCGCGGCCCGTGGCGTGCGCGGCCTCGTCGATCAGCCGCTCGAGCGCATAGGACGCCACGGGGCGCCCGGCGCCGCGATAGGCCGCGGTCGGCACCGTGTTCGTCACCACCAGCCTGCCCTGCACGTGCACCGCCTGCACGTCGTACACCCCGCTGATCACGTTCACCATGTTCATGGTGTTCACGAACGAGCCGGTGAAGGCGACATAGGCGCCGAGGTTGGCGAGGTAGTCGAAGCGCATGCCGAGGATGCGCCCGTCGCCATCCAGGGCGACCTCCCCCGTATGCACGATGTCGCGCGCCTGCTCATCGGCGAGGAAGATCTCCGAGCGCGTCCCGACCCACTTCACCGGCCGGCCGAGCGTCTTCGCCGCGAGCAGCAGCGCGCCGTATTCGGGATAGGCGTTGAAGCGCACGCCGAAGCCGCCGCCGACCTCCTCGGCCACCACGCGCACCTTGCCCGGCGCGACGCCGAGCATCGCCGAGACCTGCGCGCGCATCGGGCCGACGCCCTGCGTCGTGGCGTGCAGGAAGTACATGTCCTTCGCCGCGTCGTACGAGCCGATCGCGGCGCGCGGCTCCATCGGGTTTCCGACCACGCGCGTGTGGTGGGCGGTGAAGCGCACCACCTTCGCCGCCTTCGCGAACGCGGCCTTCGTCGCCGCCTCGTCGCCGCCGCTGTACTCGAGCACCACGTTGCCCGGGATGCCCTCGTGCAGCTGCGGCGCGCCGGTCGCCACCGCTTCGCGCGCGGTGGCGACCGCGGGCAGCTCGCGGTACTCGACCGCGATCGCCTCGGCCGCGTCCTGCGCCTGCGCCGCGCTCTCGGCGACCACCAGCGCCACCGGCTCGCCGACGTAGCGCACCTTGCCACGGGTGAGCGAGAAGCGGGGCGTGGCGAGCTGCTCGGCGCCGTTCCTGCCCTTCATCGGCGCGGCGGCCGGCATCGGCTTCTGGCCCGCGGCGGCGACGTCGTCCCCGGTCAGCACGGCGATCACCCCGGGCATCGCCTTCGCCGCGGCGGCGTCGAGCGACGCGATCTCGGCGTGCGGCCGGTCGGAGCGCAGGAAGTGGCCGTACGCCTGGCCGGCGAAAGTCCAGTCGGAGACGTAGCGTCCCCGCCCCTTGAGCATGCGCTCGTCCTCGAGCCTGCCCTGGTGTCCGAAGGAAGTAGTCATGCCGGGAATTGTAGGAACAAAAAAGCCCGCCTGGGCGGGCTTTTTCGCGCGCCGCGCGGCGCGGCGCGCCCGCTACTCGCGGGACAGCGCGATCAGGATGCTGCAGGGCGCGTAGTCGAGCAGCGACGCGCCGACCGAGCCCTTCCACCAGCGCGCCGCCCAGGAGGTGCTCTGGTTGTGCCCGAGCACGATGAGATCGGCGCCAACCTCCTTCGCCACGCGGCAGATCTCCTCCACCGGCTCGCCCACCGCGAGGTGGCCGGTCGCCTTGTAGCCCTTGCCGGTGAGGCTCTGGATGCCCTCGTCGAGCACCGTGCGGGTGCGCTTCTTTTCCTCCTCGAGCAGCTCCTCCGGCACGAAGCCCTCGGTGAGGAACAGGCTCGGCGGCATGCTCGCGACCGCGAGCAGGTGCGTCTCGGCATTGAGGAATCCCGCCAGGTCGGCCGCTTCGAGCAGCGCCCGCTTGCCGTCCTGCGAGCCGTTGTAGGCGAGAAGTATCTTGCGGTACTTCATCCGCGGTACCCTCCTCCAGTCTCCCGCGGGAATTATATCCCCTAGAATCGGCCCTCCATGCTCGACATCTACCGCTCCGATCTCGTCGCGGGCGTCTGCGGCAGCGGCACCATGGGGCGCGGCATCGCTCAGGTGCTGGCGCAGTGCGGGGTCCGTACGCTGGTGTTCGATTCGAAGGAGGGCGCAGCGCGGGCGGCGCGCGATGCGGTCGCCAAGTTGCTCGCCGGGCTGGCGCAGAAGGGCCGCGTGACGCAGGCTGAAGCCGACGCGGCGGTGGGGCGGATCCAGATCGTGGATTCCCTGCGGGCGCTGGAGCCCTGCCATGTGGTGGTCGAAGCCATCGTAGAGCAGCTCGCGGCGAAGCAGGAGCTGTTCCGCGCGCTCGAGGGCATCGTCGGCGAGGACTGCATCCTTGCCTCCAACACCTCGTCGCTCTCGGTCACCGCGATGGCCTCGGCCTGCAGGCGGCCGCAGCGCGTCGCGGGCTACCACTTCTTCAACCCGGTGCCGGTGATGAAGATCGTCGAGGTGGTCGCCGGCGAGCTGACCGAGCCCTGGGTGTGCGAGGCGCTCGGCGCGCTGGCGAAGCGCTACGGCCACCGCGCGGTGCGCTGCAAGGACACGCCGGGGTTCATCGTCAACCATGCCGGGCGCGGCTTCGTGCCCGAGAGCCTGCGCGTGCTGCAGGAAGGCGTCGCCGACTTCGCCACCATCGACCGCATCCTGGTGGACGCCGCGGGCTTCCGCCTCGGGCCCTTCGGCCTGCTCGACCTCGTCGGGCTGGACGTCTCGCACGGCGTCATGCAGTCGATGTACCGCCAGTACTACGATGAGCCGAAGTACAAGCCGTCGTACCTCTGCGACCCGCGCGTCGCCGCCGGCCTGCTCGGGCGCAAGACCGGGCGTGGCTGGTACGTATACAAGGACGGCGTCGCGGAGAAGGTCCCCGAAGCTGTCGTTCCTCCTCTTTCAGAATTTCCCTGCTGGGCCGTGCCGGAACTGCGGGAGCTTCTTGGAAAACTTGGAATAAGGAAGTTCGAAAGCAAACCCGCCCCCGATACGCTCTGCTTCGTCGCGCCGCTCGGGCACGACGCCACCGCCACGGCCGTCCGATTGCAGTTGAAAGCGGAGAACACCGTTGCGGTGGACCCGATCTTCGGCTTCGCCAAGCGCCGCACGCTCATGACCACGCCGGTGACGCGGCCGGAGATGCGCGACGCCGCGCACGCGCTGCTCGCCTCCGACGGCGTGCCGGTGTCGGTAATCCGCGACTCGACGGGCTTCGTGGCGCAGCGCGTGGTGGCGCACATCGTCAACGTCGGCTGCGACATCGCGCAGCAGGGCATCGCCACGCCCGAGGACCTCGACTCCGCCGTGATGCTCGGGCTGGGCTACCCGCGCGGCCCGCTCGCCATGGGCGACGCCATCGGACCGGCGAAGGTGCTGGCGATCCTCGAGGCGATGCACGACTTCCACCAGGACCCGCGCTACCGGCCGAGCCCGTGGCTGAAGCGCAGGGCGCGGCTGGGAATTTCGCTCATCACGGCCGAATAGAAATTCGAAAGGAAAGGCAGAAAACCATGCTCGAAGCCTACATCTACGACGGAATCCGCTCCCCCATCGGCCGCCACGCGGGCAAGCTCGCGGGCGTGCGGCCGGACGACCTCGCCGGCGAGGTGATCGCCGAGGTCGTGAAGCGGAACGGGGTCAAGCCCGAGGACATCAGCGACGTCGTGTTCGGCTGCGTGACGCAGTCGGGCGAGGACTGCAGGAACGTGGCGCGCTTCGCCGCCCTGCTCGCGGGGCTGCCGCCGACGGTGCCCGGCGTCACCGTCAACCGCCTCTGCGCCTCCGGCCTGCAGGCCGTGACCGACGCGGCGCGCGCCATCACCACCGGCGAGGGCGAGCTCTACATCGCCGGCGGCGTCGAGAGCATGTCGCGCGCGCCCTACGTGCTGGCCAAGTCCGAGTCGCCCTATTCGCGCGACGTGAAGCTGTACGACACCACCATCGGCTCCCGCTTTACGAACCCGCGCTTCCGGAAGCAGTACGGCGACGACCAGATGCCGCAGACCGGCGACAACGTGGCGAAGGAGTTCTCGATCACGCGCGAGCAGGCCGACGAATTCGCGCTGGCGTCGCAGAAGAAATACGCGAAGGCCGAAAGCGAGGGTTTCTACAAGGGGGAGATTCTCCCCGTCTCCCTCCCCGCCAAGAAAAAAGACTCCCCGCCCACCCTGGTTGCGGCCGACGAGCACCCGCGGCGCGACTCGAGCCTGGAGGCCCTCGCGAAGCTCAAGCCGCTCTACGAGGGCGGCGTGGTCACCGCCGGCAACGCCTCGGGCGTGAACGACGGCGCGGCGGCGCTTGTCGTGGCCAGCCGGAAATGGGGCGAGAAGAACGGCAAGAGGCCGATTGCGAGAATCCTTTCCGCCGCATCCGCCGCCGTGGAGCCGCGCATCATGGGCGTCGGGCCGGCGTACGCGATTCCGCGGGCGCTCGAGCGCGCCGGCAAGTCGCTCAAGGACATGGACGTGGTCGAGATCAACGAGGCCTTCGCGAGCCAGGTGCTCAGCTGCCTGAAGCTCATGGACATCGACTTCAAGGACCCGCGCGTCAACCCGAACGGCGGCGCGATCGCCATCGGCCACCCCCTCGGCTGCTCCGGCGCGCGGCTCGCGCTCACGGTCGCGCGCCAGCTGCAGGAAACCGGCGGCAAGTACGCTGCGGTGTCGCTGTGCATCGGGGTCGGCCAGGGCCTCGCGGTCATCCTGGAACGAGCTCAATGAAGAGAGAGAGCCTGAAGGCGGGATTTTCCTGGGAGGATCCGTTCCTCCTCGAGCAGCAGCTGTCCGAGGACGAGCGCATGGTGCGCGACGCGGCGCGCAAGTACTGCCAGGAACGGCTCGCGCCCCGTGTCCTGCAAGCTTTCAGATTGGAGCAAACAGATGCAAGCATTTTCCGCGAGATGGGCACGCTCGGCCTGCTCGGGCCGACGATTCCCGCGGAGTACGGCGGGCCGGGCCTGAACTACGTCAGCTACGGCCTGATCGCGCGCGAGGTCGAGCGCGTCGATTCCGGCTACCGCTCGATGATGAGCGTGCAGTCGTCGCTGGTGATGTTGCCCATTCTCGAATTTGGAACCTCGACATCGAAACAAAAATACCTTCCCAAGCTGGCAAGCGGAGAGGCGATCGGCTGCTTCGGCCTCACCGAGCCCAACCACGGCTCCGATCCCGGCTCGATGGTCGCCCGCGCGAAGAGGGTCCCGGGCGGCTACAGCCTCACGGGCAGCAAGATGTGGATCTCCAACTCCCCCATCGCGGACGTCTTCGTGGTGTGGGCAAAGGACGATGAGGGCGCGATCCGGGGCTTCATCCTCGACAAGGGCGCGAAAGGCCTCTCGGCGCCCGCGATCCACGGCAAGGTCGGCCTGAGGGCGTCCATCACCGGCGAGATCGTGATGGACGGCGTCTTCTGCCCCGAGGAGAACGCGTTCCCCGAGGTGCGCGGCCTGAAGGGCCCCTTCACCTGCCTCAACTCCGCGCGCTACGGCATCGCCTGGGGCGCCCTGGGCGCGGCCGAGGACT
Source organism: Burkholderiales bacterium (assembly GCA_035500055.1). Lineage (GTDB taxonomy): Bacteria > Pseudomonadota > Gammaproteobacteria > Burkholderiales > SG8-39 > RBG-16-66-20. The sequence goes on along the minus strand of DATJXO010000024.1, from coordinate 1,747 downwards.
GCTTCCACCGCGCCCGCCAGTACGTGCTGGACCGCAAGCAGTTCGGCCGGCCGCTCGCCGCCAACCAGCTCGTCCAGAAGAAGCTCGCCGACATGCAGGCCGAGATCGCGCTCGGGCTGCAGGGCTGCCTGCGCCTCGGGCGCATGAAGGACGAAGGCACCGCCTCGGTGGAAATCACCTCGATCCTGAAGCGCAACTCCTGCGGCAAAGCGCTCGACATCGCCCGCAACGCGCGCGACATGATGGGCGGCAACGGCATCTCGGACGAGTTCGGCGTCGCGCGCCACCTCGTCAACCTGGAAGTCGTCAACACCTACGAGGGCACCCACGACATCCACGCCCTGATCCTCGGGCGCGCCATCACCGGCATCCAGGCGTTCAACTAGTCGTGCACGAAGCCGATGCGCCGCCTGCGCGGCGCCTCGGGGGGAGCGGTGATCTGTCGGATCGCGTCCAGGATTTGGACGATCGCCCGAGCAGCTCCTGCACCGTGCGGATGTCGTAGCCGCCCTCGAGCAGGTGCGTGGCGAACGAGTGGCGCAGCGTGTGGCAGCTCACCGGCTTCACGATGCGCGCCGCCCGCGCCGCCGCCTTCACCGCGCGGCCGAGCGTATCGGGGTGCACATGATGCCGCCGGATGACGCCGTTCTCCGGGTCGGCTGAGCGATTCCCGGAGGGAAACACGAACTGCCAACCCCACTCGTGGCCCGCGCGCGGGTATTTGCGCGCGAGCGCATGCGGCAGCGACACCTCGCCATAACCCTCCGCGAGATCCCGCTTGTGCAGTGCACGCACCTTGCCGAGCTGGCGCTGCAGGCTGGGGACCAGCTCGCCCGGCAGCATGGTCACGCGATCCTTGCCGCCCTTGCCGTCGCGCACGGTGACTTGGCGATAGGCAAAATCGATATCCTTCACGCGCAGTTGCAAGCACTCGATCTGCCGCAGCCCGGCGCCGTAAAGCAGCCCCGCCATCAGCTTCGCGCCGCCCGACATGCAATCGAGCAGCCGCGCGACCTCCTCCCTCGTCAGCACCACCGGCAGCCGCACCGGCCGCTTCGCATGCACCACGTCGTTCATCCACGGCAGCTCCTTGCCGAGCACATGCTTGTAGAGGAACAGCAGCGCAGACAGCGCCTGGTTCTGCGTCGCCGCCGCGACATTGCGCTCGGTCGCGAGCCAGCTCAGGAACGCCGTCACCTCCGGCGCGCCCATCTCACCGGGGTGGCGTTTGCCGTGGAAGAAAATGAACCGCCGAATCCAGTACCAGTAGCTCTGCTCGGTGCGCCGGCTGTAATTGCGCGAGCGGATCGCCTCGTGCAGCCGCTCGACCAGCCGCTTTTCCCGCTTGTCCGGCGATTGCGCGGGATTTTCAGAGGAATCAGAAGGTTGATCCATCTGCCGTCGGATATCATGGGAGCTGTGGATTCATACAGTACCCAACGCCTTGATTCCAAGGCGGTTGACACGCGGCAGTCCGGGAGGAGGTCTATGATAGACGGCGTCAATTCTGACTATTAAGAGTTAGAGCGCGAAAGTATGTCGACCGTCAGCGATCTGCATAGCGCGGTGAAAGCGGGTGATTTAGCAAGGGTGCGGGCGCTACTGGAGGTTGACCGTACGCTAGCCAATTCCCGGAGCGAAACAGACCCGAGAGGCACATACCCGCTACACGTCGCCGCGGAGTTTGGTCAAGCCGCTGCCGCAAAAGTATTGCTCGAATTCGGTGCCGACGTCTCGTTGATAGACT
>DATJXO010000023.1:0-11409 GCA_035500055.1 Burkholderiales bacterium | reverse complement strand
CCGAGCCGTCCTGGATATTGCTGTCCTCGCCGATATGCACGACATCGTTGTCGGCGCGGATGGCGACGTTGAACCACACGCTGACGTTGTTCTCCAGGACGACGGAGCCCGCGACCGTCGCGCCCGGCGCCACGTAGTGGTGCGCGCCGCGCAGCTCGACGCGGCGCTCCGCGATGGAAAAGATCGGCATGGGTGCCGGTATCATAGCGCCCGCCATGCGCGCGAGCGAATCGCTCTACTACGAGATCCGCGGCCTCCGCTATCACGTGCGCCACTGGCGCGGCGATGCCGCGAAGCGGATGTTCCTGCTGCACGGCTGGATGGACGTGTCGGCGTCGTTCCAGTTTCTGGTCGACGCGCTCGCCCCGGACTGGGACGTGTACGCGCCCGACTGGCGCGGCTACGGCCAGACGCAATGGTCCGGCGCCGACTGCTACTGGTTTCCGGACTACATGGCGGACCTCGACGCGATCCTGGAGAAGGTCCAGCCGGCGGTGCCGGTGAACCTGGTGGGCCACAGCCTCGGCGGCAACGTCTGCGGGCTCTACGCCGGGGCGCGGCCCGAGCGGGTCGCGCGCTTCGTCAACCTGGAGGGCTTCGGCATGCCGGCAACCCGCGCCGAGCAGGCGCCAAGGCGCTACGCGCGCTGGATGGACGAGCTGCGGGTCGCGCCGCGCTGGCGACCGTACGCCGACTACGCGTCGCTTGCCGACCGCCTGCAGAAGAACAACGCGCGCCTGACGCGGGAGCGCGCCGAATTCCTCGCCCGGCACTGGGGCATGGACGCGCCGGGCGCAGGCGTGGTCCTGAGAAGCGACCCGGCGCACAAGCTCGTCAACGCCAACCTCTATCGCCTGGACGAGGCGCGGGCCTGCTGGGAGCGGGTCACCGCCAAGGTGCTCTGGGTCGACGCGGCCGAGTCCGAGACCCGTACGCGGATGCGGCTTACCGAGGCAGAGATGGAGGAGCGCCGCCGCGCCTTCAGGGACGTCCGCGTCGAAGTGATCGCGCAGGCCGGCCACATGCTGCATCATGACCAGCCGGAAGCGCTGGCGCGCCTGATCGAGGGTTTCCTCGTCTGATAGACTCGCGGTCCTAGATGGACATCCACGAGATCGTACGAGCGCTGGCGGTCTACGCGCTGCCGGTCCTCTTCGCGATCACCCTGCATGAAGCGGCGCACGGCTACGTCGCGCGCCACTTCGGCGACATGACGGCGTTCGCGCAGGGGCGCATCAGCCTGAACCCGGCGCGGCATGTCGACCTGCTCGGCACGATCCTGATCCCGCTGGCGATCCTCGTGGCCACGGGCGGACGCTTCCTGTTCGGCTGGGCGAAGCCGGTGCCGGTCAACTACTCGGCGCTGCGGCGGCCCAAGCAGCAGATGCTGTGGGTGGCGGCGGCGGGTCCGGCGTCGAACCTGGCGATGGCGCTCGGGTGGGCGATCCTGTTCCGCCTGGGTGTTGCGTTCGGCGGCGGCGGCGCGATCTGGGAGCGGCTCGCGGCCCAGCGCGGCACCGGCGCGGTCGTCGAGGCGATCATCCGTACCGGCTCGAGCGCGTCGGATTTCCTGGTCGGCATCGGCGCCGCCGGGATCGTCGTCAACCTGGTGTTCATGCTGCTCAACCTGCTGCCGATCCTGCCGCTGGACGGCGGCCGCATCGTGGCTTCGCTGCTGCCGAGCCGCGCCGCGTGGCGCTTCTCCAAGCTGGAGCCCTGGGGCCTGCCGATCCTGCTGCTGCTGCTGGTCACCAACGTGCTGGGCTTCGTGATCGGGCCCTTGCTCCTCGAGTCGGAGGCGATCCTGCGCAAGGTCGTGCTGCTCTAGCCGCGCATGGTCGAAACGCGCGTCCTGTCCGGCATGCGGCCTACCGGGGCACTGCACCTCGGGCACTACCACGGAGTGCTCAAGAACTGGGTCCGGCTGCAGACCGAGTATCCCTGCCTGTTCTTCGTCGCGGACTGGCACGCGCTCACAACCGACTACGAGAAGCCGGGCGCGCTGCAGGACGTCGGCGGCGAGATGGTGATCGACTGGCTCGCCGCCGGAATCGATCCGACGCAGGCCACGCTGTTCGTGCAGTCGCTGGTCCCCGAGCACGCCGAGCTGCACCTTCTGCTCTCGATGCTGACACCGCTGGGCTGGCTGGAGCGCGTGCCGACCTACAAGGACCAGCAGGAGAAGCTCTCCGACCGGGACCTCTCGACCTATGGCTTCCTCGGCTACCCGCTGCTGCAGGCGGCCGACATCCTGATCTACCGGGCGCGCTACGTGCCGGTCGGCGAGGACCAGGTGCCGCACATAGAGTTCACCCGCGAGGTGGCGCGCCGCTTCAATCATCTCTACGGCCGCGAGCCGGGCTTCGAGGACAAGGCCAAGGCCGCGGTGAAGAAGATGGGCTCGAAGAAGGCCCGGCTGTTCAACGAGCTGCGCACGAAATATCTCGAGAGCGGCGATGCCGAGGCGCTGAAGCGGGCGCAGGCGCTGCTCGACGGCCTGCAAAGCCAGCCGCGCGGCGACGTCGAGCGCCTCTACGGCTGGCTGGAAGGCGGCGGCCGGAAGATCCTGGTGGAGCCCGACGCTCTGCTCACTGAGGCGTCCAAGCTCACCGGCCTCGACGGGCAGAAGATGTCGAAGTCCTACGGCAACGCCATCGCGCTGCGAGAGGACCCGGAGTCGGTGGCGAAGAAAATTCGCACCATGCCGACCGATCCCGCGCGCGTCAAGCGCAGCGACCCCGGCACCCCGGAGAAATGCCCGGTGTGGCCGCTGCACCAGGTCTATTCCGACGCCCCACGCCAGGCTTGGGTGCAGAAGGGATGCACCACCGCGGGAATCGGCTGCCTGGAATGCAAGCAGCCGGTGATCGAGAGCGTGCTGGCGGAGCTGGCGCCGATGCGCGAGCGGGCGCAGACCTACGTGGACGATCCCACGCTGGTCAAGAACATCCTTGCCGACGGCTGCGAGCGGGCGCGCAAGCTCGCGGTCGAGACGATGCGGGAAGTGCGCGAGGCCATGGGACTGACCTACGCCTGATGGAAACGCCTGCCCCCGTCGCGCGCATCTACGGCGAGCCGGTGATCGAGATCCCGGCCGACCTCTACATCCCCCCCGATGCGCTGGAGGTGATGCTGGAAGCGTTCCAGGGACCGCTCGACCTGCTGCTGTATCTGATCCGCAAGCAGAACCTCGACATCCTCGACATCCCGATGGCGCCGCTCACGCGCCAGTACATCGAGTACGTGGAGCTGATGCGCACCAAGAACCTCGAGCTGGCCGCGGAGTACCTCGTGATGGCGGCGGTGCTGATGGAGATCAAGTCGCGCATGCTGCTGCCGCGGCCGGCGCCGATTGACGTGGAGGAGGATCCCCGCGCGGAGCTGGTGCGCCGCCTGCTCGAGTACGAGCAGATAAAGAAGGCGGCCCAGCAGATCGACGCCCTGCCGCAGGTGGGGCGGGACGTGTTCGCGATCTCGGTGCACATAGAGCGGGCGGTGCTCGAGCGGTTGCCCGACGTGCGGCCGCAGGACCTCGCGGAGGCGTGGCGCGCGTTGCTGTTCCGCGCACGCATGAGCGCGCATCACAGGGTCTCGCGCGAGGAGCTCTCGGTGCGGGAGCACATGAGCCACATCCTGCGGCGGCTGCGCGAGCACCGGGTGCTGGAATTCACCGAGCTGTTCGACCCAGCGCGCGGCGTCGCGGTGCTCGTGGTCAGCTTCCTTGCGTTGCTGGAGCTCGCGCGCGAGCTGCTGGTCGAGGTCACGCAGTCGGGCGGCTTCGCCCCGATCTATGTCAGGATCGCGCATGGCGAACCCCACTGAGGTAAAGCGCATCCTCGAAGCCGCGCTGCTGTCCTCGCCGGAGCCGCTTTCGCTCGCGGACCTGAAGAACCTGTTCGACGGCCAGGTCGGCAACGACACGCTGCGCAAGCTGCTCGACGAGCTGCGCGAGGACTGGTCCGGCCGCGCCGTCGAGCTCGCCAGCCTGGCGAGCGGCTGGCGCTTCCAGACGCGGCGCGAGTTCCAGCAGTTTGCGGAGCGCCTGAATCCGGACAAGCCGCCGCGCTATTCGCGCGCGGTGATGGAAACGCTCGCGATCATCGCCTACCGGCAGCCGGTGACGCGCGGCGACATCGAGGAGATTCGCGGCGTCGGCGTCTCGACGCAGATCATCCAGACCCTCGAGGCGCGAGGCTGGATCGACATCGTCGGGCACCGCGAGACGCCGGGGCGGCCGGAGCTGTTCGCCACCACCAAGGCGTTTCTCGATGACCTCGGGCTGCGCTCGCTCGAGGAACTGCCGCCGCTCGAGGAAATAGCGCGTACGCTGGAGCTGGAGCCGGCCGGCGCCCAGCCGGCGGCGAACGAGCCTGGTTAAGGAAGAGCGCATCCAGAAGCTCCTAGCGGCCGCGGGCCTGGGGTCGCGCCGCGAAATCGAACGTTGGATCGAGGCCGGCCGCGTCCGGGTCGGCGGCCGGATCGCGAAGCTCGGCGACAGGGCCGCGCCCGGCGACGACCTGCTTCTCGACGGCAAGCGGATACAGGCGAGGCGGTCGATGCCGACCCGCGTCCTTGCGTACCACAAGCCGGTGGGCGAAGTCGTGACGCGCAGCGACCCCGAGGGCCGACCGACCGTGTTCGCCAAGCTGCCGCCCCTGCGCGATGGCCGCTGGATCAACGTCGGCAGGCTGGATCTCAACTCCTCCGGGCTGTTGCTGCTCACGAACGACGGAGAACTTGCCAACCGCCTGATGCACCCGCGTGCCGGGATCGAGCGGGAGTACGAGGTGCGCGTGCAGGGCGGCCTCGACGCGAGCGCGGCAGGGAAGCTCCTGTCCGGGGTGATGCTCGAGGACGGGCCGGCGAGGTTCTCGAAACTGGCCGCGGTCGCGGATCGCAAGGAAGGCGGAAGCAACCGCTGGTATCGCGTCGTGCTCGCCGAGGGACGCAACCGCGAAGTGCGGCGCATGGTGGAGGCCGTCGGCGGCCGGGTGAGCCGCCTCGTGCGCGTGCGGTTCGGGCCGGCGAAGCTGCCGCCCGGACTGCCGCCCGGCGCGATCGCGGAATTGGACGCGAAAAGCGTAGCGGACATTGTTCGGGCTGCGAAAAGCTGTTAAACTTCAAGCGTTTTTCGGTACGGGGGCGCGGCTCCCGCGGCAGATGGGCTTCGGCCCATTTTTTGTTTGGGCGGTGGGATCGGCATGGCGCAGTTGGCGGCGATCGCGGAGTCAACCTTGGCTGGGATGGGGTACGAGCTGGTGGACGCCCAGGTATCCGGGCGGGGTAGGCTGGTGCGCATCTTCATCGACCGGCCGCAAGGCGTTCCGGGTGGCGGCATCACCTTGGACGACTGCGCCGATGTCAGCCGGCAGCTCACCCGGGTGTTCGCCGTCGAGGGCATCGACTACGAGCGGCTGGAGGTGTCCTCGCCGGGGCTGGATCGGCCGCTGCGCAAGGCGGCGGACTTCGAGCGTTTTGCCGGCATGCGGGCGCAGGTGCAGATGCGAGCGCCGGATGCGGGCGGGCGCAGGCGCTTCGCCGGCCGGCTCGGCGGCGTCGCGGGAGAGGCGGTGGCGATCGTGCTGGACGAGGGCGGTCGCGTGGAATTGCCCCTGGATGGAATTGAGCGGGCCCGGCTGGTGCCGGACCTCTAGCAAGGAGAAGGCGACGCAATGAGCAGGGAAATTCTGCTGCTGGTGGACGCGCTGGCGCGCGAGAAGAACGTGAACCGGGACACCGTGTTCGGCGCCCTCGAGCTGGCGCTCGCTTCGGCCACTAAGAAGCGCTTCACCGAGGACGTCGACGTGCGCGTCGAGGTCGACAAGAACACCGGCGACTACAGGGCGTGGCGACGGTGGCGCGTGCTGCCCGACGAGACCCCGGAGTGGAACACGGCGCAGATGCTGTCGGTAGAGGAGGCGCAGGACCGCAAGCCCGACGCCAAGCTGGACGACGTGATCGAGGAGCCGATCGAGAACGTGCCGTTCGGCCGCATCGGGGCCCAGACCGCGAAGCAGGTGATCCTGCAGCGGATCCGGGACGCCGAGCGCGAGCAGATTTTGAACGACTTCCTGGCGCGCGGCGACGAGCTGGTCACCGGCACGGTGAAGCGCATGGAGCGCGGCAACGCCATCGTCGAGTCGGGCCGGCTGGAGGCGCTGCTGCCGCGGGAGCACATGATCCCGAAGGAGAACCTGCGCATCGGCGACCGCGTGCGCGCGTGGGTGATGAAGATCGACCGCGGCGCGCGCGGCCCGCAGCTGATCCTGTCGCGCACGGCGCCCCAGTTCATCATGAAGCTGTTCGAGCTCGAGGTGCCCGAGATCGAGGAGGGACTGCTCGAGATCAAGTCGGCGGCGCGTGATCCCGGCATCCGCGCCAAGATCGCGGTGTTCACCAGCGACCGCCGCATCGACCCGATCGGCACCTGCGTCGGCATGCGCGGCTCGCGCGTGCAGGCGGTGACGCAGGAGCTTGCCGGGGAGCGGGTCGACATCGTGCTGTGGTCGGCGGACCCGGCCACGTTCGTCATCGGCGCGCTGGCGCCGGCCGAGGTCAGCTCGATCCTGGTGGACGAGGAGAAGCATGCCATGGACGTGGTGGTGGACGAGGAGAACCTCGCCATCGCGATCGGGCGCAGCGGCCAGAACGTGCGCCTCGCCTCTGAGCTCACCGGCTGGACCATAAACCTGATGACTCAGGAGGAGTCCACCAAGAAGCAGGAGGAGGAAAGCACCCGCGTCAAGCAGCTCTTCATGGAGAAGCTGGACGTCGACGAAGAGGTGGCCGACATCCTGATCCACGAGGGGTTCTCGACCCTGGAGGAGGTCGCGTACGTGCCGATCAACGAGATGATGGAGATCGACGCATTCGACGAGAACACGGTCAACGAGCTGCGCAGCCGGGCCCGCAACGCGCTGCTGGTGCAGGCGATCGCGAGCGAGGAGTCGATCGACAGCGTGGAGCAAGGCCTGCTGCAGCTGGAGGGCATGGACAACGCGCTCGCGGCGAAGCTCGCCACGCATGGCGTGAAGACGCGCGACGATCTCGCCGACCTCGCGGTGGACGAGCTCGCGGAGATGACGGGAGTCGACGAGGAGCGCGCCAAGACCCTGATCCTGGCGGCGCGCGCGCACTGGTTCGCCGAAGAGGCAGCAGGCGGCGCGGCCGCCGCCGCGCCGGCGCCGGCCCCGGGCAAGGAGGCCCGCTAGCGTGGCGCAGACGAGCGTCGCCCAGTTTGCCAGCGAGCTGAAGGTCCCGCCTTCGGTGCTGCTGGAGCAGCTCCGCGCGGCGGGGGTCGAGAAGCGCGTGCCCGAGGACTCGCTCACCGAGCAGGACAAGTCGCGCCTGCTCGAGTACCTGCGCAGGGCACACGGGTCGGTGGAGCCGAAGAACAAGATCACGTTGACCCGCAAGCAGACCAGCGAGATCAAGAAGTCTGACGGCACGGGCAAGGCACGCACGATTCAGGTCGAGGTGCGCAAGAAGCGGGTCTTCGTCAAGCGCGACCCGACCGAGCTCGCCGCGGCGGCGACCGCTGCCGAGATGCCGCCGCCGGCGGCGCCGGCCCCCGCGCCGACGCCGCCCGGGCCGGATGCCCGCGAGCTGCAGCTGCGCGAGGAAGAGCAGAGACGGCAACAGCAGCTTTCCGAGATCCAGGCCGCGGAGCTGCGCGAGAAACAGGAGCGCGAGCGGCGCGAGGCCGAGGCGAAGGCGGCCGAGCGGGCTGCGCCGCCGGCCTCGGCTGCGCCCGCGGCAGCGACCGAGGGCACGCTGCACGCGCCGCGCGCCGGCGAGACCAAGCCCGAGAAGAAGGCGAAGAAGGTCAAGCAGACCACGATCCTGCGCGACGATTCGGTGCGCCGCCGCGGCATCAAGACGCGCGGCGACATGGGCGGCGGCGTCGGCGGCTGGCACGGCAGGGGCGGCGCGCGCCACAGACAGGCGGGCGCGCCGGCGGGAGAAACCTCGTTCGCGCCGCCGGCCGAGCCGCAGGTTCGCGAGGTTGCGGTGCCCGAGACGATCACCGTGGGCGACCTGGCGCACCGCATGTCGGTGAAGGCGGTCGAGGTGATCAAGGTGCTGATGAAGCTCGGCACCATGGCCACGATCAACCAGGTCCTCGACCAGGAGACCGCGATGATCGTGGTCCAGGAGATGGGCCATACGGCGAAGGCGGCCAAGCTCGACGATCCGGAAGCCTATCTCGCCGATACCCAGGAGCACGACGCCGCCGAGCTGCTGCCCCGGCCCCCAGTGGTCACGGTCATGGGGCACGTCGACCACGGCAAGACCTCGCTGCTGGACTATATCCGGCGCACCAAGGTCGCCGCCGGCGAAGCCGGCGGGATCACGCAGCACATCGGCGCCTATCACGTGGAGACGCCGCGCGGCGTGGTGACGTTCCTCGACACGCCGGGCCACGAGGCGTTCACCGCGATGCGCGCGCGCGGCGCCAAGGTCACCGATATCGTGGTGCTGGTCGTCGCCGCGGACGACGGCGTCATGCCGCAAACGGTCGAGGCGATCAATCACGCCAAGGCGGCGGACGTGCCGCTGGTGGTCGCAATCAACAAGATCGACAAGCACGAGGCGAACCCGGAGAAGGTGAAGCAGGAGCTGCTGTCGCACAACGTCGTGCCCGAGGATCTGGGCGGCGATTCGCCGTTCGTGCCCGTCTCGGCGAAGACCGGCGAAGGCATCGACGCGCTGCTCGAGCAGGTGCTGCTGCAGGCCGAGGTGCTGGAGCTGAAGGCGCCGGTGGAGGCGCCGGCACGCGGCGTGGTGATCGAGGCGCGGCTGGACAGGGGGCGAGGCCCCGTCGCCACGGTGCTGGTGCAATCGGGCACCTTGAGGCGCGGCGACGTGGTGCTCACCGGCGCCGTACATGGGCGCGTGCGCGCGATGCTCGACGAGAATGCCCGGCAGGTCCAGAGCGCGGGTCCCTCGATCCCGGTCGAGATCCAGGGCCTGTCCGAGGTGCCCGCTGCGGGCGAGGAGCTGGCAGTGATCGGCGACGAGCGCAAGGCGCGCGAAATCGCGCTGTTCCGCCAGGGCAAGTACCGCGACGTCAAGCTGTCCAAGCAGCAGGCGGCGAAGCTGGAGAACATGTTCGAGATGATGGGCGAGGGCGGCAAGAAGACGCTCGCGCTGCTGATCAAGGCCGACGTGCAGGGATCGCAGGAGGCTCTGGTGCACGCGCTGTCGCGCCTCTCGACCGACGAAGTCAAGGTGACGGTAGTGCATGCGGGCGTCGGCGGCATCACCGAGTCCGACGTCAACCTGGCGATGGCCTCCCGCGCGGTCATCGTCGGCTTCAATACCCGCGCCGACGCGACCGCGCGCAAACTGATCGAGTCCTCGGGCGTGGACGTGCGCTACTACAACGTGATCTACGATGCGGTCGAGGAGATCAAGGCCGCGCTGTCCGGGCTGCTGGCGCCCGAGCGCAAGGAGCAGGTCCTCGGCCTGGTGGAGGTACGGCAGGTGTTCCGGATCTCGAAGGTCGGCACCGTGGCGGGGTGCTACGTGCAGGAGGGCCTGGTCAAGCGCGGCGCCCAGGTCCGGGTGCTGCGCGACAGCGTGGTCATCCACACCGGCGAAATCGACTCGCTGAAGCGCTTCAAGGACGACGTGCGCGAGGTCAAGGCCGGCTTCGAGTGCGGCATGTCGCTGAAGAGCTTCCAGGACCTCAAGGAAGGCGACCAGTTCGAGGTGTTCGAGGTCCTCGAGGTGGCGCGCACGCTGTGAGCAAGGGCAGGCCGCGGAAAGTGGCCGAGCTCATCCAGCGCGAGCTTTCCGACCTGCTGCTGCGCGAGGTGCGCGATCCGCGCATCGGAATGGTCACGCTCACCGCGGTCGACGTCTCGCCCGACCTGTCCCACGCCAAGGTCTTCTTCACCGTGCTCGGCGAGGATCGCAAGGAGGCGGCGTGGCGCGCGCTCAACCGCGCCGCCGGCTTCCTGCGCTCGCAGCTCGCGCACCGCATCAAGCTCTACGCCATGCCGGAGCTGCGCTTCGTCTACGACGAGTCGGTGGAGCGGGGCGACCGCCTGTCGCGGCTGATCGACAGCGTCGCGCCCGGCAAGCGTTGATGTGCCGCGCGCTCGACGGCGTGCTGCTGCTCGACAAGCCGGTCGGGCTGAGCTCGAGCGGCGCGCTCGAGGCGGTAAAGCGCCTGCTGGCAGCGCGCAAGGCAGGGCACGGGGGGACGCTCGATCCGCTCGCCTCCGGGCTGCTGCCGCTGATGTTCGGCGAGGCAACCAAGTTCGCCCGCTTCGCGCTGGAGGCGACCAAGGCGTATCGCGCGGTCGTGCGCCTCGGCGTCGAAACCGAGACGGGGGACGCCGAGGGCGCGATCACGGCACGCCGTCCGGTGAGCGCGAGCGCCGCCGAGGTTGCCGCAGCGCTCGGACGGTTCCGCGGGGAGATCGCGCAGGTACCGCCGATGTACTCGGCGCTGAAGCACGACGGTCGGCCGCTCTATGAACTCGCGCGCGAAGGCCGCAGCGTCGAGCGCGCGCCGCGTCGAGTGCGCATCGAGGCGCTCCACCTTGTCGAGCGATCCGGCGACGACCTCACGCTGCACATCGTGTGCAGCAAGGGCACGTACGTGCGCCAGCTCGCGAGCGACCTCGGCGATGTGCTCGGCTGCGGCGCGCATCTCGCGGCGTTGCGGCGGACCGGGGTGGGGCGCTTCCGGGTGGAAGATGCGGTGACGCTGGAGGATCTGCAGGCTCTGGGCGAGGCGGGACGCGCGCTCTGGGTGCTGTCGCTCGACCGGTTGATCGAGCATCTGCCGAGGATCGAGCTCGACGCCGCCCAGGCCGCACGCTTCAGCCACGGGCAAGCCCTGGAGTTCGACGCGGCGCCGGCCGGCCGCTGCCGCGTCTATGCAGGCGCCGGCGCCCTGCTGGGGGTAGGAGAAGGCGCGGCAGGCGGACGCCTGCAGCCGCTCAGGCTCGTCGCAAGAGGCTGAAATAGCACGAAAAACTTGTGGAGGCGCGCGAATCTCGGCTAGAATCCCGCCTCGACGAAAACAGACCGAATAGAGAGAAGACTGTATGAGCTTGCAGGTTGCGCAGAAGGCGCAAGTCGTAAAGCAGTACCAGCGGGCCGGCAACGACACCGGCTCGCCCGAAGTACAGGTCGCGCTTCTCACGGAGCGCATCAACAGCCTGACCGAGCACTTCAAGACGCACGTCAAGGATTTCCACTCGCGCCGCGGCCTGCTGAAGCTCGTCAGCCAGCGCCGCAAGCTGCTCGATTACCTCAAGCGCAGGGACGCGGACAAGTACCGCTCGCTGATCGAGCGGCTCGGCCTGCGCAAGTAGTCCCCGGATGCCGTAACACGGAACGCTCATCGCCCCGATGAGCGTTGTTTGCCGCCGCCCACCGACAAAGGATTCG
>DATJXO010000022.1:0-10650 GCA_035500055.1 Burkholderiales bacterium | reverse complement strand
CAGCATCTGGTGCAGGCCGACCAGGGCGGCGGGGCGAAAGCGCAGGAAGCGGACGGTCTCCGGGCTTCTGCCGGCGTTGCGCGCCTCGACCAGCGCCTGGTCGAAGGCCACGTTCTCGCGTCCGCCGCGCAGGCCCGTGTCGATCACGCGCACGGGCCGCGGCGCGGCCATCAGAACGTTCCCGGGAAGGCGCCGCCGTCCATCAGCAGGTTCTGGCCGGTGATGAAGCCGGCGTGCACGCTGGCGAGGAACGCGCAGGCCGCGCCGAACTCCTCGATCGTGCCGAAGCGCTTCGCCGGGTTGCCCTCGGCGCGCGCCCTCGCCAGCTCCTCCGGCGTCTTGCCGAGCTTCTTCGCGTTGAAGGCGAAGTTCGAGCGCAGGCGGTCGGTATCGAACGGGCCGGGAAGCAGGTTGTTGATGGTGACGTTGTGCTGCACCGTCTGCCGCGCGAGCCCGGCGACGAAGCCGGAAAGCCCGGTGCGCGCGCCGTTCGACAGGCCGAGCTCGGGGATCGGCATCTTCACCGCGCCCGAGGTGATGTTGACGATGCGCCCGAACTTGCGCGCGATCATGCCGTCGACCGTCGCCTTGATCAGCTCGATCGGCGTAAGCATGTTGGCGTCCAGGGCCTTCACCCAGTCCTCGCGCGACCAGCCGCGGAAATCGCCCGGCGGCGGGCCGCCGGCGTTGTTGACCACGATGTCGGGGCTCGGGCAGGCCTTCAGCGCCGCCGCGCGGCCCTCGGGCGTGGTGATGTCGCCGGCGACCGCGACCACGGCCGCGCCGGTCTCCTTCCGGATCTCCGCCGCGGTCGCCTCGAGCGCCTCCTTGCCGCGCGCCGTGATGACCAGGCTCGCGCCCTCGCGCGCGAGCGCCAGCGCGCAGCCCTTGCCCAGCCCCTTCGACGCCGCGCATACGAGCGCGCTCCTGCCCTTGATTCCCAGATCCATGCTCGGCTCCTGTTGGCTCGAATCGCTCGGTAAAATTGTCGCATGGCAGGTCACAGCAAATGGGCCAATATCAAGCACCGCAAGGCCGCGGCGGATGCGAAGAAGGGCAAGGTCTTCACGCGGCTGATCAAGGAGATCACCGTGGCGGCGAAGCTCGGCGGCGGCGATCCGGGCTCCAACCCGCGCCTGCGCCTCGCGCTCGACAAGGCGCGCGAGGCCAACATGACCAAGGACAGCGTCGCGCGCGCGATCCAGCGCGGCACCGGAGAGCTCGAGGGCGTCACCTACGAGGAGGCGCGCTACGAAGGCTACGGCGCGGGCGGCGCCGCGGTGATGGTCGATTGCCTGACCGACAACCGCACGCGCACCGTCGCCGAGGTGCGCCATGCCTTCACCAAGAATGGCGGCAACCTCGGCGCCGACGGCGCGGTGGCGTACCTGTTCCGGCACTGCGGGCAGTTCGTGTTCGCGCCCGGCACGAGCGAGGAAACGGTGATGGAGGCGGCGCTCGAGGCGGGCGCGGACGACGTGGTGGCGAACGACGACGGCTCGATCGAGGTGGTGTGCGCGCCGGCGGACTTCGACAAGGTGAAGGCGGGGCTGGAGGGCGCCGGGCTCAAGCCGGACGCGGCCGAGGTGACGATGAAGCCGGCTGCGGAAACGGCGCTCTCCGGCGCGGACGCCGCGCGCATGCGCGGCCTGATCGAGACGCTCGAGGGTCTCGACGACGTGCAGGACGTCTACACCACGGCCGCGCTCGACACATGAGCGGCCGCGCGCGCGGCACGGCGTGAGAATCCTGGGGATCGACCCCGGGCTGCGCATCACCGGCTTCGGCGTCATCGACCAGGCGGGCGGCCGGCTGAGCTACGTCACCAGCGGCTGCGTCAAGTCGGGCCCGGGCGACCTCTCGCGGCGCCTGAAGGTGCTGCTCGACGGGATCGCCGAGGTCATCGCGGCGAACCGGCCCGCCGAGGTCGCGATCGAGAAGGTGTTCCTCAACGTCAACCCGGCGTCGACGCTGGCGCTCGGGCACGCGCGCGGCACCGCGATCTGCGCCGCGGTGATCGCGGGGCTGCCGGTTGCGGAGTACACTGCGCTGCAGGTGAAGCAGGCCGTGGTCGGCAAGGGCCATGCGAAAAAAGAACAGGTGCAGCACATGGTGAAGCGGCTGCTCGCGCTTCCCGGCGATCCCCAGGCCGACGCCGCCGACGCGCTCGCCTGCGCCATCTGCCACGCACACGGCGGCCGGCTCGGTGCGCTGTCGACGCGGAACCTCCGGGTGAAGAAGGGGCGCATCGTTTGATCGGCCGGATCACGGGGAGCCTGCTCGCGAAGCAGCCGCCGCAGGTCGTGGTCGACGTGGGCGGCGTGGCCTACGAGCTCGACGTGCCGATGAGCACGTTCTTCGGCCTGCCGGCGACGGGCGAGCGCGTCACACTGCACACCCACCTCGCGGTGCGCGAGGACGCCCACGTGCTCTACGGCTTCGGCACCCAGGAAGAGCGCTCCGCGTTCCGCCAGCTGATCCGCATCTCGGGCGTCGGCGCGCGCACTGCGCTGGCGGTGCTGTCGGGCCTGTCCGTCGCCGAGCTGTCGCAGGCGGTCGCGCTGCAGGACTCGGCGCGCCTCACCAAGGTGCCTGGGATCGGCAAGAAGACGGCCGAGCGCCTGCTGCTCGAGCTGAAGGGCAAGATCTCGGAGGCGGAGTCCCGCCCCGCGGCCGGGTCCGCCGGCGACGTGCTGCACGCCCTGGTGGGCCTCGGCTACAGCGAGAAGGAGGCCGCGGCGGCTGTGAAAGGCCTGCCGCCGGGCGTCGCGGTCGCCGAGGGCATCCGCGCCGCGCTCAAGGCTCTGGCAAAATCCTGACGTGGCAGTCGAAACCGATCGTCTGATCTCGGCGCGCCCGGCCCCGGACGAGGAGGAGCGGATCGAGCGCTCGCTGCGCCCCGGGTCGCTCGCCGAGTACGTCGGCCAGGACAAGATCCGCGGCCAGCTCGAGATCTTCATCCAGGCGGCGAAGAGCCGCGGCGAGGCGCTCGATCACGTGCTGCTGTACGGCCCGCCGGGCCTGGGCAAGACCACCCTCGCGCACATCCTGGCGCGCGAGCTCGGGGTCAACCTGCGCCAGACCTCGGGCCCGGTGCTCGAGCGCCCCGGGGATCTCGCCGCGCTGCTGACGAACCTGGAGCCGCGCGACGTGCTGTTCATCGACGAGATCCACCGCCTCTCCCCGGTGGTCGAGGAAATCCTCTACCCGGCGCTCGAGGACTACCAGATCGACATCATGATCGGCGAGGGGCCGGCGGCGCGCTCGATCAAGCTCGAGCTGCCGCCCTTCACGCTGGTCGGCGCCACCACGCGCGCCGGCATGCTCACCAATCCGCTGCGCGACCGCTTCGGCATCGTGTCGCGCGTCGAGTTCTACAACCAGGCCGAGCTGGCGCGCATCGTGCGCCGCTCCTCCGCGCTGCTCGAGGTCTTCCTCGACGAGGAAGGCGCGAGCGAGGTCGCGCGCCGCTCGCGCGGCACGCCGCGCATCGCCAACCGCCTGCTGCGGCGCGTGCGGGACTACGCGCAGGTGAAGGCCGACGGCCGGGTGACCCGGCCGGTGGCCGAGGCGGCGCTCGCGATGCTGGAGGTCGACGTCCTCGGCCTCGACCAGATGGACCGCAGGCTGCTGCTGGCGGTGATCGAGAAGTTCGGCGGCGGCCCGGTCGGGCTGGAGAATCTGGCGCACGCGATCGGCGAGGAAGCCGACACCATCGAGGACGTCCTCGAGCCCTACCTGATCCAGTGCGGCTACCTGCAGCGCACGCCGCGCGGACGGATGGCGACGCTCACCGCGTACCGGCACTTCGGCATCGCGGCGCCCGCGGCGGCCGGCGACCTGCTCGACCCGGCCGCGCGTTGAGCCCGTTCGTGATCCGGGTGCGGGTCTACTACGAGGACGTGGACATCGGCGGCGTCGTCTACTACGCCAACTACCTGCGCTACTTCGAGCGGGCGCGCAGCGACTGGCTGCGCAGCCTCGGCGTGAACCAGGAGCGCCTCGCCGCGGTCGAAGGCATCGGGTTCGTCGTGGCGCGCGCCGAGATCGACTTCCGCTCCGGGGCGCGGCTCGACGACCTGCTGGAGGTTTCGGTGAACCTGACGGAGAAGAAGAAGACCTACCTCTGGCTCGACCAGGAGGTGCGGCGCGCGGGCGGCGCGGTGTGCGCGGCGGCGCGCATCCAGGCCGCCTGCGTGCGGCACCGGGACATGCGGCCGCAGGCGCTGCCCGAGTCCCTCAGCGCGAGGATCGCCGCATGACCGTGACGCAGGACATGGAGCTGTGGGGCCTCGTCGCCCACGCCTCGCTGGTGGTGAAGCTGGTGATGGCGCTGCTGCTGGCGGTGTCCTTCATGTCGTGGATGTTCATCTTCCGCAAGTGGTTCGGCATCCGCCGCGCCAGCGACCAGACCGAGCGCTTCGAGCGCGAGTTCTGGAGCGGCAACGACCTCAACGCGCTCTACCAGGGCTCGGTGACCAACCGACATACCATCGGCAGCCTGGAGCGCATCTTCGAGGCCGGCTACCGCGAGTTCACCAAGCTGCGCGCGCAGCGCGGCAACGAGGCGAGCGTGATGGTGGACGGGGCGCGCCGCGCCATGCGCGCGACCTTCCAGCGCGAGATGGACTACCTCGAGCGGCACCTCGCGTTCCTCGCCTCGACCGGCTCGGTGAGCCCCTATGTGGGCCTGTTCGGCACCGTGTGGGGCATCATGCACGCCTTCCGCAGCCTGGCGAACGTGCAGCAGGCGACGCTCGCGCAGGTCGCGCCCGGAATCGCCGAGGCGCTGGTCGCGACCGCGATCGGCCTGTTCGCCGCGATCCCGGCGGTGGTGGCGTACAACCGTTTCTCGCACGACATCGACCGCCTCGCGATCCGCTTCGAGAGCTTCATGGAGGAGTTCTCCAACATCCTGCAGCGGCAGGCGGTGCGCTGAGCTGAGCGCGTGGCGACGCTGCCGCACGCCGAAGACGATCCCGGGCCGGTGGAGAAGCTTCTGCACTGGGCTTCGTACGGGGCGGTCGCCGCGGGCGAGGCCCTGGTGCGGGACATCCTGCGCGACGCGCGCTACGCCGATCCGCTGCGCCTCGAGCGGTGCGGCCGCAAGCTCTATTCGCAGAACGACGAGGACGGGATCATCGCCGAGATCTTTCGCCGCATCGGCGAGCGCTCGCGCCGCTTCGTCGAGATCGGCGTGGAGCAGGGCACCGAGAACAACACCCTGGCGCTGCTCTACGGCGGGTGGAGCGGAGTCTGGGTCGAGGGAGTGGAGCCGTATGTGCGCGCGATCCGCGAGAGGTTCCCGCGCTGGACGGCGGACGGGCGGCTGCGCGTGGTCCCGGCCATCGTCACCGCGGAGAACGTCGACAGCCTGCTGCTGGCGGCCGATGCCGGCGGCGAGGTCGACCTGCTGAGCATCGACATCGACGGCAACGACTACTACGTGCTGGAGGCGCTCACCGCGGTCCGGCCGCGCGCCGTCGTCGCCGAGTACAACGCGCGCTTCGCGCCGCCGATCCGCTGGCGCATGCCCTACGACCCGGGGTTCCGATGGGACGGGAGCGATCACTTCGGCGCCTCGCTGCAGTCCCTGGGCGAGCTGATGTCCGGGCGCGGCTATGCGCTGGTGGGCTGCAACCTCACCGGGAACAACGCCTTCTTCGTGCGGCGCGAGCTCGCGCAAGGCAAGTTCCAGGAGCCGTTCGACGCGGCGAATCACTACCAGCCTGCCCGCTACTACCTGACGAGCATCTTCTACGGGGTCGCCGGCGGCCACGGCACGAACCCGCGCGACGACGGGTTGGCGTCGTGAGGCTGCGCACCAAGCGCGGGCCGATGCACGAGATCAACGTCGTGCCCTACATCGACGTGATGCTGGTGCTGCTCGTGATCTTCATGGTGACCGCGCCGCTGGTGACGCCGGGGGTGATCGACCTGCCTTCGGTGGGCAAGGCGAGCGCGCCGAGGCTGACGCCGATCGAGATCATGATCGACGCCGACAGCAGGCTTTCGGTGCGTCTGCGCGACACCCGCGGCAACGTGGTGGGCGAGCACCCGATCGTCGCCGCGGACGTTCCCAAGCTGGTCAAGGACCCGAATACGCCGGTGTTGATCGCGGGCGACAAGAACGTTCGCTACGAGGCGGTGCTGCAGCTGATGGACGAGCTGCACCAGCAGGGCGTCGCGCACGTCGGGCTGCAGGTGAAGCCGAGGCAATGAGCGCGGCGGTGTTCGAGCAGCGCGTCGATCCGAGCCGGGCGTTGTCGGCGGCGCTCGCGGTGGCGGTGCACCTTCTGCTGCTGATGGTGCTCGTGCTGGGGGTGCGCTGGCAGAGCCGGCCCCCGGAGACGGTGAGCGTCGAGCTTTGGGAAGCGCCGAAACCGGCGCCGGTGCTCGCGCCGAAGGCCGAGCCCAAGCCGCCGGAGCCCAAGCCCGAACCCAAGGTCGAGCCGAAACTCGAGAAGCCCGACATCGTGGAGAAGGCGGCGCCCAAGCCGAAGCCCAAGCCCGAGCCCAAGGCGGAACCCAAGCCGAAACCCAAGCCCAAGCCGGACAACGCCGAGGCGCTGCGCCAGATGCACGAGCAGGTGGCGCAGGAAGAAAAGGCGCTGGCAGTCGACCGCGAGCGCGAGGCGATCAAGCAACAGCTGCAGCAGGAAATGGCCTCGGCCAACGCCAAGGCGCTCGCCGCGTGGATCGACAAGGTGCGCGCCAAGATCCGCGGCAATATGATCGAAGTGTGGGGCGTGGTCGGCAATCCCGAGGCCGTGTTCGACATCGTCCAGCTGCCCACCGGCGAAGTGCTGCCGGAGCGGCTGCGGCTGCTGAAATCGAGCGGCAACCCGGCGCTCGACCAGGCGATCGAGCGCGCGATCCTCAGGTCCTCGCCGTTGCCGCGCCCCGACAGGCAGGAGATCGCGCCGCGCAGCTTCGAGCTGAAGTACCGGCCGCATGATTGAATATAATTTGGCCATGTCCCGCCGGCTGTCCGTCCGCGCGCTCGCGCTCGCTGCGCTTCTGCTCGCCTTCTTTGGCCCCGCGGCGCTGGCGCAGCTCTCGATCGAGGTCACCGGCGCCGGCGCGCAGCGCATCCCGATCGCGATCGTGCCTTTCGCCGGAGAGGGCGCGCTCGCGCCCTCGATCTCGCAGATCGTGCGCGACGACCTCGACCGCTGCGGCCTGTTTCGCACGCTCGAGGTGCCGCCGTTGACGCCGCCCCCCACCGAGGCCAGCCCGGTCAACTACGCCGAATGGCGCTCGCGCCTGGCGGATGCGCTCGTGCTCGGCTCGGTCGCGGCGCGCCCGGACGGCCGCTTCGAGGTGCGCTTCAAGCTGTTCGACACGGTGAAGGGCGAGGACCTCTCGGGGGTCGCGTACACTCTGCAGCGAGAGCAGGCGCGCACCACCGCGCACCATATCGCCGACTTCGTGTACGAGAAGCTGACAGGGGAAAAGGGCGTCTTCTCGACCAAGATCGCCTACGTGGTCAAGCGCCCCGACCGCTACGAGCTCCAGATCTCGGACGCCGACGGCGCCAACGAGCAGGCGCTGCTCATCTCGCACGAGCCGATCATCTCGCCGGCGTGGTCGCCCGACGGCCGCAGGATCGCCTACGTCTCGTTCCAGCAGAAGAAGCCGATCGTCTACGTGCAGGACCTGCAGCTCGGCAAGCAGCGGGTGGTGGCGAACTTCAAGGGGTCGAACTCGGCGCCCGCCTGGTCCCCGGACGGCGGCACGCTCGCCGTCGCCCTGTCGCGCGACGGCGGCTCGCAGCTGTTCCTGATGAGCCCCGACGGCAGCAACGTGCGCCGGCTGACGAGCTCGTCAGGCATCGACACTGAACCGACGTTCTCGCCCGACGGTCAAAGCATCTATTTCACGTCGGACCGGGGCGGCAGCCCGCAGATCTACCGCATGCCCGCCACCGGAGGGGAGCCGCAGCGCGTGACCTTCGAAGGGAGCTACAACGTATCGCCGCACGTCAGCCCGGACGGCAAGCGGCTCGCCTTCATCGCGCGCCACAACGGCAAGTACCAGGTCGCGGTGATGGATCTGGCGACGCACCAGCAGCAGATCCTGACCGACAGCGACAAGGACGAGTCGCCGAGCTTCGCCCCGAACGGCCGCATGATCCTGCTCGCCACCGTGATCGGCGGCCGCGGCGTGCTGTCGGCGGTCTCGGCCGACGGGCGCATCAAGCAGCGGCTCTCGATCGCGGCGGGCGACGTGCGGGAGCCGGCCTGGGGACCTTTCATCCAA
This sequence comes from Burkholderiales bacterium, assembly GCA_035500055.1. Classification (GTDB taxonomy): domain Bacteria; phylum Pseudomonadota; class Gammaproteobacteria; order Burkholderiales; family SG8-39; genus RBG-16-66-20. The sequence continues at coordinate 2,388 of DATJXO010000022.1, read as the reverse complement.
TAGACGCAACAGACGCGGAGGAACCGTATGCCTAAGAACTGGATTGCGCCGATTCACGCACTGGCGCTCGCCGCGGCCGCAGGGCTGATCCTTGCCGGCTGCGCGGCCTCGCCCACCCAGGAGCAGTCGCCGGCCGGGGTAGAGGAACGTAAGCCCGGCGAGGGCGGTCCGGAGACCCGCGGCGCGAAGCCCGGCCAGGTGCCGACCATCGACCTCACGTCCAAGAAGCAGGCCGCGAGCCCGCTCACGGACCCGAACAACATCCTCTCCAAGCGCTCCATCTACTACGACTTCGACCAGTACGACGTCAAGGACGAGTACCGGCCGCTGGTCGAGGCGCACGCCAAGTACCTGCGCGACCATCCGGACGTCAAGGTCCTGATCCAGGGCAACACCGACGAGCGCGGCAGCCGCGAGTACAACGTCGGCCTCGGCCAGCGCCGCTCCGACGGGGTGAAGAAGATGCTGCTGCTGCTCGGCGTCAAGGAGAGCCAGATCGAGGCGGTCAGCCTGGGCGAGGAGAAGCCCAAGGACCCGGGCCACGACGAGCAGGCGTGGTCGCAGAACCGGCGCTGCGACATCCTCTACCCGGGCGAATACTGAGATGCGCCGCTCCGCGCTCGCCGCGGTCGTCGCCGCGCTGCTCGTGCTGCCCGGGCGGGCGCACGCGCTGTTCGGCGACGACGAGGCGCGCGCGCAGATCGAGGCGCTGCGCAAGCAGGTCGAGGCGACCAACAAGGAGATCGAGGACCGGCTTTCGAAGCTCGAGGACCGGCGCGCGCTGCTCGAGCTCTCCTCGCAGATCGACCAGCTGCGCGCCGACATCGCCAGGCTGCGCGGCCAGCTCGAGGTGATCCAGAACCAGGTCGACACCGCCGACAAGCGCCAGAAGGACCTCTACGTCGACATCGACACGCGGCTGCGCAAGCTGGAGCAGGTGGGCGAGGCCGCCGCCGCCGGCAAGCCGCCCGCCGAGGCGCCGCCGCCCCCGGCCGAGGCGAAGGCCTACGAGGCGGCGCTCAACCAGTTCAAGCTCGGCAACTACCCGCTCGCCATCTCCGCGTTCCAGGGGTTCCTCGTCACCTATCCGCAGAGCAAGCTTGCGCCCTCGGCGCAGTACTGGATCGGCAACGCGCACTTCGCGCAGCGCCAGTACCGCGAAGCGATCGCGGCCCAGCAGAAGGTGCTCGCGGCCTGGCCGGACGACTCCAAGGCGCCCGACGCGATGCTCAACATCGCCTCGGCGCAGGACGCGCTCGGCGAGCGCCGCAACGCGCAGAAGACGCTCGAGGCGCTGCTGGCGAAGTACCCGCAGAGCCCAGCCGCCGCGAGCGCCAAGCAGCGGCTCAAGCGCTGAAGAAGGCCGTCGTCCTCCTTTCCGGCGGGCTCGACTCCGCCGTGACCCTCGCCTGGGCGCGCCGCGAGGGCTTCGAATGCTGGTGCCTCTCGGTCGACTACGGTCAGCGCCACGCCGCCGAGCTGGCGGCGGCGAAGCGCATCGCCACTGCGCTCGGCGCCGCCGGGCACCGGGTCCAGAAGCTCGACCTGAGGGAAATCGGCGGCTCCGCGCTGACCGATGCCTCGATCCCGGTGCCGACCGGCGGCAGCGGCCCGGGCATCCCGGTCACCTACGTGCCGGCGCGCAACACGATCCTCCTCTCGCTCGCGCTCGGCTGGGCCGAGGTGCTCGGCGCGCAGCACATCTTCGTCGGCGCCAACGCGGTCGACTACTCGGGCTACCCGGACTGCCGGCCCGAATACCTGCGCGCGTTCGAGGCGCTCGCCAACCTCGCCACCAAGGCGGCGGTAGAAGGCCGCCGCATCGAGATCCGGGGGCCGCTGGTCGACCTGCCGAAGGCCGGCATCGTCAATCTCGCGCTCGAGCTCGGCGTCGATCCGGCGATGACCGTGACCTGCTACCAGCCCGACGCCGAGGGCCGCGCCTGCGGCGCCTGCGACGCCTGCCGCATCCGCCGCGCCGGCTTCGACGCCGCCGGCGTGCGCGACACCACGCGCTACGCCGGCAAGATCTAGCGAGCGCCCCGAGAGGGCTGATAAAATTCAGTCCCTTCCGGCGTTGCCAATACGGGTCGTTAGCTCAGCTGGTAGAGCAGCGGACTTTTAATCCGTTGGTCGGCGGTTCGAATCCGCCACGACCTACCACTCTAAAATCCATGCGTTAGCAGCCTGCCAAGACAGCGATGTTCTGCCTTGTTGGGACACTGGTGGGACACTAGAAAGTCGCGATCTGGCTCTAAGACCGTTCGTGTTACCCAAACTTCCCCTCTGAAAGAGGGGCAATTCTCGGGAGGACGTGTCCCACAAGTGTCCCTATAAAACAAGACAGTGCTTGCAATCAGATAGATAGGCTACATAATTATCTGATTA
>DATJXO010000021.1:0-18429 GCA_035500055.1 Burkholderiales bacterium | reverse complement strand
CCGGCGATCGCGTTGCGGCCCGGCGCCGGCTCGAAGAAGCGGTTGTTGGTGTCCGCCACGATCACCGAGCCGATGTACTGCCGGTCGAGCAGGTTCTCGACGCGCACGAACTCGGTGACCTTCCAGCCGCCGAGCGATTGGTCGAAGCCGCCGCGCAGGTTCGCGATCGTGTAGCCCGGCGCCGAGGCCGAATTGAGGTCGTCCACGAACAGCTGGCTCGACTTGCGCAGCTCGAACACGGCGCCGAAGCCGGCGGCCGGGTAGCGCCACGAGAGCCTCGCGTAAAGCACGTTCTTCGGCACCGCCGGCAGGAAATTGCCGACGCTGACCGGCCCGGTGCTGGTGAAGCCGTCGGTGAAGCGCGCGTCGAGGTAGGTGTAGCCGAAATAGAACTCCAGGCTGTGCGGCAGCGGCACCTGCCACGACACCTCCGCGCCGCGGCGCCGCGTGTGCGACGCGTTCTTGTACACCGTGCGGCCGCCGGTGCTCGAGGCGACGACGATCTCGTTCGCAGTGCCGATGTCGAACAGCGCGACGTTGAGCCGCGAGCCGCCGGGCAGCGCGGCCTTCGCGCCCACCTCGACCTGGTTGCTGGTCGCCGGCCGCAGCCCGAAGTTGGGGCCCGCGCCCGCGGTGCTGTAGGCGAGCTCCACCAGGGTCGGCGTCTCGAAGCCGCGGCCGTAGCTCGCGTACAGGTTGACGTCCTCGGCGGCGCGGTACATCAGGCTCGCGGCCGGGGTGGTGGCGTGGAAATGCAGCGTGCCGCTGTCGTCGCCGTTGCCCGGGACGATGAAGTGGTCGGCGAACGCGATCGCTACGTCGCTGCGCCGCAGGCCGGCGAGCGCGCTCCAGCGCTCGGCGAAGCGCCATTCGGCCTGCACGTAGGCCCCGGTGCTGTTCGCCGCGTCGTCCTCGTCGCGCCGCAGCGCGCCCGAGGCGCCGTTGAGGTTGGTGTAGCCGCGCCTGCGCTGCTGCATCGAGTCGAGCTCGGCGCCGGCCGAAAGCGTCAGCGGCCGGCCGGCGAGCTCGACGCCCCTCTGCCAGCGCAGGCTCGCCCCGGAGTAGGCGCTGCTCAGCGAGACGACGCCGCCCGAGGACGTGATGGCCGCGCCGCTCAGGCCGAGGTACTGGTTGATGTCGCGGTTGCCCCCATAGAGCGTGGCCGCGAGGCGGTCGCCGTTCGACAGGCGGTCTTCCCAGGTCCCCCCGAGCTGGCTCTGCGCGATGCTCTTGCGCGTATTGAACTGGGTCACGCTCGGGTCCACGCCGCGGCGGTTGCTGGCGAGCTCCGCCACCGTCAGGCCGCCCGGGTCCTGCGTGTCCACCTGGTTGATCTCGTTGCCGACCAGCGTAATGCGGGAGCCGTTGTCGAGCCTGATCCGGATGCGCCCGTTCGCCAGGTCGCGCGTCGCGGCGCTGTGGTCCCGATAGCCGTCGGTGGTGAAGCGCGACAGGTCGCCGACGTAGTTCACCCTGCCCTCCTGCCCGCCGGCATCGAACGACAGGCGCGAGCTGCCGTAGGAGCCGGCCCAGAATCCGGCGCCGACTTGCGGCCGCGCCGGGCCATCGGCGGTGAACACCTGGATCACGCCGCCGGAGGCGTTGCCGTATTGCGAGGAGAACGGCCCGCGCAGCACCTCGATGCGCTCGGCGCCGCCGAGGTCGAACGACCCCGCCTGGCCGGAGCCGTCGGGCATGGTCGCGGGAATGCCGTCCTGGATGAGCCGGATGCCGCGCACGCCGAAGGTGGCGCGCGCGCCGAACCCGCGCGAGGTGATCTGCAGGTCCTGGGCGTAGTTCTGGCGGTTGGACACCACCAGCCCGGGAACCTGCAGCAGCGACTCGGACAGGTTTACCTCGGGCTGGTAGCGCTGTATCTCCTCGCCCGAGACGCGGTCCACCGAGGCGGGGACGTCGAGCGTCCGCGCCGGCATGCGGGTCGCCGTGACCGTGACCTCCTGCTCGCCGTCGGCGCGCGCGTTGAGCGCCGCCGCGACGAGCGCGGCGGCGGCGCAGCCGGAGACTGCCCGGGCGACTGCTCGGTAGTAGATGGCCTCCCCTCCTTCGCGGCGCGTCGCGCCGCGACGCGCATATTACGCCGCCGCGGGGCGGGAACGGAATCCGGCTACCGCCCCAGCAGGATCGCAGCGCTTTCGGCGGCGGCCTTCCTCGCGCGCTCGGCCAGCGCCTCGAGGGACGCGCTGCTGATCGGGTGCTCGATCGTGACGTAGCGGTAGCCCTCGGCGCCGAGCGCGCGCGCCATCATGTCCGCGGCGCCGGCGAACAGGGACGTCATGACGCCGGCCGAGGGGAGCCCGAGCCGCTCGCCGGTGATGGCGTCGTGCAGACTGCACGACGAGCAGCTGCCTCAGTCGCCGATGCCGGAGACGAGCGCGTGCCAGCGCGCCGAGTCGCGCAGCAGCGGCGGCTCGGCCGGCGCGCTGTAGTTCGACTTGGCGAGGCGCACCACCTCGGCGACGCCGAAGCGGCTCTTCAGCTCGCGCTCGAAGGCCTCGAAGAAGGGGAGGGTGCCCTTCTTGCCGTTGGAGACGATGGCGACGGTCGCGCCCTCGAGCGTCGCGAGGCGCTTCGCGAGCGCGAACGGGCGCGCGTCGGACTCGTGGGTGGGATCGAGGAATTCCATGCTCAGGCCTCGCAGTCCACGCAGGCGCCGATGGCGAGGGTCACGGCGCTGCTCTTCGAGCCGTACCACGAAGGGATCACCGCGCCGAAGCCGCCCGCCGGGCCGCCGGCGGCGATCACCAGCAAGTCATCGGGCGTGCGCAGCGCGGCGTACTCGCGCTCGCCGCGGTCCCCGACCACGCTGCCCTTGCCGCACCCGGCCCACTCGCTGCGGCGCACGCGCGCCTGCCCGAACACGTACTCGCGCACGTCCGACTTGCGCCAGCCCGCGGCGTCGAAGTGCGCGCGCAGCTGCGGCGGCAGCACCAGCGCGTAGTTGCCCGGCCAGATCGAGTAGTGGCGCATGTTGGCGCGGATCTCGGCCGCCGCCGTGTCGAGGATTTCCACGGGGCGCGTGGTCCACTCGTTCATGAACTGGCGCGGCGCGCCCGCCGCCATCACCGTGACCGACGAGGCGTGCGGCGGCGCGCCGCGTTCGTCCGCCAGCGGCAGCCACGGCGTGCCCTCCTCGTCTTCCGCCACGCAATAGCTCAGCTTGCCCGGGTGCCCGAGCGTGGAGCGGTCGACGTCGCCCGGGCGCACGTCCATCAGGTTGCGCAGCACGAGGCGCAGCGCGCGGCCGATCGCGGCGCTGGCGCGGTCGGCGCCGCCGAGCGCGTTGAACGTGCCGGTCATGCCGAGCTCCCGCCGGATCGGCCCGTTGACCACGAGCAGGATCGCGCAGCCGCCGGTGCTCGCGGTGGCGCCGTGCAGCAGGAACGGCTCGCGCAGCATCGCGGTGAAGGCCGCGACCACCACCGGGAAATGCGCCGGCAGGCAGCCCGCCATCACCGCGTTGACCGCAAGCTTCTCGGCCGTGATCGCGCGGCCGCGCACCGGCTCGACGCCGACGAGGTGCGCGGGCTCGAGCAGCGCGCCCTCGAGGCAGGCGCGCACCGCGTCGGGCGTGGGCGGCACCACCGGCAGGCCGTCGGTCCACCCGCGGCCATGGAAGAATTCCTGGATCGCGGCGGGGTCTTCCATGGCGTAGCGTTTCGAGGCGAGAGCGTTCACGGTAGACTCGGTCCGGTATGGCGATCCTGATCCATTACTGCGCTGCCTGAGGGTATAAGCCCGAGGCCCTCCGTGTGAAGGCCTGGTTCGATGCCCGCGGCAAGGGCCCGGTCGAGATCCAGGCCGGCAAGAGCGGCCAGTTCGACGTCGTGATCGGCGGCCAGCTCGCCTACTCGCGCTACCAGACCGGGCGGTTCCCGTCCGAGGCGGACCTGGAGAAGCTCCCCGGCTGAGCGCCGGGCGCCGCTAGCTCTTCTTCTTTTCCTCCGGCTTGGCGGCGAGGCCGAGCACGGCCTTCACCGCGCCGATCAGCGCCTCCGGCTGGAACGGCTTGGTGATGTAGCCGTTGGCGCCGCGGCGCAGGCCCTTCAGCACCGCGTCGCGCGACGCCTCCGCCGTCAGCATGATGACCGGCGTCTCCTTGAACGCGGGGTGCGAGCGCATCTTCGCCAGGATGTCGAAGCCGTTGATGTCCGGGAGGTTGACGTCGAGCAGCACCAGGTCCGGCTTCGGCTGCTTGGTCAGGCCGAGCACCGCCTCGTCCTTCTTCACCGCGGCGCGGATGTTGAAGCCCTCGAGCGAGAGGTACATCCGGAACAGCTTCTGCAGGTCGGGGTCGTCGTCGACCACCAGGATCGTCGCGCGCCAGCCCGGCTGCACCTCGCGCGCCTCGGCGTGCCGCGCGAAGCTGACGTGGTAGCCCTTGCGCTTCAGGCCCGCCATGCTGTTGTCCAGCTCGGCGCCCGCGTCCTTAAGGCTGCTGAAGAACCCCGCCGGGACCGCGACGGTAGAGAACCCCGAGGACTCGAGGTCGAAGTTGAGGTCCGCGGCGCTGACCACCAGCTTGTCGCCGGCCAGCTTGCGCAGCGCCGCCGTCACGGCCTCGCGCGACAGGCTGGGGATGCGCTTCGCGATGTCGGCAACCGTGGATTCGCCGTCGATCAGCACCAGCAGCTCCAGCTCCTGGGTGGCGAGCGACGTGCCGGCCGACTTCAGGATCCGGTTGCCCTTTTCGGTGAGGGCGAACACGTCCCCGTCGGCGGCGGCAACGGTCCTCGAGGTGGCCATGGGCGCGCATCATATGCCGTTTCCGGGAACCCGGCGGAATGGCGGAAAAGAGTGGGAGTCGAACCCACCAGGGACGTCTGACGCCCCTCACCGGATTTGAAGTCCGGGCGCCCCACCGGGGTGCGTTTCCCTTCCGTCGCTGCTTGCATCCTGCTGTCCGAGCAGCACGTGCGCGTCGCCCACGCGCCGGGTGAATTTTATCCGGTCGAAGTATTCCAGCACCTCGATGGCGGCGTTGCGGCCGATGCCGGCGCGGTCGCGAAAGCCCGCCGCGGTGACCGCGCCTTGCTTTGCCGCGGCGCGCGCGGCTTCCTCGAAGCGCGCCAGCGCCGCGGGCAGGAAGAAGCGCGTCTTCGAGACGCGCGTGAGCAGCCCCTGGCGCGCCGCCTGCTGCAGCACCGCGTCGAGCCGCTTCGGCGCCACGCCCATGCCGGCGGCGAGGTCGGCGAGCGTCGGCGGGCGCAGCGGGTCCGGCTCGAGGCGCGCGCGCGCCGCCTCCCACAGCCCGGCGTCGGCGCCGGCGAAGCTCGCGCGGTGGCCGGGCAGGCGCACGCCGAGGCCCTCGCGCACCGCGGCGCCCTCGGCGGCGAGCTCGCCGGCGATCGCCGCCAGCACGGCGCGCGGCAGCCGCGGCGCGGCGACGAGCTTGTCCTCGGCGAGGCCCGCCGACTCGGGCGCGCGCGCGTGCCACGCCGCGAGATTGGCGAGCGCCGAGCGCTTGAGCGCCTCCCACGCCGGCGGCGCGAACGCGAGCCCGGCAGCGAGCTTCATCGGCAGGCGCGGGATCTCCTCCTCGCGCAGGTTGCGGTTGGCCGCGAAGCGCGCGAGGTCGACGCCCGCCGGCGCCTGCGCGAGCAGCGCGCCGAGCGCCCGGGCGTCGTCCTCCAGCGCCATCGCCGCGAGAAACGCGCGCCGCTCGGGCTTCGCGCGCCCGCGCGGCGGCGGGTAGACGTCGATCGCCGTGCCGCCGCCGAGCGTGCGTCGCGCCGCCTGGTCGCGGATCACGAAGCGGTCGCCGCGCAGCGCGCCCACCGGCTGCTCGAGCACCAGCTGCGCGAGGCCAGAGGCGCCGGGCGCGAGCGAATCGCCCTCGAGCAGCGCGACGCGCCCAGGCACGCGCGCCGCGCCCAGGTGCACGTGCACCGGAGTCCAGTGCCGCAGCGGTTGCGCGTCCACGCTGCGCAGCCGCGCGTCGATGCGGCGCACCGGCGGCGGCAGCGCGCCCTGCACGATCCAGTCGCCGCGCGCGATCGGCTTCCTGCCGTCGATGCCGGCGAGGTTGAGCGCGAGGCGCTGCCCCGCGCGGCCGGCCCGCGCCGGCGCGTTGTGGGCGTGGATCGAGCGCACGCGCGCCGCGGCGCCCGCGAGCAGCGCGCGCACCTCGCCGCCCGCCGCCACCTCGCCGCTCATCGCGGTGCCGGTGACCACCAGTCCCGCGCCGGCGATGGTGAAGCAGCGGTCCACGCTCATGCGGAAGTTGCCGCGCGCGGCGCGCACCGCGGTGGCGCGCGCTGCGGCATCCAGGTGCGCGCGCAGGGCGGCCAGATTTTCCCCCGTGGCCGAGGAAACGGCGAACACCGGCGAGCCCGCGAGCGCGGTGCCCTCGAGCAGCGCCCCGATCTCGGCGGCCGCCTCGCGCGCGCGCTCCGCCGGGACGCGGTCGATCTTGGTGAGCGCGACCGCGCCGCGCGCGACGCCCAGCAGGTCGAGGATCGAGAGGTGCTCGCGCGTCTGCGGCATCGGGCCGTCGTCGGCGGCGACCACCAGCAGCGCGAGGTCGATCCCGGCGACGCCGGCGAGCATGTTGTGCACGAAGCGCTCGTGGCCCGGCACGTCGACGAAGCCGATCGTCCCCGCCTCGCCCGGCAGGTAGGCGAAGCCGAGGTCGATCGTCATGCCCCGGCGCTTCTCCTCCGGCAGGCGGTCGGCGTCGACGCCGGTGAGCGCCTTGACGAGGCTCGTCTTGCCGTGGTCGACGTGGCCGGCGGTCGCGACGATCACGCGGCGAGGCCGGCGCTCACGGCGCCAGGCGCGCGAGCTGCGCCGCGAACCCCGCCTCGTCCTCGAGGCAGCGCAGGTCGAGCAGGAACGCGCCCTGGTGGATGCGGCCGACCACCGGCACGGGCAGCCGGCGGAACACCGCCGCAAGCCGGTCGGTCCCCGGCCGCACCGCGAGGCCGGCACTCGCGATGCGCTGCGCCGGGAGCGCGCCGCTGCCGATCTGGCTCTCGCACCCGACCGCCTCGACCTCGAACTTGCCGCCGAGCGCCGCGGCAAGCGCCGGCGCGAGGCGCGCCGCCTGGGCGCGGATCTCGGCCGCCGGGCGCGCAAGCAGCCGCAGCACCGGCACGCGCTCGGCGAGCCGCTCCGGATCGCCGTACAGGCGCAGCACCGCGCCGAGCGCGGCGAGCGTCAGCTTGTCCACGCGCAGCGCGCGCTTGAGCGGATTGCGCCGCAGCTTCGCCACCAGCGCCCTGCGGCCGACGACGATGCCGGCCTGCGGGCCGCCCAGCAGCTTGTCGCCGCTGAAGGTGACGAGGTCGGCGCCGTGCGCGAGCGACTCCTGCGCGGTCGGCTCGTGCGGCAGCCCGAGCGCGCGCAGGTCGGCGAGCGTGCCGCTGCCGAGGTCCACCGCGAGCGGCAGGCCGCGCTCGTGCGCGAGGCGCGCGAGCTCCGCCTCGGGCACCGCCGCGGTGAAGCCCTCGATGGCGTAGTTGCTCATGTGCACCTTCAGCAGCAGCGCGGTCTTCGGCCCGATCGCGCCGGCGTAGTCGGCGAGGTGCGTGCGGTTGGTGGTGCCGACCTCGCGCAGCCGGCAGCCGGAGCGCGCCATCAGCTCGGGCAGGCGGAACGAGCCGCCGATCTCGATCAGCTCGCCGCGCGACACCGGCACCTCGCGGCGCGCGGCGAGCGTGGCGAGCACCAGCAGCAGCGCGGCGGCGTTGTTGTTGACCACCGTCGCGGCCTCGGCGCCGGTGAGGCGGCAGATCAGCTCCTCGACGTGCGCATCGCGCTCGCCGCGCTTGCCGCTCTCGAGGTCGTACTCGAGGTTGACCGGCGCGCGCGCCACCGCGGCGATCGCCTCGACCGCCTCCTCGGGCAGCGGGGCGCGGCCGAAGTTGGTGTGCACCACCGTCCCCGTCAGGTTGAACACCGGCCGCAGCGTCGGCCGCGCCTCGCGCGCGAGCCGCTCGGCCGCGCGCGCCAGCACCGCCTCGCCCGCCTCGGGCTGCTTCGCCGCGCGCAATTCGGCCAGCACCCCGCGCACCGCGTCGGTCACCGCCGCGCGGCCGTGCTCGGCGACGAGCGCCTGCGAGGCACTGTGCCTCAGCACGCGGTCTACCGAGGGTAACGAGGATAAGGATCGGTTGGACAAGCAGCGAAAACAGCGGCGAAAACAGGGTCAGGCCACGTTTTTCCGTCAGGCCGCCATGCGGCCGGCGGCGGCGAGCGCCTCGCGGCACTCGCGCACGATGCGCTCGATCAGCTCGGCGCAGGTGGGGACGTCCTCGATCAGGCCGATCACCATGCCGGCGCTGACGATGCCCTCGTCGATCTCGCCGGTCTTCATGGCGTTGCGGCCGCGCGCGCCGGCGACGAGGTGCCTCACCTCCTCGAAGGCGGCGCCCTTCTTCTCCATCGCCACCACCTCGTCGGAGACCTTGTTCTTCAGCACGCGCGCGGTGTTGTGCATGGTGCGGAAGATGAGGTTGGTGTCGCGCTCGCCGCCCTTCACCAGCGCCTGCTTGACGTTGTCGTGGATCGGCGCCTCCCGGGTGCACATGAAGCGCGTGCCCATGTTGATGCCCTGCGCGCCCATCGCGAGGCAGGCCGCCATCTGGTAGCCGTCGGCGATGCCGCCGGAGGCGATCACCGGGATCCTGCAGGCGCGCACCGCCGCCGGGATCAGGATCAGGTTCGGCACGTCGTCCTCGCCCGGGTGCCCGGCGCACTCGAAGCCGTCGATCGAGATCACGTCGACGCCATGGCGCTCGGCCGAGAGCGCGTGGCGCACCGAGGTGCACTTGTGCAGGATGGTGATGCCCTGCTCCTTGAACTTCGGCGCGAAGTCGCGCGGGTTGTTGCCGGCGGTCTCCACGATCTTCACGCCTGACTCGAAGATCGCCTGCATGTACTCGGCGTACGGCGGCGGCTTGATCGTCGGCAGGATCGTGAGGTTGACGCCGAAGGGCTTGTCGGTCATCTCGCGGCAGCGCGCGATCTCCTTCCTCAGGTCCTCGGGCGTGGGCTGCGTCAGCGCGGTGAGGATCCCCAGGCCCCCCGCGTTCGACACCGCGGAGGCGAGCTCCGCGTATCCCACCCACTGCATCCCGCCCTGGACGATCGGGTACTTGATGCCCAGCAGCTCGGTGATCCTGGTCTTCATGGGGCTCCCTTATTCTTGCGCGTAGCGCCAAGCGCGCCACACCCCCCAAGCGTACACGGCGGCGAGCGCGGCGAGGCAGGCGAGCCCGAGGACGAAGTAGCGGTGCACCAGCTGGTCGGCGGTCCAGCCGTACCAGTCCACCAGCCGCGCCGCGTCCGACAGTCCCACGCCCTCCTGCTCGCCGAACGGGATCCGGCCGTAGTCGTGCCGCGCCGCCGCCCAGACCGAGTACATGTCCACGTAGGCCGCCGCGCCGATCGCGAGGAACCCCCAGCGCAGGCCGCCGCGGTAGAGCTGGGTGCGCTTGCCGAAGAAGAAGCTCGCCATCAGCAGGATCGCGATCACCATGCCGAGCCCGTCGCCGCCGAAGGTGATCAGCATCTGCGCGGTCCGCGCATGGAGGTAGCACGTGCCGACCCCCTGCAGGGCGAGCATGCCTGCGCACAGCGCTGCGAGCAGCCACTTCTCCGACTCGCAGGCGCGGAATATGCCGTAGGCGAGCGCGCAGGCAAGCAGCACTGCCGCGACGAAGCCGCGCTCCTCCGGCACGAGCGTACGCCAGAGCGTCGGGACGGCGCTGTAGCCGCACAGCCACGCGGTCGCGGCGTGGCCCAGCTCGTGCACCGGCATGGCGAGGAAGGTGCGCTGCAGGAACGGGGCGCCGGCATGGAAGGCGAGCGCCGCGAGCAGCATCCCCGGGATCGCCGCCGCGCAGAGCTTCCATTCGAGCTCCGAGTCGATCGGCAGGCCGTCGTCCATGTTTCGATCTTACGCGCGCGCCCGGGCCCGGGGGCCACTAAACTGGCGCGATGCCGAAGACCACCGGGCGCGCCGCGTTCCTGCAGCTCCTCGCCGACGAGGGCGTGACGCACCTGTTCGGCAACCCGGGCACCACCGAGCTCGCGATCATGGAGGTGGTGCCGCAGTTCCCGCAGCTGAAATTCGTCCTCGGGCTGCAGGAGTCCATCGTCGTCGCGATGGCCGACGGCTACTGCCGCGGCTCGGGCAAGCTGGCGGCCGCGAACGTGCACGTCGCGCCCGGGCTCGGCAACGCCATGGGCGCGCTCTACAACGCCAAGTTCTCCGGCTCGCCGATCCTGCTCACCGCGGGGCAGCAGGAGCAGGGCCACGGTTTGCTCGAGCCGCTGCTCTACGACCCGCTGGTGCCGATCGCGCAGCCGCTGGTGAAGTGGGCGGTCGAGCCGACGCGCGCCGCCGACCTGCCGCGCATCATCCACCGCGCCGCCAAGCTCGCGCTGACGCCGCCCACCGGCCCGGTGTTCCTCAGCCTGCCAGGCGACGTGCTCGACGAGGCGGTGGACATGGACCTGGGCCGCCCGGTGCGCGTCGAGACCTCTGCGCGCCCGTCCGACGCCACGATCGCGAAGCTCGCAGAGATGATTTCGGCCTCGAAGCGCCCCGCGATCCTCGCCGGGCAGGAGCTCGCCTCGCGCGACGCCTTCGGGGAGGCGGGCGAGCTGGCCGAGCTGCTCGGCGCCGCCGTGTACGGCTCCTCCGTGCCCTACTCCGCTCAGTTTCCGAGCGAGCATCCCGCGTTCATGGGGTCGCTCACGCGCGTGCAGAAGCAGGTGCGCGAGACGCTCGCGCCCCACGACCTGCTCCTTTGCCTCGGCGCCGACCTGCTGCGCATGTCGGTCTACAGCCCGGTCGAGCCGCTGCCCGAAGGCCTGCCGGTGATTCACATATCGGAGAGAAGTCCTGAGCTCGGCAAGAATTACCGAACGGATGTCGCGGTGCAAGCCGACGTGAAGGAAACGCTGAAGTGCCTTTTGCAGGTGTTCCGTTCCAGGCCGCTTCCCGGGGCAACCCAGAAGATGGAAGAAATGAGAAAGAAGAACTGGTCCGCGCAGCGCGACCAGGCGCGCGTGGAGGCGATGATGGCGGCCGAGACGGCGCCGATCGACCCGCGCTACCTGTGCCTGCGCTTCGCCGAAGCGCTGTCGAAGGACGCGGTGGTGGTGGACGAGGGCCTCGTCAGCACCTACAGCCTGCCGAGGGTGCTACCGCTGCGCGACCGGCGCTCGTACTACGGGCTCGCGAGCGGCGGCCTCGGCTTCGCGGTGCCGGGCGCGGTGGGGCTCTCGCTCGCCCTGCCCGGCCGCCCGATCGCGGCCCTGGTCGGCGACGGCAGCGCCATGTACGGCATCCAGGGCCTGTGGACCGCGGCGCACCTGAAGCTCCCGATCACCTACGTCATCGCCAACAACCGCTCCTATCGCATCATCAAGGAGCGGCTGGTGAGCTTCAGGAAGACCGACAAGTTCACCGGCATGGACCTGCGCGACCCCGAGATCGATTTCGTCGCCCTTGCGCAATCGATGGGCGTGCAGGCTCGGAGGGTCGCGGATCCGCAGGACTTGGGCGATGCAATCAGAAATTCAATATCGAGCGGAAAACCGAACCTCCTCGACATCCGCGTCGCGGACGGCTTCGGGACCTAGGAGGCGGAACATGGACATGAAGACCCAGGGGCGCCGCGTAGGGGCGCTCGAGGTGCGCCGCGCGCTGGAGAGCGTGACCCCGTTCAGCCGCAAGATGTTCTTCCCCGACGTGCCCGACGAGGCCTGGGCGCCGCACCTCGGCTGGCTCGCGCCGCGCGGCTACGACCCCAAGGCCGACACGCTGCTCTTCCCGGTGCAGAGCTACGTGGTGCGCACCTCGCACCACACCATCCTCATCGACACCTGCGTCGGCAACCACAAGGAGCGGCCCAACCGCCCGCTCTGGCACCGCAAGACCGACACCGCCTGGCTCGACGCGCTCGCCGCGATGGGCCTCTCGCCCGCAGACATCGATTATGTCTTCTGCACCCACTTGCACGCCGACCACGCCGGCTGGAATACGAAGCTCGAGGACGGCCGCTGGGTGCCGACCTTCCCGAAGGCGAAGTACGTCTTCTCGAAGAAGGAGCTCGAGGCCTGGCGCGACGTGGGGCACCCCAAGTTCTCGCGCGCCGTGTACCAGGACAGCGTGCTGCCGGTGGTGGAGGCCGGCCGCGCGCTGCTCGTCTCGGGCGATTGGGAGCTCGACGACGAGGTGCGCCTCGAGCCCACGCCCGGCCACACCCCCGACCACGTCGCGGTGCGCTTCGACTCCAGGGGCGAGACCGCGGTGATGTGCGGCGACCTCATCCACTCGCCGGTGCAGTGCCGCCACCCCGACTGGGTGCCCTGGCCCGACTGGGACCCGGCGCTCGCCGCCCGGACGCGCCGCGACTTCCTCGAGCGCTACTGCGGCACCCCCGCGCTCGTCTGCACCGCGCACTTCCCCCTGCCCTCCGCCGGCCGCGTCGTGCGGGAGGGCAACGCCTTCAAGTTCGTGGACGACGCAGCGCGCTGGTAAGGCAAAAACGGGGTCAGACCACGTTTTCCGCCGCATGACCGCCGGCATCCGGCTCGTACTGCTGCTCGCCCTCGCCGCCCCGCTCGCGGCCCGGGCCGCCGAGCCGCTCGCCGCGGGCGACCACGAGCTGACGCTCGAGCACGGCGGGCTCGAGCGCAGCTACCTCGCGCACCTGCCGCCGCAGGCGGGCCGCCCGCTGCCGGTGGTGATCAACCTGCACGGCGGCGGCGGCAACGCGACCGCGCACCAGAAGTACACGCGCATGGACGCGCTCGCCGACCGCGAAGGCTTCATCGTGCTCTACCCGAACGGCACCGGGCGCTTCGGCCGGATCCTGCTCACCTGGAACGCCGGCACCTGCTGCGGCAGCGCCGCGCTCGAAGGCGTGGACGACGTAGGCTTCATCGCCGCGATGCTCGACGACCTCGCCGCGCGCACGCCGGTGGACGCGAAGCGCGTCTACGCCACGGGCCTCTCCAACGGCGCCATGATGGCCTACCGCCTCGCCGCCGAGCTGCCGCAGCGCATCGCCGCGATCGCGCCGGTCGCGGGCTCGATGGTGCTGCCGGGGCCGATCGCGCACCCCGTCCCGGTGCTCGACATCCACAGCGTCGACGACCCGCGCGCGCTCTACGCCGGCGGCCTCGGCCCGCCCTTCCCGATGACCACGACGCGCGTCTTCCACCCGCCGGTCGCCGAGACCCTCGCGCGCTGGGCCGCCGCCAACCATTGCACGGAGGGCGAGCCGCGCGTCGCCGAGACCCGCCAAGGCAGCGGCGAAAGCGCAGGCCACACCGCGACGCTGCTCGTCTGGCAGGGCTGCGCCGCGCCGCTCGAGCACTGGAAGCTCACCGGCGCCGGCCACGTCTGGCCCGGCGGCAAGCTCAAGTACCTGACGCACCTCCTCGGCCCCGGCACCGACGTCATCGACGCCAACGCCGAGATGTGGAAGTTCTTCTCGCGCTTCCGGCTCGGCGCGCGCTAGGGCTTCTTCAGCGCCGTGGCGAGCGCGTTGGCAGCGCCGAAGGCGACCTGGCCGGCGGCGACGAACCAGAACAGGCCCTCGAGCGAGCCGCCGAGCGCCAGCACCCAGGCGGCCCCGCCGCCGAGCACGAGCGCGAGGCGCAGCAGCCCGGCGAGGAACGGCACCATCACGCTGCCCGCGCCCTGCGCGGCGAAATACAGCGCCATGCCCAGGCCCACGAAGGGATAGAACGGCGCCACGCGCTGCAGGTAGGCGGTGCCGTCGCGCAGCACCGCGGGCTCGTGGCTGAAGAGGCCGATCCACGCCGCCGGCGCGAGCGCCGCGGCGAAGCCGATCGCGGCGGTCGCGAGCACCGAGATCAATGCCGCAGTCCAGGCGATGCTGCGCGCCCGCGCTCGCTGCCCGGCGCCCACGTTGATGCCCACCATCGTGACCGAGGCGGTGCCGAGCGCGAACAGGATCGGGATCAACACGTAGTCGAGCCGCGAGCCCAGGCCGAAGCCCGCGATCGCGTCGCGGCCGAAGCGGCCCACCAGCCCGGTGGTGAGCAGCACCGTGACGTTCACCATCAGCGTGCCGACCGCGGAGAGCAGGCCCACCCGCAGGATGTCGGCGAAGTGCCGGTACTCGAGGCGCGCGAGGCGCAGCCGCACCGGCGCCTCGCCGCTGCGCATGTACAGCGCCAGCGCCGCCGCCGCCGCGGTGTTGAAGACGATCATCGCCACGCCCGCGCCCGCCACGCCGAGGGCGGGGAACGGCCCGAGGCCGAAGATCAGCGCCGGCGAAAGCACCAGCGTCACCGCCGCGCCCGCGATGCTGATCCTCGCCGGCACGCGCACCTGCCCCGCGCCGCGCAGCGCCGAGGCGAGCAGGTTGGTGATCCACGCCGGGATCGCGGCGGCGAAGACGAAGTTCGAGTACAGCAGCGCGTTGGCGAGCCCCTCGCCGCGGCCGCCGAGCGCCGCGTACAGCGCGCGCCCGCCCAGCCACGCGGCGAGCGTGAAGGCGGCGCCGAAGGCGAGCGCGATCGCGAGCGCATGGAAGGCGATGGCGTCGGCGTCGCGGCGCCGCCCCGCGCCGAGCGCGCGCGCCACCGCCGAGGAGACGCCGCCGCCGATGCCGCCGTTCGACATCATCGCCATCAGCATGAACAGCGGGAACACCAGCGCCACCCCCGCGATCGCGGCGGTGCCGAGCGAGCTCACAAACCAGGTCTCGGCGATCCCCACCGCCGTCTGCACCACCAGCACCACCAGCACCGGCCACGCGAGGCGCAGCAACTGCGGCGCGATCGCACCCTCGCGCAGCGCGAGGGGGGTGATGGCAGAGGATGAGACGGCCATGGCAGTAGCTATATTAGTGATAGTGACTAGCTTTTGTCAAGCCCTAGCGCTATGCTCGCGCCATGGCCCGCTCCTACCGCCAGCGCAGTTGTCCCGTCGCGCGCACGCTCGACGTCATCGGCGAGCGCTGGACCATCCTGGTCCTGCGCGACCTTTTCCTGCACGGCCCGCGCCGCTTCCAGGACTTCCAGGCCTCGCTCGCCGGGGTCGCCCCCAACACGCTGTCGGCGCGGCTGAAGGACCTCGAGGCGCAGGGCATCGTGGAGCGCCTCGCCTACAGCGAGCACCCGCCGCGCCTCGAGTACCACCTCACGGAAAAAGGCCAGAGCCTGCGCCCGGTGCTGCGGGCCCTGCGCGAATGGGGCGAGCGCAACGTGCCCACGCCTGCCAAGGCATGAAGCGGGGTCGGGTATGGGAATATGGGTTTCTGGTAAAATGGGCCCATGAAGACTACCCTCGAGCTGCCCGACGACCTGATGCGCCGCCTCAAGCTGCGCGCCGTGCACCGCGGCAGCAAGCTGAAGGACGAGATCGCGCGCCTGCTCGAGGCGGGCATGGCGCAGGCTCCGGAGCCCGAAGCGCCGAAGCAGGCGCCCAGGCCGGTGCGCCTGCGCGGCCGCCGCCCGCTCACCGCGCGCGACATCGAAGACGCGATCGCCGCCGGGCGCGACTAGGCGCGTGGTCGTCGTAGACACCAACGTCGTCGCCTACCTGCTGATCGAAGGAGACCGCACCGGCGAGGCGCAGGCGCTCTACGCACGCGACCCGGACTGGAAGAGCGAAGGCTTCCTGCTGGTCGAATTCTGCAACCTGCTCGCGACCTACGTGCGCACGGGAAGGCTCGACGATACCGGCGCCGCGGGCCTGCTCCGCTCCGCCGAACGGACCCTGACGGGCGTCGTCAACCTGCCGCACGCCCGCTCTCTCGCGCTGGCTTCGGAGTTCGGCGTCTCGGCCTACGACGCGCGGTTCCTCGCGGTCGCGCGGCAGCTCGGCGCCAAGCTCGTGACCGAGGATGCGAAGCTTCTGCGCGCGGCGCCCGCGCTCGCGCAGAGCATCGGCCAGGCGCTCGCCTAGGCTGCGAAAATGTCCTCCGGCAGCAGCGCCGACACCGTCACGTTCGGCACGTCCACCACGTTGCTGATCCGCAGGTCCACCGCGACCGAGCACAGTACGTAGGCCTGCTCGCGGCTCCAGCCGCGCTCCCCGAGCAGCTTGATCATCTCCAGCACCGCGTTGCGCGTCGCGAGCGTGATGTCGCAGCTCTCGTTCCGCCCCTCGGGCGTGATCGGCATCCCCATCGTGGCGATGAAATTGCGCGGCAGCCCGTGCTCCGGCTTCGCGAACATCCCTGGATGCGCAAAGCGAGGCCAGACGATGTTCTTCGCCTTTGCCTCTCCCTTGAGAACCCTGAACCTCACTACTGCCGTGGCCCCCATCTCGATCGCCGTGCCGCAGCACTCCGAATCGCCCTGCGCATAGTGCCCATCGCCCACCGAGTAGAGCGCCCCGTCCACCGCCACCGGGATGAACAGCTTCGAGCCCTTCGTGAGCTGCTTCACGTCCGCGTTGCCGCAGTTCTCCCGCGGCGGGATCGTGCGCAGGCCCTCCTCGGCGATCCGCCCGCCCGTCGGCACCGCGAACGCGGGATCCGGCGGAAACACCCGCCCTCCGCGCTTTCGCAGTTCTTCTTCTCTCAAAAACCACTTCTTAAGCTGCTCGCGGGACGGCGCCACCCCCGCCGTCCCCATGAACGCCCCGTTCGGGATCCGCACCCCCGGCAAATCCTTCGACGTCGCGAAGTCGGGCCCGATGTCCCAGTGCACCACGAAATGGTGATCGAACAGATCCGGCATGAACCCCATGCTCGGCGCGAACCGCGTCCAGCCGTAGCGCTCCGGCACGATGTCCAGGTACTCCACCTCCAGCAAATCCCCCGGCTCCGCGCCCTTGACATAAACGGGCCCGGTCAGCGGATGCGCCGTCGACCGCTCCAGCCTCTCCAGGTCCTTGGCGGTCGTCTGCGGCCCGATCTGCAGATCGTTCGCATCCCGCGTCTCCAGCACCACCTCCTCGCCCGCCTCCACCTCGATGACCGGCGGGATGTCAGGGTGCCAGCGGTTGTGGCCTTTGTGCGGCTCGTCGCGGAGGCGCTTCCTGCGGTCGATCTCGATGCTCTTGGTCATCAGGATCTTTCAGCGATTTGCCTAGTAATCCCAATCTTCGTGGCGCACGGGGATTCGATTCAGCATTTGGCGGAAGTGCCGCCACTTGGGCATCAATCGATCCATCAGCGCTATAAAGCGGGCGTTATGCGTCGGCTCGATGAGGTGCGCCATTTCATGCACAACGATGTATTCGAGACATTCTTTCGGTTTCTTCGCGAGCTCCGTGTTCAGGCGAATTGCTCCGGTTCGCGCGTTGCAGCTTCCCCACCTGGTTTTCATGTTCTGTACGAACATCATCGCCTTCATCACGCGGTGGAGCTTGCCGCTTTGCGTGCGGTGGCACTCGTCCACGAACACGAACACCTCACCCACCGTCGGGCTCGGCTTCGCCTCCAGATCCTTGACGAAGGCCTCGAAGTCGTCCACGTCACGGCGGCCGAACTTGTGAACGAGCGAACACAGCAGCCGTGGCCTCGCCTGACCGAGCTGGCTCATGAGGTCGCGGCCGCTGCTGGTGCGCTTGATCGCCTCGCCCGCCTCGGTGAAGACGCGCTCGATCTGCTTGTCCAGCTCGTCGCGGTCGGTGATGATCGCGACGCGTGCGTTGGGGCTGTTCTCCAGGATCCACTTCGCGACCAGAACCATTACGATGCTCTTGCCGCTGCCCTGCGTGTGCCAGATGATCCCTCCCTTCTTCTCGCGCGCATGCGCCTGCGCCGCCTTGACGCCGAAATACTGGTGCGCCCGCGGCAGCTTCTTCACCCCGCCGTCGAAGATCACGAAGTCGTGCATCAGCTCCAGCAGCCGCCGCTTCTCGCACATCTTCAGCAGGTACTTGTCGAGCTTGAAGCGGCTGTTGTCCTGCTCGTCCTCCTTCCACTTCAAGAAATACTTCTCCGGCGTCCCGACCGCGCCGTATTGCAGCCCTTCCGAGTCGTTGCCCGCGAAAATGAACTGCACCGTGCTGAAGAACCACTCATGGAACATCGGTGTCTGGTTCGACAGGCACTGCCGGATGCCGTCGCCGATGCTAACCCGGCTGTTCTTCAGCTCCAGCACCCCGACCGCGATGCCGTTGACGTAGAGCACCACATCCGGCCGCCGCTCATGATTCCCCGCGAGCGTCACCTCCTCGGCAATCGCGAACTCGTTCTTCTCGGGATGCTTCCAGTCGATCAGGTGAACCGTCTCCGTCACCTTTCCCGCCTCGACCTTCACCGGCACGCCGTAACGCAGCAGGTTGTAGACCGCCTGATTGTTCCCATAGAGCGTGCGGCTGTGGTTCGTCGCCTCGATCCGCAGCTTGTGCAAGGCGACGCCAACTTGCGTCGGCGAGCATCCAGTCTTGGTCAGCCAGGCAGAGAGGAGCCCTTCTTCGATGTTGCTGTTGCCTTCTCCGAGAACGCGGGCCAGCGCAAA
>DATJXO010000020.1:0-12739 GCA_035500055.1 Burkholderiales bacterium | reverse complement strand
GATCCAGCGCCTCAAGAAGACGATCCCCGGTTTCGAGCCGGGCGACACCGTCGTGGTGCGCGTCAACGTGGTCGAAGGCGACAAGAAGCGCGAGCAGGCCTTCGAGGGCGTGGTGATCGCGCGCCGCAACCGCGGACTGCGCTCTTCCTTCATCGTGCGCAAGATCTCCTCGGGCGAGGGCGTCGAGCGCACCTTCCAGACCTATTCGCCGCTGATCGCCGGAATCGAGGTGCGGCGCAAGGGCGAGGTGCGGCGCTCCAAGCTCTACTACCTGCGTGCGCGCTCGGGCAAGGGCGCGCGCATCCGCGAGCGCACCGGCGGCGGCGAAGAGCGCGAGGAATAGCCGGATTACGGGGACAGGCCACGTTTTCCGGAGCACGGGGCGCACGGCGCCCCGTTTTCTTTTGCGGCGCCAGGAGGCGGGCATGGCGCAACTCCAACACCGGCGGTCCCTCGTACGAGGGAATGCGGCGAGCGTTCGGGCTCGGCTAGGGGGCCTATAATCGCGCCATGCGACGCGAGACCACCGCGCTCAGCACCACCGAGGAGATCATCGCCGAGATGCGCACCGGCGGCATGGTGGTGCTGGTCGACGACGAGGACCGCGAAAACGAGGGCGACCTCGTGTTCGCGGCCGACTTCGTGACGCCGGAGAAGATCAACTTCCTCGCCACGCACGGCCGCGGGCTGGTCTGCATGCCGGTGACCGAGGCGCACGCCGCGCGGCTGGGCCTGAGGCCGATGGTGAGCGAGAACCGCTCGCGCCACGGCACCAACTTCACGATCTCGATCGAAGCCGCCGAGGGCATCGCCACTGGCATCTCGGCGCACGACCGCGCACTGACCATCAAGGTGGCGTGCGCCCCGGACGCCAGGGCCGAGGACATCGTGCAGCCGGGCCACGTCTTCCCGCTGATCGCGCGCGACGGCGGCGTGCTGGTGCGCGCCGGGCATACCGAGGCGTGCTGCGATCTGGCGCGGCTCGCCGGGCTGACGCCCGCCGCGGTGCTGTGCGAGATCATGTGCCGCGACGGCACCATGGCGCGGCTGCCCGACCTAGTCGAATTCGCCGCCGAGCACGGCCTTCGCATCGGCACCATCGCCGACCTGATCGAGCACCGCAGCCGTCACGAGTCGCTGGTGGAGCGCGGCGAGTCGCGCGACATCGAGACCGCCTGGGGGCGCTTCCGGCTCACCGCGTTCCGCGACGTGCCGACGGGCGCGACGCATCTCGCGCTGACGCTGGGCGGCCTTCGCGCGCGCGACGAGACCCTGGTGCGAGTGCACGAGCCGCTCTCGGTGCTCGACCTGCTCGACACCGGCAAGGGCACGCACTCCTGGGGCGTCGGCGAGGCGCTTGCCACGGTGCGGCGCGCCGGCGCGGGAGTGGTGCTGCTGCTCAACTGCGCCCAGAGCCCGGAGGCGCTGCGCACGCAGCTCTCGGGCGGGCGGGCGGCGCGCGCCGGGCGCAGCATGGACCTGCGCACCTACGGCATCGGCGCGCAGATCCTGCGCGAGCTCGGCGTCGGCCGCATGAAGCTGATGGCCGCGCCGCGCAAGATGCCGAGCATGGCCGGCTTCGGGCTGGAGGTCACGGGCTACGTCGAGCGGCCGGCGCCGTGAGGCGCGGAGCGTGAGCGCGTGAGCCCATGAGCGCGATGCGCATCGGCGTCGTGCATTCCCGTTTCAACGAGGAAATCTGCGCCGCGCTGCTGGAGTCGGCGCGAGCGGAAGCCGCGCGCCTAGGCGTCGAAGCGGAGTACGCCCCGGTCGCCGGGGCTCTGGAGATCCCGCTCGTGCTGCAGTGGATGGCGCAGTCGGGCCGCTTCGAGGCGCTCGCCGCGATCGGCGCCGTAGTCCGCGGCGACACCTACCACTTCGAGGTGGTGGCGAACGAATCGGCGCGCGGCCTGATGGACGTGGCGCTGCAGTTCGGCCTGCCGGTGGCGAACGGCATTCTCACCACCGACGACGAGAAGCAGGCGCTGGCGCGCCGCGACAAAGGGGCGGAAGCGGTGCGCGCCGCGGTCGAGATGGCGCGCCTGCGGCGCGAGCTGGCGGAGAAATGGCGCTG
This sequence comes from Burkholderiales bacterium, assembly GCA_035500055.1. GTDB lineage: Bacteria > Pseudomonadota > Gammaproteobacteria > Burkholderiales > SG8-39 > RBG-16-66-20. Next base: position 10,665 of record DATJXO010000020.1, on the reverse strand, counting down.
AAGGCGCCGCCGCGCGCGGCGCGCCGCAGGGCGCGCGAGATCGCGCTGCAGGCGCTCTACGCCTGGCGCCTCGGCGGCGGCGACGCGCTGTCGCAGGCGCGCGCGCTCGAGGGCTGGGAAGAGTGCGACCGCGAGCTCGCGGCGGAGCTGGTGTCCGAGGTGATCCTGCAGCACGACGCGCTCGAGCGGCGCATCGCGCCGCACCTCGACCGCAGCCTCGCCTCGCTCTCGCCGGTGGAGCGCGTGATCCTGCTGATCGGCGCCTACGAGCTCGCGGCGCGCCCGGAGACCCCGTTCAAGGTGGTGCTGAACGAGTGCATCGAACTCGGCAAGAGCTTCGGCGGCACCGACGGCTACAAGTTCGTCAACGGCGTGCTCGAGAAGCTGGCGCGCGAGCTGCGCGCCGACGAGATGGGGCGCGCCCGCGGCGCGGCCTAGGCCCGCGCCGGCGCCGGCGTGACCTCGGAATTCGATCTCATCCGGCGCTACTTCGAGCGGCCCGCCGCGAGCGCGGCGCTCGGCATCGGCGACGACGCGGCGCTGCTGCGCCCCGCCCCCGGCCGCGAGCTCGCGGTCTCGACCGACCTGCTGGTCGAGGGCACGCATTTCCGCCCTGGCGCCGCGCCGCGCGCGCTCGGCCACAAGGCGCTCGCGGTCAACCTCTCCGACATGGCCGCGATGGGGGCCGATCCGCGCTGGGCGCTGCTCGCGATTTCGCTGCCGGCCGCGGACGAGGCGTGGCTCGCGGCGTTCGGCGAGGGCCTGTTTGCGCTCGCGGCGCGCTTCGGCGTCGAGCTGGTCGGCGGCGACACCACGCGGGGCCCGCTGGCGGTCTGCGTGACGATCCTCGGCGAGGTGGACGAGGGACGCGCCCTACAGCGCGCCGGCGCCGTGCCGGGCGACGACGTCTGGGTTTCGGGCGAGCTGGGCGCCGCGGCGCTCGGCCTGGCGCAGCCGGACGTGGCGGCCGCGGCCAAGCGCCTGGACGAGCCCGAGCCGCGCGTCGCGCTCGGGCGGCGCCTGATCGGCCTCGCCAGCGCGGCGATCGACGTCTCCGACGGCTTCGCCCAGGACCTCGGCCACATCCTCGAGCGATCCGCGGTCGGCGCGGTAGTCGAGTACGCGGCGCTGCCGCGGTTCCAGATCGCGGATCCCGAGCTGCAGAGGCGCTGCGTGCTCGCCGGCGGCGACGACTACGAGCTCGTCTTCACCGCGCCGCAGCGCGCGCGCGAGGCGTTGCGCGCGCTGGCAGGCGAGCTGGAACTGCCGCTCTCCCGCGTCGGCTTCGTGCGCGCCGAGCCGCGCGCGCTGGAGGTGCGCGACGCGGCCGGCGTGCCGATCCCGCTCGGCCGCGGCTTCGACCATTTCAGCGCATGATCCTGTCGCGCCCGGGCGCGGGGTTCGCGTTTCGCCACCCGGCGCATTTCATCGCGCTCGGCTTCGGCGCCGGGCTCTCGCCCTTCGCGCCCGGCACCGCGGGCACGCTGGTCGCGTTCCCGCTGTGGTGGCTGGCCGAAGGCAGGCTGGAGCCGCCCGTGCTGCTCGGCGCGCTCGCCGCGCTGTTCGGGCTCGGGGTGTGGGCTTGCGGGCGCACCGGCCGCGACCTCGGCGTCGCCGACCACGGCGCCATGTGCTGGGACGAGATCGTCGCCTTCCTGGGCGTCCTGGCGATCGCGCCGCCGGGCGCCGCATGGCAGGGGGCGGCGTTCCTGCTCTTCCGCGCCTTCGACGTCGTCAAGCCGCCGCCCATCCGGGCGATCGAGGCGCGCTTCAAGGGCGGCTTCGGCGTCATGTTCGACGACCTGCTCGCGGCCGGGTATACGCTGCTTGCGCTGGCAATCGCGAAGAGGGCGCTGCAATGGATCTGAGATCGCTTTCCGCTAGGGTCGGAAAGGCGCTGAAGCGCAGAGGGCTCCTGCTGGCGACCGCCGAGTCGTGCACCGGAGGCTGGGTGGCGCAGGCCGCGACGGCGATCGCGGGCTCGTCGGACTGGTTCGAGCGCGGCTGGGTGACCTACTCCAACGCGGCCAAGCGCGAGGCGCTGGGCGTGCGGCGCGCCACGCTGGCGCGCCACGGCGCGGTCAGCGAGGCGACCGCGCGCGAGATGGCGCGCGGCGCGCTGGCGCGCTCGCGCGCCCACCTTTCGCTCGCCGTTACCGGCATCGCGGGACCGACGGGCGGGACGCCCGGCAAGCCCGTGGGAACGGTGTGCTTCGCCTGGGCGCGCGGCCGCAGGGCCTGGAGCGAGACGCGCCGCTTCCGGGGCGGGCGCGAGAGCGTGCGCCGGCAGTCGGTGGCGCGGGCCCTGCGCGGCGTGCTGCAGGCCCTTGACGCGGCCTGAGGCCGGACCTACATAGGGTGGATGAGCGCCGTCCGACCCGCCGCCGTCGCCGGGATGTTCTACCCGGGCGACGCCGCGCGCCTGAACGCCGAGCTTGACGAGTTGCTCGACGGCGTCGAGCGCTTCGAACCGCGCCTCGCGTTCCCCAAGGCGCTGATTGTGCCCCACGCGGGCTACATCTACTCCGGGCCGGTGGCCGCCGCGGCCTACGAGGAGCTCGCGCCAGCGCGCGGACTCGTGCGCCGCGTGGTGCTGCTGGGCCCCGTGCACCGCGTGCCGGTGCGAGGGCTGGCGCTGCCGGAGAGCGACGCCTTCGAGACGCCGCTCGGCCGCATCCCGCTCGATCAGGCGGCGGCGCGCTCGCTCGCCGGCCTGCCGCAGGTCGTGCGGAGCGGGGCGGCGCATGCGCAGGAGCACGCGTTGGAGGTGCAGCTGCCGTTCCTGCAGCGGATGCTCGGGACGTTCTCGCTGGTGCCGCTCGCCGTGGGCATGGCGAACGCCGCTGAGGTGGCCGAAGTCCTGGAGCGCCTGTGGGGCGGCCCGGAGACGCTGATCGTGATCAGCACCGACCTGTCGCACTATCACCGCTACGAGGAGGCGAGGCGGATCGACGCCGCGACGCTGGCGCGCATCGCCGCGTTCGTCACCGACCTCGACCATGACGAGGCCTGCGGCGCGACGCCGCTGAACGGCTTCCTCGGCGTGGCGCGGGCGAAAGGCCTGGCGATCCGGCCGGTCGCCGCGTGCAATTCCGGCGATACCGCCGGCGGCAGGGACCGGGTGGTCGGGTATTCGTCCTTCGCGCTCGACGAGCCGGGAGCGATCGGCGCCGCGGAGGCCGGCCGCACGCTCGTAGCGATCGCGCGCAACGCGATCGAGAGCGCCTTGGCCGGTGGCGCAGGCCCTGCCTCGGGAGACGCGGCGTGGCTGCGGCAGCGGGCGGCGACCTTCGTGACGCTGACCCGGGAAGGCCGCCTGCGCGGCTGCATCGGCAGCCTCGAGGCTGCCCGGGCCCTCGGCGAGGACGTCGCCGAGAATGCGCGCGCCGCCGCCTTCCGCGACCCGCGCTTCCCGGCGCTGGCGCGGGAAGAGTGGCCGCGCTGCGCGGTGGAGGTCTCGCTGCTGTCGTCGGCGAAGCCGATCCGCTTCGCGGACGAGGCCGACCTGCTGGCGCAGATCCGCGCCGGCGAGGACGGGCTCATCCTCGAGTGCGACGGCCGGCGCGCGACCTTCCTGCCGCAGGTGTGGGACGGGCTGCCCGACAAGCGCCGCTTCCTCGAGGAGCTGGCGAAGAAGGCGGGCCTGCCGGAGGGAACGCGGCTCGCGCGCTGCAGGATCGTGCGCTACCGGGTGACGAAGTTCCGATGATTGCCGAGACCGCCTACCCCGCGCGGTGGTGGCACCCGCTCCAGGACGGCCGCATCCAGTGCGACCTGTGCCCGCGCGATTGCCGCCTGCACGAGGGGCAGAGGGGCCTGTGCTTCGTGCGGAAGCGCGAGGGCGGGGAGATGGTGCTCACCACCTACGGGCGCTCCTCCGGGTTCTGCGTCGACCCGATCGAGAAAAAGCCGCTCAACCATTTCTATCCGGGCACCCGCATCCTTTCCTTCGGCACCGCGGGCTGCAACCTCGCGTGCAAGTTCTGCCAGAACTGGGACATCTCGAAGTCGCGCGAGACCGACCGCCTGATGGACGCGGCGACCCCCGAGTCGCTCGCGCAGGCGGCGGTGCAGCTCGGCTGCAAGTCGGTCGCCTTCACCTACAACGACCCGGTGATCTTCGCCGAGTACGCGATGGACGTCGCCGACGCCTGCCACGCGCGCGGCGTCGGCGCGGTGGCGGTGACCGCCGGCTACATGCACGAGGCGCCGCGGCGCGAGTTCTACGCCAGGATGGACGCGGCGAACGTGGACCTGAAGGCGTTCACCGACGAGTTCTACTGGCGCCTGTGCGGCGGGCGCCTGCAGCCGGTGCTCGACACGCTCGAGTACCTGGTGAGGCAAACGCAGGTCTGGACCGAGATCACTACGCTGCTCATCCCCGGAAAGAACGACTCCGACGCCGAGATCGAGGCCGAGTGCCGCTGGATCCGGGACCGTCTCGGCGCCGAGGTGCCGCTGCATTTCACCGCCTTCCATCCGGACTGGAAGATGATCGACTTGCCGCGCACGCCGGCGCAGACGCTGGCGCGCGCCAGGGAGATCGCCCGCCTCGCGGGCTTGCGCTATGTCTACACCGGCAACGTGCACGACGAGGAGGGGGGCTCGACCTATTGCCCATCGTGCGAGCGGCCGGTGATCGTGCGCGACTGGCACGAAATCCGCGCTTACCGGCTCACGGACGCCGGCGCCTGCGCGCATTGCGGCGCGCAGCTGCATGGCCGCTTCCAGAAGTTCGGCAAGCCGTTCGGCTCGCGCCGCATCCCGGTACGCATCGCCGCCTAGCGGCGGGCGCCGGCAAACCTCAGACCCCGAGGTAGCGCTGCAGCAGCTCGGGCTGCGCCTTCAGCTCCTCGGCCGGGCCTTCGTGCGCGATGTGGCCGTTGTTGATGATGTAGACGCGCTGGGAAAGCGCCAGCGTGGCGGCGAGGTTCTGCTCCACCAGCACGATGGTCTGGCCTGCGGCCACCAGCTTGCGGCACGCCGCCATCAGGTCGTGAACGATGACCGGCGCGAGCCCCTCGAACGGCTCGTCGAGCAGGATGATCTTGGGGTCGCGGATCAGCGCTCGCGCGATCGCCAGCATCTGCTGCTCGCCGCCGGAAAGATCGGTGCCGCGGCTGCCCCGCCGCTCCATCAGGCGCGGGAACATCTCGTAGATGCGCTGCAGCGGCCAGCGCGATTTCGCCGTCAGCCCGGCGAGCACCAGGTTCTCCTCGACGTTCAGGCTGCCGAAGATGCGCCGCTCCTCGTGCACCAGCTGCATCCCGGCGCGCGCGATGGTGTGGCTCTTCCGCCCCGCGAGCTCGGCGCCGTCGAACAGCACCGAGCCGGTGCGCGGCGTCACCACGCCCATCAGGCTCTTCAGCGTGGTGCTCTTGCCGGCGCCGTTGCGCCCGAGCAGCGCCACCACCTCGTTCTTCTCGACGCGTAGCGAGACGTCGAACAGGATGTGCGAGTCGCCGTAATAGCTGTTCAGCCCCTTGACCTCGAGCAGGCTCATGCCGCGGCCTCGCGCACGCCGCCGAGGTAGGCCTCCTGCACCTCGGCGTTGCTCTTGATCTCGTCGGGGGTGCCCTCGACGAGCACCCGGCCCTCCTGCAGCACGGTGACGCGCTCTACCAGCTCGAACAGCGAGTCCATGTCGTGGTCGATGATGATCATGGTGCGGCCGCGGCCGATCGACTTCAGCAGCTGCACCGTCTCGACGCGCTCGCGCGGGCTCATGCCGGCGAGCGGCTCATCGAGCAGCAGCAGGCTCGGGTTCGAGGCGAGGGCGAGCCCCACCTCGAGGCGCCGCTTCTCGCCATAGGCGAGCTCCGCCACCGGCGTGTCCGGCCGCCCGGCGAGGTTCACCAGCTCCAGGGTGTGCTCGACCTGGCCGCGCAGCCCGGGGATGTTCCACAGGCCGCCCATCATGTCGAGGCGGAACTTGCCGCGCAGCCGCGCCAGCGCCGCGATGGTGATGTTCTCGCGCGCCGTCAGGCGGTTGAACAGCTGGTTGACCTGGTAGCTCTTGGTCAGGCCGAGCTGGCACACGTCGGTCACGCTCATGCCCGTGATGTCGCGCCCCCCGAACTCGATGCGGCCGGAGGTGGGCGGCACCTCGCAGGTCAGCATCTTGAAGAAGGTCGATTTGCCGGCGCCGTTCGGGCCGATGATGCCGCGCAGCTCTCCACGGTTGACCGTGAAATTGATGTCGGCGTTGGCGACCAGGCCGCCGTAGCGCTTGTTCAGATCGACTGCCTTCAGGATTGGGCCGGCGGCGTGGGCGCCCTCGCGCGACGGTGCCGCAGCGGCGGCAGTCCGCGTCCTAAGGGGCGTCGCGGCAGGGGCCGCGGCTGCCTGCTCCTCCCGCGCCGCGGACCCCTTGCGGAACACGAGCGCGTACAGGTCCCTCAGCCCGCCGATGATGCCCCGGCGCAGGAAGCAGACGAGCAGTACGAAGATCAGGCCGAGCACCAGCTTCCAGGTGGCGCCGAGCTTGAGCGTCGCTTGCAGGAAGTCCTGCAGGAACAGCCACACCGCGGCCCCCAGCAGCGGGCCGAACAGCGTCCCGATGCCGCCGATCGCGGTCTGGATCACGAGCTGGCCGGAGGTGTCGAACATGAACGCGTCCGGCGGCATGAAGCCCTGCATCACGCCGAGCAGGCCGCCGGCGAGGCCGGCGTAGGCGGCGCCGATGACGAAGGCGCAGAGCTTGTACGCGTGCACGCTGTGGCCGACCGCCGCGGCGCGCAGGGGATTCTCGCGGATGGCGCGGAAGATGGCGCCCACCGGCGAGCGCACGATGCGCAGCGCGACGACGATGCCGATGAAGTACAGGAACGCGATGAACGGGTAGAGCTTCCAGCCCGACCTGAAATGGAGGGTGGCGAAGCCGAGGTAGATCGACGGCGCCGGCACCCCGGGCAGGCCGTTCTCGCCCCCGGTCCACCGCGACAGCGGGTTGAACTCGACGAAGAAGAACACCTCGGCGATCGCCACCGTGATCATGGCGAAGTAGATGCCGGTGCGGCGCAGCGCCACCAGCCCCACCAGGTAGCCGACGATCGCCGCCGCCACCGTGCCGATGACGAGTGCGGTGACTACGTGAGGGAAGCCCGCCTGGGTCAGCAGGTACGCGGACACCATCCCCCCCGTGCCGTACAGCGCCGACTGGCCGAACGAGAGCAGCCCGGTATAGCCGAACAGGATGTCGAAGCCGAGGCCGAACATTCCCCAGACCAGGATCCGGTTGACGGTGTCGGGCGCGGCGCCGAGGTGCGGCAGCACGAAGGGCGCCGCGATCAGCGCGGCCGCGGTGAGCCCCTCTACCATGAACCGGCGCTGGGTGTTGCCGAGGCGGTCGGCGTTCATTCGCGCCCCTTGACGCCGAGCAGGCCGTGCGGCCGCACCATCAGCACCAGCGTCATGGCCGCGAACAGCATGACGTAGGCGTAGCCAGGGTTGATCATCGAGGTGATGCTGATGATCTCGCCCGCGATCAGTCCGCCGAGCACGGCCCCCGGGAACGAGCCGACGCCGCCGATGACGACCACCACGAAGGTCTGCACCAGGATCGCCTCGCCCATGTCCGGGGCGAGAGAAACCACCGGCGCGTTGACGACGCCCGCGAAGCCGGCGGCCATCGCGCCGATGCCGAACACCAGCATGAAGACGCGGTCGACGTTGATGCCGAGGGAATCGACCATCACCGAGTCCTCGATCCCGGCGCGCACGATGAGGCCGAGGCGGGTCTTGTACAGGATCAGGAACAGCGCGATCAGCGCCAGCGCCACGACGCCGACCACTGCCAGCCGGTAGGTCGGATAGAACATGAAGCCGAGGTTCGTGATTCCGGCGAAGATCTTCGGCGGCGGCACGGTCTTCGACAGGCTGGAGAAGAAGAAACGGACGATCTCGACGAAGCAGATCGAGAGGCCGAAGGTCACCAGCAGCTGGTCCTCGGGCGGCCGCCTGTAGAAGTAGCGGATGATGACGCGCTCCATCACGATCCCGACCACCAGCAGGAACAGCGCGCCGGCGATCACCGCCAGGACGAAGGAGCCGGTCCTGTCGTACGCGAGGTACCCGGCGTAGCCGCCGAGCATGAACATCGCCCCGTGCGCGAGGTTCAGCACGCCGAGCGTGCCGTAGATGATCGTCAGCCCGGAGCTGATCAGCGCGAGCAGCGCCCCCAGCGCGAGGCCGTTGAACAGCTGTGAGACGAAGTTGGACCAGGTAATCATGCGGGACGTCCACGCAAAAACGCTGCAGGCGGCACGCCGCCTGCAGCGTCGCTACGCACCCTCGGATTTTATCCTAGGTGTAATCGCCGAGCTTGCAGCCGAACTCGTCCGGCTTCTGCATCAGCGGGCCGCCGGGGACGACTTCGGTGACCTCCCAGTAGTCCTCCTTGTTGCGCATGTCGCTCGGCTTCTTGCCGCGCACGATGATCACCGGACGCACCAGCTGGTGGTCGGCGGCGCGGAAGTGCACCTTGCCCACGGTCGACTCGAAGGTCTCGCCCTTCTCGTAGGTCTTGATGACGTCCGGCGGGTAGAAGCTGCCCGCTTCCTCGACCATGCGCGCCCAGATCGCGAACTGCATGTAGGCGTTGTTCGCGCCCCACTCGGGCTTGTAGCCGTACTTCTTGTCGAACTCCTGCACGAACATCTTGGCGAGCGGGTACTTGTCCTCCAGCGTCCACCAGAAGTCGGTGGCGGCGTACACGCCCTCGGTGAGCTCCGGACCCACTTCCTTGGCGAGGAACGGGATCTGGTAGGGGATCACCATCTTCATCTTCGGGGTGAGGCCGAACTGCTTGGCCTGCTGGATCGACAGCACCGCGTCGCGACCCCAGTTCACGTTGATGATGAACTCGGCGCCGGAATTCGCGATGTTGGTCAGGTACGAGCTGAAGTCCGAGGTGCCGAGCGGCGAGACCTGGTTGGTCACCATCTGCCAGCCGGCGTGCTCGCTCAGATAGTCGTTCACCGACTTGGTCACTGTGTGGCCGTAGGTGTAGTCCGGCGTCATGAACGCTGCCTTCTTGTTCTTGCCGAAGGTCTTGATCAGGACAGGGCCGATCGCCGCCGCCGCGGTCTGGCCGTAGAAGCACTGGCGGAAGCTGTAGCGCGCGCAGTCCTTGCCGGTGGTGTCGTTCGACCCGGAGATCGCCACCAAGTACAGCACCTTCTGCCGCTCCGCGAACTTGTTGAGCGCCACCGCCACCGCGCTCGAGGTCGAGCCGGTCATGGCGATGATCTTGTTCTCGTTGATGAAGCGCTGCTGCGCCTGCACCGCCTCGTTGGGCTTGGCGCCCGAGTCGGCGACCACCAGCTTCACCTGCTTGCCGAGCACGCCCTTCTTCACCTTCGGCGCGATGTGCTTGATCAGCGCGTTGCCCTCGTTGATGTGCTCGACCGCGAGCTGCATGCCCTTCAGCTCGTCCTCGCCCTGCACCGCATAGGCGCCGGTGCGCGGAACCGACGCGCCGATGTAGACCGTATCGCCCTCGGTGCCGGCCGGCCAGGTGCCGAGCGCCGGATGGTCTGCGGCCCACGCGCCGCGCGAGAACAGCAGCGACGGCGTCGCGATGCCGGCGCCGAGCACCGCGCTGGCCTTGAGCAGCCGCCGGCGGTGTGCGTCCTTGATGGTGTCGCTCATTGAGAAATCTCCTCCAGATTGGGATCGGATTGCGCGCCCGCGCAATTCTAGGAAAGATGGTCCGACAAGTTTGTAAACAAGACAATATTTCGTTGAGTCGATTGGGAATTCTTGTGTATCCTTGACATCGATGCTGAAAATCCCGTCGATTTTCGACCTTGCGCCGCAGCATCGGAGGGTTGGATGACGCCCGCGGCGCTGGTCGGCCCGAAGATCCGCGACCGGCGGCGCGTCCTGGGGATGACGCAGGCCGGGCTGTCGGCGGCGCTCGGCATCTCCCCCTCGTATCTGAACCTGATCGAGGCGGGCAAGCGCAACATCGGCGGCGCGCTGCTGAAGCGCATCGCCGGCGCGCTCGGGTTGTCGGTCGACGAGCTCGACGGCGCCGCCGAGCGGCGCCTGCTCGGCGACCTGGGCGAGCTCGCCGCCGAGCCGCTGCTCGGCGCGCTCGGGCTCGATGCGGCGACGGCCGCGGACCTCGCCGGCCGCCACTCCGGCTGGGCGCGCGCGCTGGTCGCGCTGCACCGCGCCTGGCTCGAGCGCGGCCAGGCGGTGAGCGCGCTTTCCGACCGCCTCGGCCAGGACCCGGTCCTCGCCGAGACCGTGCACGACCTGCTGACGCGCATCTCGGCGATCCGCTCCTCCTCCGAAATCCTCGAGACGGTCGACGACCTCCCGCCGGCGCAGCACCGGCGCTTCGTCTCGATCATCGGCGGCGAGAGCCGGCGCCTCGCCGAGGTGGCGCAGGCGCTCGCCGCGTTCTTCACCCGCGCGCCCGCCGGCGCGCGCGCGGCCACGCCCGCGGGCGAAGTGGACGATTTCCTGCTCGAGCACAACAACTGCTTTCCCGCGCTCGAGGAGGCCGCGGCCGCGCTGCGCCCGCCGCCGCCGGCGCCCGGTGCATCGCGCTTCGATGCCGCGCTGGGCGCGGTGGAAGCCGCGTTTCCGGACGGGCCGCTCGCCGAGCAAGTGCAGGCGTCGCCGCTGCTCACCCGCGACGCCGCGCGGCGCCGC
>DATJXO010000019.1:0-3398 GCA_035500055.1 Burkholderiales bacterium | reverse complement strand
CGACGCGGCCGATGCCGGTCTCGCCGACGAACATGTGGTGCGCTTCCTCGGTCAGCATGAAGCGGCAGGTGCGCGACAGCGGGTCGAACGCGGACTCGGCGAAGCTCTTCAGCTGATACTTGCCGTCGCGGTCGGTGAAATAGGTGAAGCAGTAGAACGAGAGCCAGTCGGAGATCGGCTCGTTGAAGGTGGTGAGGATCCTCGGCTTGTCGGCGTCGCCCGAGTGGCGCTGGAGCAGCTCCTCGGCCTCCTCGCGGCCGTCGCGGCCGAAGTAGGCGTGCAGCAGGTACACCATCGCCCAGAGGTGGCGGCCTTCCTCGACGTTCACCTGGAACAGGTTGCGCAGGTCGTAGAGGGAAGGGCAGGTGTGGCCCAGCAGGCGCTGCTGCTCGACCGAGGCCGGCTCGGTGTCGCCCTGCGTCACGATCAGGCGGCGAAGGGTGGAGCGGTATTCGCCGGGCACCTGCTGCCAGGCGGGCTGCCCCATCTGGTCGCCGAAGCCGATGCGGCGGTCGGCGACCGGGTCGGCGAGGAAGATGCCCCAGCGGTAGTCGGGCATCTTCACCGCGCCGTATTGCGCCCAGCCGTCGCTGTCGACCGACACCGCGGTGCGCAAGTAGACGTCGGCCGACTGGAAGTCGGTCGGCCCCATGCCGCGCCACCAGTCGAGGAACTTCGGCTGCCAGTGCTCCAGCGCGCGCTGCAGCGTACGGTCGCCCACCAGGTCGACGTTGTTGGGAATCTTCTCCGAATAGTTTATGCCTGACATGATTAGACCCGTTCCCAGTTGAATTTCGCCTTGGCGCCCGTGCCGTAGACCTTGAGGGCGCCTTGATCTCCGACCGCGTTCGGCCGCACAAAAATCCAGTTCTGCCACGCCGACAGGCGGCCGAAGACGCGCGTCAGCATGTTCTCGCGGCCGCTGAAGCGCAGCGAAGCCTCCATCCCGGTGAGGGCGTCGGGCGAAAGGCTGACCCGCTCCTCGATCGCAATTCGCACCTCGTCCTCCCAGTCGATGTCGTCCGGAGCGAAGGTCACCAGGCCGAGCCGGCTCGCTTTTTGCGTGTCCAGGATTTCGCCCCTGGGGAGCTCGGGAACGTCGCCGCAAAAGTGCGCCGAGATCCTCGATTCGCCGTTGACCATCGGGTAGGCGCCGAAATTGAGCGCCGAGAGCGCGATCGCGGGGCCGTCCTCCGCGTCGAGCATGTAGCTGCGGTCGGCCGCCAGGAGCAGCTCGACGAGCGTGCCGGCGAAGCACGACCCGGGCTCTACCACCGCGAACATCGAGCGCGAGGAGACGTCGAGGCGCGCCAGCGTGCGGCGCAGGTAACCGAGGGTCTCGCGCACGAACCAGTCCGCCTTGTTCTCGTCGAGCACGGCGTCGAGGGCGAGCGCTTCCTGCACGCTTCCCTTCGTCTTCAGGATCCACAGGCCGACGTCGAGATGGTTATGGCGCAGGTTGAGGATGGCCTCGTCGAGCTCGCGCGCGAGCTGCAGCGGATACCAGTCGGCCGACCTGCGGACCTGCAGGTCCCCCTTGCCCGGACCGTGGACGACGAGCTGCGCGGTTCTCTCGGCGGCATCGACCTTCAGCTCGACGAGCCGCGGCGCCAGGGACGTCAGCGCGATCCCTTGCCCTCCGGGGCGGTCCGAGTCCTTCGCCAGCTCCGCGGCCCAGCCCTTCACCGCCTCGCCGAACTGCTGCGGCTTGGCGACGTAATCGACCAGCTTCCATTGCTTCGCGCGATCCGCTCGCACCCCCTCGGCGGTGGTGCAGAAGACGTCCGCGAGGTCGCGGCGCACCTTGCGCTTGTCCACGATCCGCGTCAGGCCGCCCGTCCCCGGCAGGACCCCGAGCAGGGGCACCTCGGGAAGGCTGACCGTGGAGGAGCGGTCGTCGATCATGGCGATGCGGTCGCAGGCGAGCGCCAGCTCGTAGCCGCCGCCGGCGGTGGTGCCGTTGAGCGCGGCGAGGAACCTGAGGCCCGAATGCCGGCTGGAATCCTCCAGGCCGTTGCGCGTTTCGTTGGTGAACTTGCAGAAGTTCACCTTCCAGGCGTGGCTCGACATCCCGAGCATGTAGATGTTGGCGCCGGAGCAGAACATGCGGCTCTTGCCGCCGGTCAGCACCACGCACTTGACCTCGGGATGCTCGAAGCGGATGCGGTTCAGCGCGTCGTGCAGCTTGATGTCGACGCCGAGGTCGTAGGAGTTGAGCTTGAGCTTGTAGCCGGGCTCGATGCCCTTGTCCTCGGCGATGTCGAGCGTCAGCGTCGCGACGGCGCCGTCGAACGCGAGCTTCCAGTGGTTGTACTTCGAGGGGTCGGTCTGGAATGTGATCATCTGCGCTCCGCGATCGCCTTCTTCAACTGGGCAAGCACCGCCTTGGGCGGCCTGCCGCTGGTGTCCACCGTGATTGCCGCGCGCGCGTAGAGCCGGTCGCGGTCGGCGAGCAGCCGGCGGATCTCGTCGAGCGCCGCGTTGCGGCCCTGCATGCGCCCGGCGAACGGCCGCATGTCGCCTTGCGCGATGACGCGGCTCATGTGCTCCTCCGGCCGCGCCTTGAGCCACACGGTGTCGCAGTGGTCGAGCAGCAGGCGATAGGTGTCGGGGTCGGTGACGAGGCTGCCGCCGGCGGCGATGACCGCCGGCCGGCCGCGCAGGACGCGCTCCAGCGCGCGCCGCTCGAAGCGCCGATAGGCTTCCTGGCCGTACATCGCGAACACCTCCTCCAGCCGCGCGCCCGCTTCGCGCTCGACCTCGCGGTCCAGCTCCACGAACGGCAGGCCGAGCGCCTCGGCGAGGCGCGCGCCCAGGGTCGACTTGCCGGCGCCGCGCAGGCCGACCAGCGCGACCGGCCGGCGCGCTGCCTCGGGCTGCGAGCTTTCGCGCACCAGCTCTTCGACCGCGACGCCCATCGCGCGAGCCACCTTGCGCAGCAGCAGCACCGACATGTTGCCGAGGCCCGCCTCGAGCTGCGCCAGGTAGCGCTCCGACACGCCGGAGCTCTCCGACAGCGCCTTGCGCGTGGTGCCGCGGGCGCGGCGCCAGGTGCGTACGCGCTCGCCGAGCCGGGCGAGGTACGCGGCTTCCTGCTGCGCCGGGGAGATCGGGGCGTTCATGTCTGCGTCGTATGAAGTATAATGCTTACCATGAATTCTATGGTGCATTATATTTGATGTCAACGCGATCCTTGCGATGAAGCTTACTCTCCTGGTCGGCACCATGACGGGCACGGCGCAGCTCGTGGCGCAGGAGCTCGAGCTGACGTGGGACGACGGCACGCTGCAGGTCGAAACCCTGATGATGGACGGGCTCGACGCGAGCGTGTTCGAGCGCGGCGGCGTGTTCCTGGTCGTCACCTCGACCTACGGCCAGGGCGACGTCCCGGACAACGC
>DATJXO010000018.1:0-7911 GCA_035500055.1 Burkholderiales bacterium | reverse complement strand
CATGGCCGAGGCGAGCACGAGCAGTACGACGAGCTTGCGCATGAGAAAATCTCCCTAGGAAAAGCTGAAATCAATTTATCAGGCCATGGCACGCATCGCAATCGGCGGCATGCAGCACGAGACCAACACGTTCGCGCCCTCGAAGGCGGACTACGGCGCCTTCGAAGCCGGCGGCGGCTGGCCCGGCGTGCAGTACGGCGAGCCCGTCTTCGGCGCGGTCGCCGGCGCCAACATTCCCGCGGCGGGCGCGATCGATGCGCTGCGGGCGGCCGGGCACGACCTCGTCGCCACCGCCTGGGCAGCCGCCAGCCCGTCGGCGCAGGTCACGACGGAGGCTTTCGAGCGCATCGTGGGTGAATTGATTTCTCAATTAAAAAAGCACCTTCCGGTCGACGGCGTCTACCTCGACCTGCACGGCGCGATGGTTACCGAGGCGCATGACGACGGCGAGGGCGAGATCCTCCGGCGCGTGCGCGAGGTCGTGGGGCCGCGCGTCCCAGTCGCGGCGAGCCTCGACCTGCACGCGAACGTCACGCGCGCCATGTTCGAGCGCGCCGATGCCCTGGCGGCCTATCGTACTTACCCGCACGTCGACATGGCCGAGACCGGCGCGCGCGCGGCACAGCTGCTCGATCGCATGCTGAGGAGCGGCGAGCGGCTGGCGAAGGGCTGGCGCGTCCTCGACTACCTCACCGGCATCCCGTCGCAATGCTCCTTCGTCGATCCCTGCCGCAGCATCTACGCCGAGCTCGCCCGCGAGCCGGGCGTGACGCTGTCCTTCACCCCGGGCTTTCCGATGGCGGACTTCGCCGATTGCGGCATGGCGGTGTTCGGCTACGGCACCGATCCGCAGGCCACCGCGGGCGCGGTGGCGCGGCTGCACCGCCGGGTGGCCGATGCGGAGAAGGACTTCGCGCTCGAGCTGCATTCGCCCGGCGAAGCGGTGGCGCGCGCGCGGGCGCGCGGCGAGCCGGGCGCGCCGGTGGTGCTCGCCGATACCCAGGACAACCCAGGCGCCGGCGGCAACGGCGACACCACTGGGCTGCTGCGCGCGCTAGCGCAGCAGGACGCGCACGACGCCGTGCTCGGCCTGCTGATCGACGCGGAGGCGGCGAGGCAGGCTCACGAGATGGGGGTGGGTGCCGCCTCCAGTTTCAAGCTCGGGGGCCGCTCGCGCATCCCGGGCGACTCGCCGTTCGGCGGCGAGTTCATCGTGGAGCGTCTCGGCGACGGCAGGTTTACCTGCACCGGGCCGATGTTCAAGGGCTTCCGCATGCAGCTTGGGCCGATGGCGCTGCTGCGCAGCCGCGCGGCGCCCGGGTTGCGCGTGGTGCTCGCTTCGCGCAAGTGCCAGGCCGCGGACCAGGAGATGTTCCGCCACGTCGGCATCGAGCCGCGCCGCGAGCGGATCGTGGCGCTGAAGAGCTCGGTCCACTTCCGTGCCGACTTCGAGCCGATCGCGAAGGAGGTGCTGGTGGTGAGGGCGCCGGGGCCCGCGCTCGCCGACCCGGCCGAGTTCCGATGGAAGAAGCTGCGCCGCGGGGTCCGGCTGCGGCCGCTCGGGCCGGTGCACGCGGGCTAGGCGCGATGGCCGGCGCGCGCGGCGGGCCCGAGCTCATACGCCGCCTCGGCGCGGGCTCTCCCGCGGCGCGCCGCGACGCGATCGCCGAGGCACTGAAGCGCCCGGGCGGCCACAATCCGCCGGTGCTCTACGCGCTCGCCAACGCGCTCGCGCGCGAGCCGAAGCGCGGCGAGGAGGCGGTGTTCTGGTACCACGTCGGCCGCCTGCGCGCCGTCTACGACGCGCTGCGCTGCCGCGACAAGGCGGCGCGGCAGTCGGTGGCGGCGCTCGGCCGCAGCATGAGCGAGGCGCTGAGGCAGCGGCAGCGCGACGACCCGGTGAAGACGCTATTGATCGCGAAGCGCGCGCTGAAGTGGGACCGCACGCACCCGCGCGACTACGACCTGCGCTGGGTGGGCTACCACCCCGGCCTGCGCCGCAAGTCCGGCGCGCCCCCCGAGCTGGATACCTACGACGAGAAGGACTGGCCCGACATCCTGCGCTACGTGCACGAGACGCACCTCAGGAGCGTTGAGCTCTTTACCGAGACTGAGGCGGGCAAATAGCGCGGCGGTGCTAGTGGGGTGCCTTCTTCATAGCCTCGACGATGCGCTGCGTCTCGACCGAGACCGTCGTCACCCGCATGAGCAAGTCGATCACCTTTTCCTTGTAGTCGGCAAAGCGGTAGGTGTCGAACCTCTCCCGGATCGTCGGGTCCTTCGGTTTCGATTCCTTGTACTGGTCGAGGACCCACTCTAACGCCGAGCGGTTGCCTAGGCGAAAGTTCCAAGCCTCAGCCGGAACGTCCTCCAGCGTAGTCTCAGTATCCAGCATGTCCACTCGATCGACGAATTCTTTGCCATGCCGCTCCCCCGACGCCGCCGCAAGCCGCAAAGTTCTACGCGAAATCAAATCTGTACGTCTGGGCGGGGTGTGACGGGGCGTTGCGGGTCATATCCCCAAATCGACAGCTCGGCCCCTTGGGGCGAGGTTGGCAAACGTCATCCATTGCACGCCACTGCGCGTTGCTCGGTCGGATGCGAACGACCCGCTATTTCGCCGCAATCCGGAAAAGAGCCGACCGCCTCGCTATCGAGGATTCGTGGATCGAGCGCGTCGCGCAGAACCCTGAGCACGAGGCCCTGCAGGTCGACGGACGCATCCGACGCTGGGGACGTATCCCGGAGGCCGGGAACCGCTGGCTGAGGGTGGTACTGCTGGACGACGGGCTCACCGTGCATAATGCGTTCTTCGATCGGAGATTCGAGCCGTGAAGATCAAGTACTTCCGCGACACTGATACGCTGTATATCGAGTTCCGGCCGATCCCGGTGGCGGAGACGCGCGACCTGGACGAGGACACGCAGATCGACGTGGATTCGAAGGGCAACATCTGCGCCATCACGGTCGAGCACGCCAGCCGGCGCGCCGACCTGCCTTCGCTCGACTACGAGCAGGTCGCGGCCTAGTTCTGAAGCCCATGGGCCCCCGCGTTCGCGGGGGCGACAGACCGGTCGCTAGACCGGATTCGGCCAGGGCCTCGGCGCGGGGCGCAGCCGCTCGAGCAGGCGCGCGAGGCGCAGCACGCCCGCGTCGTCGAAGCGCCGGCCGATCACCTGCACGCCGATCGGCAGGCCGTCCTTGCTGAAGCTCCAGTTGAGCGACGCCGCGGGCTGCTCCGACATGTTGTACGGCACCGTGAAGGCGATGTGCGGCAGCGCGTCGTGCGGATCGTTGTTGGGCGAAGGCAGCTCGGCGCCGTACGGCAGGATCGGCGATACCGGCGAGACGACGAAGTCGTACGGCAGGGTGGCGCGCGTCGTGACCTCGCGCAGCGCCACGTAGCTCGAGTAGGCGGCCATGACGTCGCGCCCGCTGAAGCTCTTCGCCCGCCAGCTGCACCACTCGGCGATGAAGGGCAGCACCTTCGCCTGCCTCGCCGGCGGCATCTGCAGATAGTCGTTGTAGAGGCGGGCCTCGAAGAACTTCTCCATGCCGGCGGAGACCTCGGGC
Organism: Burkholderiales bacterium; assembly: GCA_035500055.1. Lineage (GTDB taxonomy): Bacteria > Pseudomonadota > Gammaproteobacteria > Burkholderiales > SG8-39 > RBG-16-66-20. Next base: position 4,338 of record DATJXO010000018.1, on the reverse strand, counting down.
GTGAGAAAAGAGGCGATTTCCTCGACCTGCGCGCCCGCCGCCTCGAGCGCTTTCGCCGCGGCCGCGGCCGCGGCGCGCACCTCCGGGTGCACCGGCAGGCCGACTTTCATGTCCGCAAGGAAGGCGATCCTGAGCGGCTTCAGTTCTTCATTCGAATACCAATCCAGTTGCCTGGAAAAATCAGTGGCCTCGTACGGCAACGACATGAAATCCCGCGCGTCCGGCCGCGAGAGCAGGTTCATGAGCGCGGCGCTCGCCGCGACGTCGCGCGTCATCGGGCCGGTGACGCGGCCGATATAGGGCGGATATACCGGGACGCGCCCGAGGCTGGGCTTGAGCGCGAAGATGCCGCAGTGCGTCGCAGGCAGGCGCACCGAGCCCCCGATGTCGGTGCCGAGGTGCAGCGGCGCGTAGCCCGCGGCGCAGGCGGCGCCGGCGCCGGAGCTCGAGCCCGAGGTGTTGCGCTCGAGGTTCCAAGGGTTGCGCGTCACGCCGTGCAGGCTCGACAGGCCGGAGGACAGCATGCCGAAATCCGGCATCGTCGTCTTGCCGAGGATGACGCAGCCGCCCTCCCGCAGCCTGGCGGCGGGAGGGGCGTCCTGCGGCTGCGGCGCCGCGTCGTCGTTTGCCCGGGTCCCGATCGGCGCCGGGTCGCCGCGGGTGTAGATGTTTTCCTTGATCGTAGCCGGCACGCCGTCGAGCGGCGACAGCGGCTGCTTCGCCCGCCAGCGCGCCTCCGAGGCCCGCGCCGCCTGCAGAGCTGTCTCGCGGCTGACGCGGTACATGGCGTTCAGGCGCGGCTCGCAGGCCTCGATGCGCGCCAGGCAGGCGCGCGTGACGTCGACCGGCGACAGCGCGCCGCTCGCGTATTGCGCCGCAACCTCGGTTGCCGTGAGATCGTGCATCGCCGCGTGCACGGCCATCATACAATGCGCCTCGCATGATCCGGCGCGCCGTTTCGATCCCGCTGCTCGCGCTGCTGCTCGCCGCGGCCAGCGGCGCGGCGCGCGCGCAGCAGGAGATCCGCTTCTGGCACGCCATGGGCGGCCCGCTCGGCGACGCGCTCGAGACGCTGGTGAGCCGCTTCAACGCGTCGCAGTCGCAGTACCGCGTCGTCGCCGAGCACAAGGGCAGCTACGAGGACACGATGATCGCGGCGCTCGCCGCGCAGCGCGCGGGCGACGGGCCGGCGCTGGTGCAGGTCTCCGAGGCGGGCACCGAGCACATGATGGCCGCGCGCCGCGCGGTCCGGCCGCTGTGGCAGCTGATGGCCGAGGAGCACGAGCGGCTCGACGCCGCCGCGTTCCTGCCGGCGGTGGCGAGCTACTTCGCCGACCGCGGCGGGCGCCTGCTGGCGCTGCCGTTCAACCTCGCGACGCCGATCCTGTTCTACAACAAGGATGCCTTCCGCAAGGCGGGGCTCGACCCGGACCGGCCGCCCAGGACCTGGTACGAGATGCCGAAGATGATGGGCGCGCTGGCGAGCGCCGGCTATTCGTGCCCCTTCACCACGACCTGGCCGGCCTGGGTGCAGGTCGAGAACATGAGCGCGTGGCACAACCAGGACTTCGCCACGCGCGAGAACGGCATGGAGGGGATGGACGCGAAGCTGACGTTCAACACCCTGCTCATGATGCGGCACATCTCGGTGCTCGGGTCGTGGGCGCGCGCCGGCTATTTCAGCTACAGCGGCCGGCGCGTCGAGGGCGAGCGCCGCTTCGCCAAGGGCGAATGCGCGATGCTCACGGCGGCCTCTTCCAGCGCGGCCGACCTGCGGCGCGAGGCGGGCTTCGATTTCGGCGTCGGCCAGTTTCCCTACTACGACGACATCCCGGGAGCGCCGCAGAACACGCTCATCGGCGGCGGCGGGATCTGGGTGCTGGCCGGACGCAAGAGCGCCGAGTACCGCGGCGCGGCGAAATTCCTCGCCTGGCTCACGCAAACCCCGATCCAGGCGGAATGGGCCGAGCGCACCGGCTATGTGCCGCTGACCGAGGCGGCCTACGAGGCGATCCGGGCGCAGGGGTTCTACGACGTGCACCCCGGCTACGAGATCGCGATCCGCCAGCTCAAGCTGCGCCGGCCCACGCCCGACTCGCGCGGCATCCGGCTCGGCCGGCTGGAGGCGATCCGCGAGATCGTCGACCGGGAGCTGGAAGGCGTCTGGAGCGACAAGGTCCCGCCCAAGGTGGCGCTCGACCGGGCGGTCGCGGAGGGCGACGCCCTGCTGCGGGCTTTCGAGGCGGAGCACCGCGCCGGGCGCGAGCCGGGCGTTCCCAGGCGGGTGCCGCGCGGCCACAGGAAGAAATAGACGCATTTCTGTCGCGGGCTTTGGCTATACTCGGGCACCGTCCGGCGCCAGACCGGGCCAGTAGAGCGGGACTCACCCAGACCAGAGGAGGTTTCATGCGGTTCAAGCATCTTTTCGCGGCACTGGCCGCGGCCGGTCTCGCCGGCAACGCGCAGGCGCAGACCGAGATCCAGTGGTGGCATTCAATGGCGGGCAAGCTCGGCGACAAGGTGAACGAGATCGCCCAGAAGTTCAATGACAGCCAGAAGGATTACAAGGTCGTTCCGGTCTACAAGGGCCAGTACGACGAGTCGATGACCGCGGCGATCGCCGCCTATCGCTCCGGCAACCCGCCCGCGATCCTGCAGGTATTCGAGGTCGGCACGGCGACCATGATGGCGGCGAAGGGCGCGGTGAAGCCCGTGTACCAGCTGATGGCCGAGCAGCACGAGAAATTCAATCCCAAGGACTACCTGCCGGCGGTCACCTCGTACTATTCCGACACCCACGGCCACCTGCTGTCGATGCCGTTCAACAGCTCGACGCAGGTGCTCTACATCAACAAGGACGCCTTCAAGAAGGCGGGGCTCGACCCGAACAAGCCGCCCAAGACCTGGGAGGAGCTCACCGCGGACGCGGAGAAGCTGAAGGCCGCGGGCATCCCTTGCGCGTTCACCACCGGCTGGCAGTCCTGGGTGCAGCTGGAGAGCTTCAGTGCCTGGCACAACGTGCCGTTCGCGACGCTGCAGAACGGCTTCGGCGGCCTGGGGACGCGGCTGGAGTTCAACGGGCCGGTGCAGGTGAAGCACATCCAGCACCTCGGCGACATGGCGAAGAAGGGCCTCTTTACCTACGCCGGCCGCAAGGACGAGCCCACAGGGAAGTTCATGAGCGGCGAGTGCGCGATGGAAACGACTTCGAGCGGCTCGTACGCCAACATCAAGGCGAACGCCAAGTTCGAATTCGGCGTCGGAGCGCTGCCGTACTACCCCGAGGTGAAGGGCGCGCCGCAGAACACCATCATCGGCGGGGCGACCCTCTGGGTGATGACGCAGAAGGACCCGAAGATCTACAAGGGCATCGCCAAGTTCTTCACCTTCCTGTCCTCGCCCGAGATCCAGTACGACTGGCACAAGTCGACCGGCTACGTGCCGATCACGATCGAGGCCTACGAGCTGGCGAAGAAGGAAGGGCTCTACAAGGAGCGGCCGGGCTTCGACATCGCGATCAAGGAGCTGACGAACAAGCCGCCGACGCCGAACTCCAAGGGCCTGCGGCTGGGCAACTTCGTGCAGATCCGGAACGTGATCGACGAGGAGCTCGAGGCGGTCTGGGGCGGCAACAAGACCGCCAAGGAAGCGCTCGGCGACGCGGTAAGGCGCGGCAACGAGCTGCTCGTGAAGTTCCAGCAGGCCAACAAGTAGTGGGAAAGGGGGGATGCGGCAGAACGCCTGCGCCCCCCTTCAAGTCCCCCCGCCGCTCCGTCTAGCGGGATGGAAAAGCGCGCGCTGTTCCGCTCGCGGTGGCTGCCGTACGCCCTGGTGGCGCCGCAGATCGCGATTTCGCTGGTGTTCTTCTTTTGGCCGGTGGCGCAGACCTTCTACTGGTCGACGCTGATCCAGGATGCCTTCGCCGCCAAGGCGCAGTTCGTCTGGCTCGACAATTTCGCCTCGCTCTTCAAGGACGGCACTTATGTCGCCTCGTTCAAGGTCACCGCGCTGTTCTCGGTGCTGGTCGCGGCGAGCGGGTTGTGCATCTCGCTGCTGCTCGCCGTATTCGCCGACCGGGTGGTGCGCGGCGCGACGCTCTACAAGACGCTGCTGATCTGGCCGTACGCGGTCGCGCCGGCCATCGCCGGGATCCTCTGGCTGTTCCTGCTCTCGCCCTCGATCGGCGTGATCACCTATGCGCTGCACGGGTTCGGGGTCGACTGGAACTACTACGTCAACGCCGACCAGGCGCTGCTGCTGATCGTGATCGCGGCGGTCTGGAAGCAGATCAGCTACAACTTCCTGTTCTTCCTCGCCGGGCTGCAGTCGATCCCGCAC
>DATJXO010000017.1:0-8111 GCA_035500055.1 Burkholderiales bacterium | reverse complement strand
TGCTCGAGCTTCAGGGAATCCCGTCCCCTCGCCGGCGCGATCGTGAGCGGCCCCTCGGGCACCTCGAGCCCGGCGGCGAGCAGCAGCCTGCCCGCGACCATCGTCTCGGCGAGCGGCACCGGCGCGGCGTGGTAGGCGAGGCGGCGCAGCGCGAGCATCGCGTCGGCGAAGTCGAGGCCGGCGCCGCCGGCGGATTCCGGCAGCGCCGCGCGCACCAGCCCGACTTCGTCGAGCGCGTTCCACAGCGCCGCCGGCCACTCGCCCGCCTCGGCCGCCTCGCGCACCGCCTTGGCGCACTGCGCCTCGCAGACACGGTCGACCGTGGTGAGCAGGTCCTGCCCGGCGGCGCTCATCGCAGACCCAGCCCGCGCGCGATCATGCCGCGCAGGATTTCGCGCGTGCCGCCGCGGATCGTGAACCCGGGCGCCTGCAGCATCGTCTTGCCGAGCAGCTCGGCGTAGCTCGCGCCGGCGCCGAGCGCGGGCTCGCCCGGCACGAGGTGGCGAAAGCTCTCCGGCATCTCGCGCTCGAGCGTGGTGCCGATGTCCTTCACCAGCGCCGCCTCGACCGCGGGCTGCGCGCCCTTCTCCAGCATGCCGGAGATCGAGAGCGACATGCGGCGGAGCGTCGCCAGGTGCGCGACGAAGCGGCCGATGTCGGCCGCGGCGCGCTCGCCCGGCTCCGCGCCGAGCTCGTTCACCGTCTCGCGCAGCAGCTGGAAGGTGGACAGGAAGCGGTCGGGCCCGGAGCGCTCGAAGGCGAGCTCGGAGGTGACCATGCGCCAGCCGGCCCCCACCTCGCCCACCACCATGTCGTCCTCGACGCGCACGTCGTCGAAGATGACCTGGTTGAAGTCGTGGCCGCCGTAAAGGTTGTGGATCGGGCGCACCGCCACCCCTGGAGCGTCGAGCCTGACGATGAACTGCGTCAGGCCGGCGTGGCGGTCCTCCTCCTTCGGCGCGCTGCGCGCGAGCGCGATCAGGTAGTGGGTGCGGTGCGCGTTGCTGGTCCACACCTTGGTGCCGGAGAGCTTCCAGCCGCCCTCGGCGCGCGTCGCGCGCGTGCGCACGTTGGCGAGGTCCGAGCCCGAGTCGGGCTCGCTCATGCCGATGGAGAAGAAGCAGGTGCCGGCGGCAATGCGCGGCAGGATCTCGCGGCGCGCGCGCTCGCTGCCGTGGCGCAGGATCTGGTTGCCGCTCTGGCGGTCGGCGATCCAGTGCGCGCCGATCGGCGCGCCGCCGGCGAGCATCTCCTCGGTCACCACGTAGCGCTCGAGCGCCGAGCGCTCGCGCCCGCCGTATTGCTTCGGCCAGCGCATGCCGATCCAGCCGCGCTCGCCGCACTTGCGGCTGAAGTCCGGATCGAAGCTGGACCATGAGTTGCGCTTCGGCACGAAGCCGCCGCGCGCCACCTCGGCGGCGATCAGCTCGCGGACCTCGCGCCGCAGCGCCTCGGCCTCGGGCGGCAGGCGGGCGGGCTCGAAACGGAACTCGTGCATGGTTGCTCCCCGAAACGCGGCTTGCGCAATCCGGCCATGTAACACACATTTATGCCGCTGAACAACGGAGAACCGCCATGGCCGCAGCCCCCGCATTCACCGATATCGGCGTCGACCTCGCCGGGCGCGTCGGCACCATCGAGATCCGCCGCCCGCCGCACAACTACTTCGACAACGCGCTGATCGCGCAGATCGGCGAGGCGCTCGAGGCCTTCGACCACGACACGGGGTGCCGCGCGGTCGTGCTGGCGGCCGCGGGCAAGTCGTTCTGCGCCGGCGCCGACCTCGCCAACCGGCCGGCGACGGGCACCGCCGCCGAGGCCGGCGGCCCGGTCAAGCACCTGTACAAGGAGGCGACGCGGCTGTTCCGCACCCGCAAGCCGATCGTCGCCGCGGTGCAGGGCGCCGCGGTCGGCGGCGGCCTCGGCCTCGCGCTGGTGGCGGATTTTCGCGTCACCTGCGCCGAGGCGCGCTTCTGCGCCAACTTCAGCCGCCTCGGCTTCCATCCCGGCTTCGGCCTCACCACCACGCTGCCGCGCCTCGTCGGCCCGCAGCAGGCGGCGCTGATGTTCTACACCGGGCGGCGCATTCCCGGCGGCGAAGCGGTGGCGATGGGCCTCGCCGACGTGCTCGTGCCGCTCGACGAAGTGCGCGCCGCCGCGGTCGCGCTCGCTGCCGAGATCGCGCAATCGGCGCCGCTTGCCGTCGTCTCGATGCGCGAGACCCTGCGGCGCGGCCTCGCCGACGCCATCGAGGCGGCAACGGAGCGCGAGCTGGTCGAGCAGGAATGGCAGCGCCGCACCGAGGACTTCAGGGAGGGCGTCAAGGCGATGGCCGACCGCCGCCTGCCAGAGTTCAAGGGGCGCTAGGCTACTTCCGTTCGGGGTAGCTCACCGCCATCCCGGCGCGCACGTCCTGCTGGATGCCGTACTGCGGGAACGGGTAGCGGAAGCCGTTCTTCGCCAGCGCCTCCATCCCCGCGATCGCCTTCTCGAGCTGCTCGGGCGGCAGCGCCATCAGCATCTCGTCGTCGAGCACGCCGCCGTAGCGCCGCTCCGCGAAGCACGGGATCGAGAGGCTCGCCTCGCGCGTGCGCAGCGCGCGGCCCCAGGAATCGGCGCAGGCGGACTCGCCCACTACGCTCCAGTCGAAGCGCTTGTAGCCGGACCATTGCAGCCCGTTGATGAAATAGATCATCGCGCCGGGCGTGGCGTAGAAGAGCGCGATGTCGGGCGGGTCGAAGCGGCCCCGCGCCGCCCAGTCGGCGCTCCACCATTTCACGAGGGGCGCCACCGCCAGCGCCCGGTACTTTCCCGCAGGCACGAGGTTCATCGCCTTCTGGTGCGCCGCCGCGTCGGCCGGCGTCGCGAACCAGACGCCCGCCATGTGCTGGCCGGAGAACCACTTCTCGTCCTGGCCTCCGAGCCCGACCACCGAGCGGCACTGGTCGCCCACCAGGTCGTCGGCGGTGATGCCCACGGTCCAGCCGAGGCGCGCCGCCTGCGCGACGATCTGGTCGAGCGTGTGCCTGCTGTCCTTCGGCCGGCGGATGCGCGGGATCGCCGCCATCTCGTCGACGGACTCGTAGAGCTTCATGCCGAACGGGATCGAGCGCAGCCGCAGCAGCGATTCGAGCTTGGCGACCAGTTCCTTCATCGCCATAATCTAGCGCATTCCGGGAGGCCCGCATGGACATCGCGTTTCGGACCGCGACCCAGCTGATCCGCGCCCTGCGCGAGAAGAGGATCGGCGCGCTCGAGCTGCTCGAGCATTACATCCGCCGCATCGAGCGGCTCGACGGACCACTCAATGCGCTGCCGGTACGCGACTTCGAGGCAGCGCGCAAGCGGGCGCGCGCGCTGGACCGCAAGGGGGCGAAGCGCGCGCCGCTCGCCGGGCTGCCGATGACGGTGAAGGAGTCGTTCGACCTCATCGGGCACCCCACCACCTGGGGGCTCGCCGAGCTCCGCGGCGCGCGCGCGAAGAGGAACGCGCTCGCGGTCGAGCGCTTCCTCGCCGCCGGCGCCAACGTCTTCGGCAAGTCCAACGTGCCGGTGATGCTTGCCGACTGGGAAACGGCGAACCCGGTCTACGGCAAGACCGTGAACCCGTGGGACCCCGCTCGCACGCCCGGCGGCTCCTCCGGCGGCGCGGCAGCGGCGCTCGCGGCCGGGCTCACCGGGCTGGAGGCGGGCAGCGACATCGGCGGCTCGATCCGCAATCCCGCCCACTACTGCGGCGTCTACGGGCACAAGCCGACCTACGGGCTGTGCTCGATCCAGGGCCACGCGCTGCCCGGCATCGCGCACCCGGCCGACATCTCGGTGATCGGCCCGCTGGCGCGCGGCGCGCACGACCTCGAGCTCGCGCTCGGCATCATGGCGGGAGCGGACGAGATCGACGGCGCCGGCTGGAAGGTCGCGCTGCCGCGCCCGTGGAGGAAGACGCTGCGAGGCTGGCGCGTCGCAGTGCTGCTGTCGCACCCGACCGCGGAGACCGACGCGACGGTGCAGGCCGCGATCGCGAGGCTCGCGCGTTTCCTCGCGCGCCGCGGCGCGAAGGTCTCGGAGCGCGCCCGGCCCGCGTTCGACCTGGACGAGGCGCACCGCGTCTTCATCCAGCTGCTGCGCGGCGCCACTTCCGGCCGCCAGACCGACGCCTTCTTCGGCTCGATGCTCGCGGCGCGCGGGGCGCTGAAGGCGGAAGACCGCTCGTACTACGCGCAGATGGTGCGCGCGAACACGCAATCCCACCGCGACTGGCTGACGGCATCGAACCGCCGGCACCAGATGCGGCTCGCGTGGGCGGAATTCTTCAGGGACTGGGACGTGCTGCTCTGCCCGAACGCCGCGACCGCGGCGTTTCCGCATTCGATGCCGGGCGAGCGCTGGGAGCGCATGATCCGCGTGAACGGCAAGCCGCAGCCCGCGACGACGCAGATGTGGTGGGCGGGACTCGCGGGCATGTGCTACCTGCCGGGCACCGCGGCGCCGGTCGGGCTCGATCCGCGCGGCCTGCCGTTGAGCGTGCAGATCGTGGGGCCGCAGCACGGCGACCTGGCCACGATCCGCTTCGCGCAGCTGCTCGAGCGCGAGTACTGCGCCTTCGCGCCGCCGCCCGCCTGCGCCTAGGGCAGGCCGTTCCTCACGTGCGCCCGGTAGGCGGGGCGCTGCGTCAGCACCTCGTAGTACCTCTCCACCGCCTCGTAGCGCGGCCGCTCGAAGTTGAGGTGGAACCAGCGATTGACGACCAGCCCGACCGGGATGTCGCCGACCGTGAACTCGGATCCCGTCACGTAGGGGCCGGCGCCGCGCAGGTGCTCGTCCAGCTGGCCGACCTCTTTCGTGATCTGGGCGCGGCCGCGCTCGACGAACCAGGGGTGGTTCCACGGCGGCTCGTTCAGCATGCCGCCGAGGAACGCGCCGCGCAGCGAGATCGAGGTCTCGTAGTTGGCCCAGTCCATCCACTGCTCGGCACGGGCGCGTGCCGCGAGGTCGGCCGGATACATCGGCGAGCCCGGCGCGTACTTGCCGACGAGATAGCGCACGATGGCGTTCGACTCCCTCAGCACCGTTTCGCCGTCGATCACCGCAGGCACGAGGCCGATCGGGTTGACGGCGCGGAACTCGGGGTCGCTCGTCGGCCGGTAGCCGCGGCCCCAGTCCTCCCGCGTGAACTCGAGCCCGAGCTCGCCGCAGGCCCACAGGACCTTGCGCACGTTGAACGAATTCGCCCGGCCGAGGATCCTTATCATTTCGTCTCCAAAACAGGGTCAGACCACGTTTTCCCCAAGCGAAAACGTGGTCTGACCCCGATTTCAAAACAGGGAGTAGCCGCCGTCGATGAGGAAGGTGTCGCCGGTGTGGTAGCTGCTGGCGTCGCTCACCAGGTATACCGCGATGGCGCCGAAGTCCTCGGGCCTGCCCCAGCGGCGCATCGGCACGCGCGGCAGCACCTTGTCCCTGAACTTGTCCCAGTTGAGCGCCTTCTCGGTCATCGCGGTGTCGATCCAGCCCGGCAGGATGGCGTTGGCGCGCACGCCGTAGCGCGCGAATTCCACGGCAAGCGCGCGGATCATCGAGATCAGCCCGCCCTTGGTCGCGGCGTAGTGCTCGCCGCGCGGCTGGCCGGAGATCGCGGCCAGGCTCGCGGTGCCGACCAGCGCCCCGCCCTGCCCGTGCGCCATCATGTGGCGCGCCGCCGCGCGCAGCGTGTAGAACGCGCCGTCGAGGTTGACCCGCGTGACGCGCTTCCATTCCTCCGCGTCCATCTCGGCGAAGGACTTCACGTTGGCGCGCCCGCTGACGCCGGCGTTGGCGAAGCAGCCGTGCACGTTGCCCAGCGCCGCCACCGTCTCGGCGAAGCGCTTCTCTACCTCCGCCTCGTCGCCGACGTCGCAGTGCAGCGCGAGCGCCTTCGCGCCGTGGCCTTGTATTTTCTCGAGAGCTCTCTTGTTCTTCTCCGGATTGGTGCCCCAGATGCAGACCGCGGCGCCCGCCTGGGCCAGCGCCTCCGCCATGCCCAGCCCGATGCCGCTGTTGCCGCCGGTCACCAGGACCGACTTGCCCGTCAGGTCGAACGCGTTGTAGCTCATGGCGCCGATTTTAGAATCTAATTCGAGGATGCAAGACAAATTCGGCATCGGCCAGCCCGTGACCCGCTTCGAGGACCCGCGCCTGCTGCGCGGCGAAGGGCGCTTCGTCAACGACCTCTTCCTGCCGGGCCAGACCCATCTCTACCTGCTGCGGTCGCCGCACGCGCACGCGGGCATCGCGTCGATCGACGCCGCGGCGGCGCGCGCGATGCCGGGCGTGCTCGGCGTGTTCACGGCGGGGGATCTGGAGCGCGACGGCATCGGCACGACGGCGCCGACGATCAAGCGCAGCCGGCCGGACGGCTCGCCCATGTTCTGGCGCGCGCATCCCGGGCTCGCCCGCGGCAAGGTGCGCCACGTCGGCGAGCCGGTGGCGGCGGTGGTCGCGGAGTCCGCCGCGCTCGCCAAGGACGCCGCCGAGCGGGTCGAGGTCGGCTACGAGCCTCTGCCGGCTGGCGGCGCGGTGTGGGGCGAGTGTCCCGACAACATCTGCAACGTCTTCGAGGTCGGCGACAAGGTTGCCGCCGAAGCGGCGTTCGCGCGCGCCGCGCACGTGGTGCGGCGCCGCTACGCGGTGCAGCGCGTGCACGCGCAATACCTCGAGCCGCGCGGCGCGCTCGGGGCCTGGGATCCGGGCGAGGGACGCTACACGCTGCACGCCGACATCCAGTATCCGCACCGCGTACGCGAGATATTGGCGGGCGTGCTCAAGGTGCCCGAGCACCGGATCCGGGTGGTGAGCGGCGACGTCGGCGGCGCCTTCGGCGGCAAGGGCTGGGCGCACCTCGAGCACCGCATCGTGCTGTGGCTGGCGAGGAAGCTCGGGCGGCCGGTGAAGTGGGCCTGCGACAGGAGCGAAGCGCCGCTCGCCGACGATCATGCGCGCGACGTCGCGAGCGAAGCCGAGCTGGCGCTGGACGCGGAGCACCGCATCCTGGGGCTGCGCGTGCGCAACACGAGCGCCGTGGGCGCGTACGTCTCGACCGATCGCAACCTGCTGCCGGCGTTCGCCAACCTGGGCTCGCTCGCCGGCATGTACGCCATCCCGGCGGCGCACGTGCGCGTCGAGAGCGTCTATAGCCACACCAGCCCGCTCGCGCCCTACCGCGGCAACGGCCGGCCCGAGGCGATCTACGTGCTGGAGCGGCTGCTGGACGACGCGGCGCGCGAGCTCGGCATCGACCGTGTCGAGCTGCGCCGCAGGAACCTGATCCCGGCCTCGGCGATGCCCTACAAGACCGCCCTCGCCTTCACATACGACTGCGGCGAGTTCGAGCGCGGCATGGACAAGGCCCTGCAGCTTTCCGATTGGAAGGGCTTCGAGTCCAGGCGCGAGGAAGCAAGGAGCAGGAACCGGCTGAGGGGCATCGGCCTGGCGAACGCGATCGAGCGCGCCGCCGGACCCGGCATGGAATACGCCGAGATCCGCTTCGAACCGGGCGGCACGGCGACGCTGCTCCTCGGCACCAAGGCGCAGGGCCAGGGGCACGAGACGATGTACCGCCAGATCGCGGCCTCGCGCCTCGGGCTCGCGCCGGAGGCGCTGCGCTTCGCCGAGGGCGACACCGACGCCGTCGCCTGCGGCGCGGGCACCTTCGGCTCGCGCTCGGCCGCGATCGGCGGCACGGCGCTGTGGCTGGCCGCCGACAAGCTGCTCGCGAAGGGCAGGCGCATCGCCGCGCACCTGCTTGAGGCGGCCGAGGCCGACGTCGCCTTCGAGCGCGGCCGCTTCCGCATCGCCGGCACCAACCGCGGCATCGGCTGGGCGGAAGTTGCGCGCGCCGCCTACGGCGTGGCGCCTCTGCCGAAAGGCGTCGAGCCCGGCCTCACCGAGCACGGCGCCTTCTCGCCGCCGGCCGAGACGTTTCCGAACGGCACGCACGTGTGCGAGGTCGAGGTCGATCCCGAGACCGGCGCGGTCGCGCTCGAGCGCTACTCGGTGGTCGACGACGTCGGCAACGAGATCAATCCTCTCACGCTCCAGGGCCAGGTCATCGGCGGCGCGGTGCAGGGGCTGGG
>DATJXO010000016.1:0-14494 GCA_035500055.1 Burkholderiales bacterium | reverse complement strand
CGTGAACGGCGTGTCGTCCTCGTACACCCTGTCCGTGGGCTCGCCGCCCGCCTGGTCGCCCACGATGCTGGAGCCGCTCGTCTGCAGGAACAGCTTGCCGCTGCCCTCGAGCGCCGGCAGCATCGCCTCGATCGAAGGTCGGTCGTCCGAATTTGCCGCATGGATCACCGCGTCCGCCTCGCGCGCCGCGCGCGCCAGCACTGCGCCATCGGCGAGCGACCCGATCACCGGCTCGATCCCCAGCGCCGCGATCTCGCGCCCGCGCCCGGCCGAGCGCGCCAGCCCCGCCACCTTGTGCCCGGCCTTCATGAGCGCCGCGGCCACCGAGCCCCCGATATACCCGGAGGCGCCCGTCACGAAAACCCGCATGCCGCCCAGCCTACAGCGAAAACAGGGTCAGACCACGTTTTCCGGGCGCGCGCGATCAGCCAGCCGACTCGGATCCCTCGCCGCCGTCCGCCGCCCGCGACATCTCCGCCGCGCGCTTCAAGTCAACTGCGCACGTCATCGCGAATGCGCTGTCCGTGCGAGCGAATCCGGGCTCGTTCACCGCGCCGAAACGACGGAGGCGACCACCGCGACCGAGAGTACGAGGTTGACGGCGACCAGGCGCCGGATCGAGTTCAGCGCCGCGGCGGCGGCGGGCCAGGCGGCGGCCCGGGTGTGCTTGAGCAGCTGCGGGTAGAGGCCGGCGTAGACGTAGACGAAGACGCCGGCCATCGCGAGGCCGAGGACCATCATGGCGATCCAGCCGAGCGGCGGCCTGCCGATGCCGATCAGGGCGAGCATGGAGAAGCCGCTGCCTAGGAGCGCGACGACGGCGAGCGCAGCGTAGAGCAGGAAGCGGCTGAAGGTCGCGGCCCAGAGGGCCAGGCGCTGCGGCGGCTCGAGGAGCCCGGCGGCGGGCCGCAGGCAGAAGTAGGCGAAGAACATGCCGCCGATCCAGACGATCGCGCCGGCGAGGTGCAGGAAGAGGAGGGTCGAGTAGAGCATGGGGCGAGTCTACGCCGTAGCCGGGTCGCCGCCTGCGCGGGAACCGCAGCTCGCCGTTCAGCGGCCGCGCCCGTCCCGCGCGTCCTCGATCGCGTCGCGATATTTCGCGCGCAGCAGCGCGATGAAGGCCACCAGCACCAGCGCGAAGCCGAGGGCGTGGCCAGTCTCCCAGCGCAGGCGGTGGTCGGCCCAGTCGGGCGGCAGGGTCTGCGCGGTCCAGTGGGTGAGGGCGGCGTTCACGGGGACGTTGAGGGCGAAGAACACGGAGAGCGCCGCGCTGAGCAGGAGAGCGGCGAGCAGCGTCGGCGCGTAGGCGACGCGGCTGCGGTAGACGAGGAACAGCAGGATCCAGGTCGAAGCGATCGCAGTCAGCTCGATCGGGCCGATCACCGGCCCCCAGCCGCGGTAGAGCGATTGCTGCACCGCAAGCCAGAGCGCGCCGTCGAGGCGCAGCTTGTTGGGGAGCTCTAGAACGTGCGCCGCGAGGGCGCAGAGCGTGATCGCGGTGCTTACGAGGCTGGTCCAGCGTACGAGCGCGACGCGCATGCTTCGCGCCCGCTCATCCGGAGGCTCAGGGCGCCGCGAGCCCGAATGCTCCGGCGAGCAATTCGTAGGATTCCAGCCGCGTCTCGTAGTTCCCGGCGATGGTGAGCACCATCAGCTCGTCGGCCGAGTATTGCGCCGCGAGCTCGAGCAACCGCGCCTTGCAGGTCGCGGGGCTGCCGGTCACGGCGCGGGCGCGCTGGGCACGGATATATTCGAGCTCCTGGTCCGAAAACCGCCTCGCCTCCGCCTGCTCGAGCGTCGGGATCGGCGTGTCGAGGTTGTACGCCATCTCGAGGCGCCGCAGGTCGATCACCTTCGCGCGCCGCTCGGCCTCCGCGTCGGACCCGGCGCAGACCACGAAGCAGCAGAGCAGGGTGTGCGGGGCGGCGTCGCGCTTTTCCGAGGGGCGGAAACGATCCTTGTAGGCGCGCATTACCGCGTCGCCGCCGTGCGGGTTGATGAAGTGCGCGAACGCGAAGCGCAGCCCGAGCTGCGCGGCGAGCAGGCCGCTGTAGTCCGAGGAGCCGAGCAGCCACACCTCGGGGGCAGACTCGCCCCCGGGCTGCAGCCGCACGCCCCGGTCGGGGTGGTCCTCGGGGAGGGTCCCGTCGAGGTGCCCGACAAGCTCCCAGACCTGCTGCGGGAAGTGCTCGGCGTTCGGGAACACCCCACCCCCGACGGCCCGGGCGGTGCGCGCGTCGCCCCCCGGGGCACGGCCGATGCCGAGGTCGATCCGGCCCGGGTAGAGCGCTTCCAGCATGCGGAACACCTCGGCGACCTTGAAGGCGCTGTAGTAAGGCAGGAGCACGCCCCCCGTGCCCACCCGGATACGGCGTGTCTCGGCCCCCAGCCGGGCGAGCAGGATTTCCGGGCAGGGGTCCGCGAGGGCCGCTATGGCGTGGTGCTCGGCGAGCCAGTAGCGTGCATAGCCGAGCGCCTCGGCGCGCCTGGCCAGGCGCAGGGTTTCCTCCAGCGCCCTCGCAGGGCTGTGCCCGGCGATGACGGGGGACTGGTCCAGGACGGAAAGCTGCATGAGGCATTATCGGGTCCCGCGCGTAAGCTTTGCCGGGGCCGTTTCGACGCATCCGCATGAAACCGCTGCTTGCCGCCTTCGCCGCCGCTCTCCTCTTCCCCCAGGCCGTGGCCGCCGAATGCGCGGCGAGCTCGCCCGCGACCACCACGGCCCTGGTCGAGCTCTACACGTCCGAGGGCTGCAGCAGCTGCCCCCCTGCGGACCGGTGGCTCTCTTCGCTCAAGTCCCGGGGCTATACGCCGGAGCGGGTCGTCCCGATCGAGCTGCACGTCGACTACTGGGACTACATCGGCTGGAAGGACCCCTACGCGCAGGCGCGGTTCTCCAGCCGCCAGCGCAAGCTCGCCCAGCTCACCCATGGGGCGTTCGTGTACACGCCGCAGGTGCTGCTGCAGGGCCGGGATTTCCGCCGCTGGGATTCGAGCGTATTCGACGCCGAGGTGAAGCGGATCAACGCGCAGCCGGCGCGGGCCCGGATCGCGCTTGCGCTGCATCCCGGCGGCAAGGACGCATTCGAGGTCGACGTGCGGGCCCAAGTGGTCGATGCCGCCCAGCGGGCGGAGGCCGCGCTCTATCTCGGCACCTACGCCAACCGGCTCAGGTCGGACGTGCGCGCCGGGGAGAACGGCGGCCGCACCCTCAAGCACGACTTCGTGGTCCTCGAATGGCTCGGCCCGATCGGCTTCGACGGGCGCACGGAGCTCGCCGAGCGCCGCAGGATTGCCCTCCTGCCGGAGGCCGTCCCGGCCGATTCCGGAGTGGTCGCTTTCGTGCAGAACCGCGCCAGCGCGGAGGTTTTGCAGGCCTTGATGCTGCCGGCCTGCCCCGGCTGAGGGCCGCGAGCCTCCCTGCGAAGGGCTCTATTCCCGGGTATATTTCGCCGGGATTGCCCCCTTCTGGGGGTTCGCCGGGGCGATTCAGGGACGGGCCATGCAAGCGACGCAGATCCGCCAGAAGGACGGCATCTTCTATTTCGTCAGCTACCGGGCGAAGGACCTGCTTGCGAAGGTCCGCTTCATCAGCCGCTTCTACGGCGAGGGCGAGGAGATCGCCGCGGCGCGCATCTCGCAGGACGACGACGTGGCGCAGTTCATCTCGCGCATCGAGCGTACCGACCACGCCTTCCAGCGCGCGCTGTCGCGCGCCAAGGTGCGCCAGCTCACCAACTTCTACGAGACCGCGGTGTCGCAGCCCGCGATCCCGGGCACGGTGCTGCTCTACACCGGCGAGAAGCTCAACTTCCGCTCCGACGGCGACGGCTCGGGCCACCTCTCGGAGCCGAGCTCGAAGTTCCTGATCATCGACGGCCAGCACCGGCTCGCCGCGCTGCACTTCTACCAGCAGGAGCGGCCGCAGGACGCGGCCACCATCAGCGTGCCCTGCATCATCTTCGACGGCCGCAGCGAGGACTTCGCCGCCGAGATGTTCGTCATCATCAACTCGACGCCGACGCGCATCAACAAGAGCCACCTGATCGACCTGTACGAGCGCGTGTCGTGGGCGGCGCCGGACCGCAAGTTCGCCGCGCGCCTGGTGGAGAAGCTCTACGGCGAGGGCGACAGCCCGCTGCGCTACCGCATCAACCGCCTCGGCGGCCGCAGCCAGCGCGACAAGTGGGTGCTGCAGGCCGAGCTGTTCAACGAGCTGCACCGCTGGGTGCGCGGCAAGTGGCGCTCGATCCAGCTCGCCGGCGGCAGCTCGAAGGAAGTGCCGCGCTACTACGGCATGGTGCGCGACTTCCTCAAGGCGGCGAAGGCCGCGTTCGGCGACGCCTGGGGCAAGGACGACCACATGGTCACCAAGCCCGTCACCATCAAGGCGCTGATCCGCGTCTGCGCCGATCTGGCGCGCGAGGACGACGGGCCCGAGTCGGGGCGCCTGGAGCGCTGGGAGAAGCGCCTCGCGCCCTGGGGCGAGCTGCAGCGCCAGTTCCGCGAGGAAGGCTTCTACGAGCGCTTCCCGGCGAAGGGCGAGGTGGAGCGCGTGGCGCGCGTCCACCGCGACCTGGCGAAGGCCGCGGGGATCGAGGTCAAGAAATAGCCGGCCCTCAGGCCGCCTGCTTGAAGGTATCCAGCTTTACCCGCTCGCGCTCGAGCGCCGCGGCGACCGTCGCCGCCGCCATCACCCGCTCCACGTAGGCCAGGTATCCGGGGAGCGACTTCGGGTCGATCCCCGCGTAGCCGCCCCAGCGCAGCAGCGTGAACGCGTAGGCGTCGTGCGGCGCGATGCGGCCGCCGAACCAGTAGGGGCTCGCGCCCGCGGTCCATTGCTGGATGCGCTCCAGCTGCTGGCGGTACCTGCCGGCGGCCATCTTCTTCACCTCGGCCTGCGCGGCCTCGCTCTCGGCGAAGCTGCTCGCGCGGAAGATGTGGGTGAAGGTCGGGTG
Source organism: Burkholderiales bacterium (assembly GCA_035500055.1). Lineage (GTDB taxonomy): Bacteria > Pseudomonadota > Gammaproteobacteria > Burkholderiales > SG8-39 > RBG-16-66-20. The sequence continues at coordinate 9,536 of DATJXO010000016.1, read as the reverse complement.
CACGGTGTTGTTCATCCAGGCGAGCTGCGACATCGCCTGCGCGCGCGCCCAGGGCTCGGCCGGCAGCAGCCCCGCTTTCGGGAAGCTGCGGTCGAGGAAGTCGAGGATCGCGACGATCTGGTTGAGCGGCTTGCCGTCCACGACCAGTACCGGGACCTGGCCGTTGGGGTTGAGGGCGAGGTACTCGGGCGTCTTCTGCTCGCCCTTGTGCAGCTTCACCAGCTTCGGCTCGAAGGCCTGTCCGGTCGCGGCGCGCACCGCCTCCAGCGCGACGTGCGGCACGAACGAGCAGGCGCCGGGGGCGAAATAGAGTTCCAGGTTCATGTCGTACCTTCCTGAATGATTTTCGAAATTGCCATTTGATCGATCTCCGAAGCGCCGAAGCCCAGCTCGGAGAGGATGGCGCGGCTATGCTGCCCCAGCGCGGGCAGCGCGTCCATCCGGGGCTCGAAACCGTCGAGGTTGAAGGGCGGCTTGAGCGCCCGGATCGGGCCGGTGGGGGTGGCCAGCTCGCGCCAGCGGTCGCGCGCCTTCAGCTGAGGATGCTCCCAGAAGCCCCTCATGTCGTTCAGCCGCGCGTTGGCTATGCCGGCCTTCTCGAGCGCCTGGATCGTGCTTGCGGCGGTCAGCCCGGAAAAGGCGGCCTCGATCTCGGCGTGCATCGCGTCCCGGTTCCTCACCCGGGCCGGTCCGCTCGAGAACCTCGGGTCGGATTTCAGCTCCGGCTTGCGCAGCACCTCGTCGCAGAACCGCCCGAACTCGCGCTCGTTCTGGATCGAGAGGAACACGGTGCCGCCGTCGCCGCAGCCGAACGGCCCGTAGGGCACGATGGTGGCATGGTAGGCGCCGGATCGCGGCGGCGCCTCGCCGCCGTAGGCGGTGAAGTTCGCCGGGAAGCCCATCCACTCGCCGAGCGACTCGAACATCGTGATGTCGAGCGTCGCGCCCTCGCCGTCGCGCGTGCGGCGCAGCAGCGCCGCGAGGATCGAGGAGCAGGCGTAGATGCCGGCGGCGATGTCGGCCACCGGGATGCCCGCCTTGGAAGGCTGCCCGGGCGTGCCCGTCACCGAGAGCAGCCCCGCCTCGCACTGCACCAGCAGGTCGTAGGCGCGCTTCTCGGCATACGGCCCCGCCGGGCCGTAGCCCGAGATGCCGCACCAGACGAGCCGCGGATGCTTCGCCCGCAGCTGCGCGGCGCCGAGCCCGAGGCGCTCCGCCGCTCCCGGGGCGAGGTTCTGCACGATGACGTCGGCCTTCGCCACCAGCCGCTCGAGGACTGCCTTCGCCGCCGGGTGCTTGACGTCGAGCGCGAGGCTCTCTTTGGAGCGGTTCACCCAGACGAAGTGCGACGACAGCCCCTTCACCGTCGTGTCCATGTTGCGCGAGGCGTCGCCCGCGCCCGGGCGCTCGATCTTGATCACGCGCGCGCCGAGCTCGGCGAGGTGCCGCGTGCAGAACGGCCCCGCGATCACCTGCTCGAGCGCGACCACGGTGATTCCCTCGAGCGGGCGCTTCATCCGGCTCCGCCTCCGCCGGGCGCGGCGCGCCCGATTTCGGCGACGTCGACTTCCGCGCGCAGCTCGAAGCCCAGTTCCTCATAGAGCGATATCGCGGCGCGGTTGCTCTTCCAGGCGTGCAGGAAGGGCCGCTCGCCCGCCATCGCGGCGAGCCGGCCGCCGACGCGAATGCCGCGGAAAGTCCCGAGCACGTGCGTGCGGGCGAGGAACGGGCCCGGCTCGGTCAGCCGGGCCAGCGCCAGCATTTCCGGCGCGTCGGCGTCCTCGAGCGTCACGATGTCCTCCCCGCCCGCCGCCGCGGGAACGCGCCGCGCCCGCGTGCCGCCCTGCGACAGCGGGGCATGGCAGGTGGTGAGGCTTGCCCACACCGGATGATCCAGAGGCTGCACCGTTTCCTCACCCGAATTCGACGACGAGGCCGCGTACCGCGAAGCCGTGCAGGTCCGTGCCCCAGGTCTCCCCCGGCGCGACCGGGTGGGCGTCGGTGAGGGTGCCGGTGGAGACGATCTCGCCCGCGGCGAGCGGCGGCGAGTCGGGCTGCTTCGCGAGCAGCTCGACGAGGTAGGCGAGCGCGAGCAGCGGGCTGCCGAGGACATTCGAGCCAACGCCCTCATCTTTTACTTCGTTCCCCTTCCGGAGAGATACCCTGAGAAACGGCAAAGCGGCCGCGAGCCCGGCGATCTTCTCCACGGGCACCGCGGCGCCCACGGCGAGCCGGCCGTGCAGGCCGTTGTCGGCGGTGCAGTCGGCGATCGCGACTTTCCAGTCGGGATGGTGGCACTGCACGATCTCGACCGAGTGCGCGATCCATTCGATGCAGGCGAGCAGCTTCCCGGGATCGCGCGTCACCGGCGGCGCGGACCTGAGCCGGAAGCAGATCTCCGGCTCGATGCGCGGCTGCGCCAAACCGCCGAGCGGTATCGTGACCCGGTTGTTTCCGGAAGAAACCAGAGTCCGGTCGTAGACGGTGCCCCAAATCGGCTCGCGCACGCCGTAGCGCTCCCACAGCGTCCGGTTGGTGAAGCCGATCTTGCGGCCGACCGGCCTCCAGCCGGCGGCGAGGCGCCGCGCGTGCAGGGCGCGCGCCGCGGCATAGCCCGCTTCGGGCGTAAGGCCGCCGTAGCGCGCGCTGAACTGCGGCACGATGCGCGCTCGCTCGTTGGCTTCGATCAGCTCCTGCGCGAGCGCGGTTGCGTCCATGGGCAAGGGATTCTAAATTAGGCGCATGGAAGCTGACTTGGCCTGGGCGCTGCTCGGCCTCGCGCTGGTAGCCGTCGAGCTGCTGAGCGGCACCTTCTACCTGCTGATGCTCGGCGTCGCCGCTTTCGGCGCCGCGGCGGCGGCCTGGCTCGGCTACCGGTTCCCTGTCCAGGCGCTGGTGGCCGCGGGGATCGCGGCGCTAGGCTGCTACGCGGTTCACCTGTATCGGGCGCGCAACCGCTCCCGGCAGATGGCGCCGATCGATGCCGGTCAGCCGGCGCGCTTCGAGGCCTGGGTGGACGCGGCGGCGCGGCGTGCGCGCGTCAGCTACCGCGGCGCCTCGTGGGAGGCGGTGGTCGAGGGCGAGCTCGAAGGCGCCGCCCCGGCGGCCGGCGCCACGCTCTACGTCATGGCAACCAGTGGCAACACGCTCCGGGTTACGACGCGCCGCCCGGCCTGACCCCGCGGGACACGCGGTGCAGGGTACGCGCGAATTCACAGGGAGAAATTCGATGCTCACCAAGCTGATCGTTGCCGTCGTGGTATCGGTCGCCGCCGCCTTTTTCCCGCCGACCTCGGGCTACGCGGTATGGATCTTCTTCGTCGCGGTGGTGGTCGCCTTCGTCATCGAGGGCGTGCGCATCGTGCCGCAGCAGAGCGTGTTCGTGGTCGAGCGTCTGGGGCGCTTCCACGCCAGCCTCGAGCCCGGGCTCAACCTGATCATTCCCTTCCTCGACCGCGTCGCGTACGTGCACTCGCTGAAGGAGGTGCCGCTGGACGTGCCCGAGCAGGTCTGCATCACCAAGGACAACACCCAGCTCGGCGTCGACGGCATCCTCTACTACCAGGTGACCGACCCGCGCCTGGCGAGCTACGGCTCGTCGAACTACCAGGTGGCGATCACGCAGCTGGCGCAGACTACGCTGCGCAGCGAGATCGGCAAGATGGAGCTCGACAAGACCTTCGAGTCGCGCGAGGACATCAACCGCCAGATCGTGTCGGTGCTGGACGAGGCCGGGCGCAGCTGGGGCATCAAGGTGCTGCGCTACGAGCTGAAGAGCCTGACCCCGCCCGAGACCATCCTGCGCGCGATGCAGGCGCAGATCACCGCGGAGCGCGAGAAGCGCGCGGTGATCGCCAAGTCCGAGGGCCAGCGCCAGGAGCAGATCAACATCGCCGAGGGCGAGCGGCAGTCGTCGATCCTCGAATCCGAGGGCCAGAAGCAGGCCGAGATCAACAAGGCGCAGGGCGAGGCGACCGCGATCCGCCTCATCGCGGAAGCCAACGCGGCGGCGGTGCGCGCGGTGGCCGAGGCGATCGCCGACAAGGGCGGCATGGACGCGGCCAACCTCAAGGTCGCGACGCAGTATGTCGAGGCCTTCGCCAACCTGGCGAAGACCTCGAACACCCTCATCGTGCCCGCGAACGCGGCCGACATCGCCGGCTTCGTGACGACCGCGATGACGGTGCTCGACAAGACGCGCGGCGCGCAGGCCGCGGCGCGGGGAAGCTGACGTTGCGGCTGCTGCAGCGGGCGCTCGGCTTCGTCGCGGCGATCGTCCTGCTTGCCGCGGCGCTCGTCTACGCCTCGCTCATCCTCGCGATCGCGGCGGCGCTGGCGATCGTGATTGGGACCTGGCTGTGGTGGCGCAGCCGCGAGCTGCGGCGCCAGGTGCGGGGGGCCGCCGAGCGCGGCGAGGGGGTGGTGGTGGAGGGCGAGTATCGCATCGAGCGCGAGCGGCTGGACGATCGCCCCTGAGCCAGATCCGGCCGCCTCCGGGCCGGGCGGCGCACTGCCGTGCCGGCTACTCGATAATCACGCCCGCCCGCTTGACCACCGGCGCGAATTTGGCAGTTTCGGCCTTGACGAAAGCAAGAAACTCCTCGGGACTGCCCTCGACGATGGTCGCGCCCCGCGATTCAAGCGCCTCGCGCAGCTTCGGATCTCGCGAGGCCTTGTTGAGCGCCGCGTTAAGCCGCTGCACTCTCTCGGGCGGGGTGCCGGCGCGTGCGGCGAGGCCGAACCAGGAGATGACCTCGTAGCCCTTGAGGCCGATCTCGTCCATGGTCGGCACGTCGGGCAGAATGCCGACCCGCTTCAAGCTCGTCACCGCGAGCGCGCGCACCTTGCCCGCCTTGATGAGAGGCACCTGCGGCGGGATGTTGTCGATCATCATCTGGATGTCGCCGCCGAGCAGCGCCTGGATTGCCGGGCCTCCACCGCGGAACGGGATATGGACGATGTACGTGCCGGTCATCGTCTTGAAGAGTTCGCTGGAGAGCTGAGGCGAGGTGCCGTAGCCGGGCGAGCCGTAGTTGAGCTGGCCGGGGTTCTTGCGCGCGTAGGCGATCAGGTCCTGCGCCGTCTTCACCGGCAGGGACGGGATCACGACGAGCACGTTCGGCACCGAGCCGTAGCGTCCGACGTAGGCGAAGTCCTCGATCGGCCGGTAATTGAGCTTGCGGTAGATGCTCGGGCTGATGGCGAGCGACGGATTGGCGAGCAGCAGGGTGTAGCCGTCGGGCGCCGCGTGCGCGACGTACTCGGCGCCGACGTTGCCGCCGGCGCCGGTATGGTTCTCCGCGACCACGGGCACGCCGAGTGCCGTCTGTAGCGGGGCCTGCAGCACGCGCGCGACGAGGTCGATCAGCCCGCCCGGCGGATACGGCACGACGATCGTCACCGGGCGAGCCGGGAAATCCTCGCCCAAGGAAGGCAAGGGCAGCGCTGCGCCGATCATCAGCGCGGCGCCAGCGAGAAACCTCGAGCAGCTGCTTCGCATCGTCCACCTCCCCGCGAACGCGCTTTGCGGCGCGGCGAGCCGGATACTACCTCATGCCGGCTTCACGCCGGTGCGCGCCGCCGCTGCCGCCACCACATCGTCGCGCCGGTGACCGCGAGTACGCCGGGCAGCGCGCCGGCGAGCAGGAAAAGCATGCGGCCGTCCGCGCCGAGGATCTGACCGGCGTGCAGTTCGCGCACCAGCGCCAGAGCGCGCTCGCCCGCGCTGCGCGTCGCCGGTTCGGACCGGTGCAGCACCGAGCCGCTCGCAGGGTCGACGTAGACGTGCACCGGCCCCGCGCCCGAGGCGAGGCCGAATCGATAGACGCCCCGCGGGCCGGCCGGAAAGCCGACCGCCGCGAGCTGCGCCGCCGGGTACAGCGCGCGCGCCGCCGCAAGCGCGGCGTCGGGAGAAACGCCAGCGCCGCGCGCCGGCGCGAGCGACGCCCGGATTTCGCGCGGCGAGGGTCCGACCGGGCCGAGCTTTCCCGCCACGGCGCGCGCCGCCTCGGGAAAGGCGAGCCAGATCCCGGTGAACGAGATCACGGCGAGCAGCAGGCAGCCGTAGAAGCCGCAGAGGTAATGCAGATTGCGCGACAGCGCCAGGCCGGTCCGGAAGCCGAGCGCCGCGCGCAGGCCGCCGCGCGCCGGCCACCACAGGTACAGCCCGCTCAGCGCGGAGGCCAGCATCACGACGCCGACCGCGCCAACCACCGTGCGGCCGCCGTAGTCGCGCAACGCGAGGTTTTCGTGGAAGCGGTGCATCCAGCCTGTGAATCCGCCGCCGGCCGCTATGCCGAGCACGCGCGCGGTCGGCGGGTCGAGGTAGACGCGCGCGAATGCGCCCGGCGCGCGGCCGCGCACCGTCGCGACCAGCGGGTCGCCCGCCGCCTCGGGCAGCCGCAGGCTCATCACGCGCGCGCCTTCGCCCGCCGCCTGCGCCGCGCTCCCGGCGTAGCCGGCGAGCGGCTGCGCCACGGCCGCGCCCGAGACCGCGTAGCGCGCCGGGCCGAGCGCGGCGTCGATCTCCCGGTCGTAGAGCAGCACGGCGCCGCTCGCGCCGATGAAGATGCCGAGCGCGCCGAGCGTCAGCCCGAGCCAGAGATGGATGTCGATCCAGAGACGCCGCATTTCAGGGCTCGGCCCACTGGCGCAGCAGATTGTGGTAGCAGCCGGTCAGCGACACCAGCGCCTCGTGCCCTGGCAGGTCGCGCGTGAGGCGCACGATCGCCATGTCGAGATCGAACAGCACCGCGCGCTGCGCCGCGTCGCGCACCATGCTCTGCACCCAGAAGAACGACGCCAGGCGCGTGCCGCGCGTCACCGGGGCGACGCGATGCAGGCTGGTGGCGGGGTAGAGCACCAGATCGCCCGCGGGCAGCTTTACCGCCTGCATGCCGTAGCGGTCCTCGATCAGCAGCTCGCCGCCGTCGTAGTCGCCGGGCGCGGAGAGGAACAGCGTGGCCGAGAGGTCGGTGCGGATCTTCAGGCCGCTGCCGGGCAGCAGCCGCACCGCGCCGTCGACGTGGCTGCCGAAGGTCATGCCGCCCTCGTAGCGGTTGAAGAGCGGCGGGTACACCAGGCTGGGGAGGGCCGCGCTGAGGAAGAGCGGGTTGCGCTCCAGCGCGGAGAGCACGACGCCACCGAGCTCGCGCGCTGCGGCCGAGTCCTCGGCCAGCTGCAGGTTGCGCTTGACCTGCGCGCCCTGGTGTCCGGCGGTCGCGCGCCCGTCGACCCACGCGTCGCCGGCGTTCTCCAGGCGAGTGCGCAGCGCGCCCACCTGCGCGGCGTCGAGCAGCCCCGGAACCTGCAGCAGCATCTCTCAGAACCTCTGCACGTAGGTGAGCAGCGCAGTGCGGTCGATGCTCGGCACCGCGCGCCCGCGGTCCGAGGGGATCAGCTGCTCGTAGTTGAGCCGGTTGGCGAGATTCAGCACGTTCAGGCGCAGCTCGTACTTCGGCTGGCGGTACGCGAGCGTCGCGTCCCAGCGCACGTAGGAGGGCACCTGCACCGCGTTGTTGTTCGAGGTGTAGCGCGGCGACATGTACGTAAGCCCGGTGCCGACCTCCCACTCCGCCGTGAGGCTGTAGGTGGTCCAGGCCGAAGCGCTGCTGCGCGGCGTGTTGGCGGGGGTGTTGCCCTGGGTGCCATCGGCGGCCTTGACGATTTCCGCGTCGAGCCGGGTGTAGCCGGCAAGGATCTGCCAGCGCTTGGTGATGCGGCCGGCCGCCCCCACCTCGAAGCCGCGCACCCTGACGTTGCCGGTGAGGTCGTAGACGCCTGTGGCGATCTGGGTGCGCGCGTTGGTCTTCGCGACGTCGAACAGCGCGGACGATAGCGACAGATTGCCGCCGAGCAGGTCCCACTTGCCGCCAACCTCGTACGAGCGGTTCTTCTCCGGGTCGAGCGACTGGGTGCCATTGGTGACGGTCAGCGCTTCCAGCGACGGATCGAACGAGGTGCCGTACGAGACGTAGTAGGACTGCGTCTCGGTCGGCTGGTAGAGCAGGCCGGAGCGCACGCTGGTGAAGTCCACCACCTGGTTCGCCGTCGGCGGCGAATTGACCGAGTTGCTGAGCGAGGCGGAGAACCGGTCGTGGCGCAGGCCGGCGACCAGCTTCCACTGCTTGGAGAAGGTAATGGTGTCGTTGACGTAGGGCGCGAAGGTCGTGGCGCGCGCGTTGGTGACGTTGCCCGGCGTCGAGGCGAGGCCCGCGCCGGCCGCATCGCCCGGGTCGATCAGCGGCACCACGGCGAAATATGCATTGCCGCCGACGTTTCGCGAGCTGTTCGAGACCGTGTTGCGCTCGTTGCCGACCTCGAGCCCGAAGACCAGCTCGTGACGCAGCGGCCCGGTCTGCAGGCGCGTGATCACGTCGGTCTGGTTGTAGAAGGAGTTGTCGAGGATGCGCCGGTCGTGGCTGCCGAGCGCGACGAACAGCTGCGACGGCGGCAGCGCGGTCGCGTTGCCCAGGTTGGCGGCGGGGAACGCGGTGTAGGCGCCGCCGGCGACGGTGCCGACGCTGTTGGGGCCGGACTCGCGGGCGTCGACGAGGTAATGCGCGTAGCGCGTCTGGTTCTGCAGCGTCGTGTCGGGCGTCAGGCGGTGCTTCACCTTGGCGGTGAACTCGCCGACGTCCTGGATCGTGCGGTCGTCGGTCAGCCCGTAGAAGCTGTGCCGGTCGACGTTCGCCGGCGCTCCGTTCACCGGCGGCAGGCCGTAGTCCGGCATGTCGTGGTTGTGCTGCAGGAGCGCGGAGAGCGTGACCTCGGTGGGCGAATCGATGCCGAAGCGCAGCGACGGCGCGACGCCGTAGTCCTTGTTCTGCATCGCGTCGCGCGTCGAATCGACGTCCTGCGCCATCACCGCGATGCGGAGCGCCGAGGTCGGCGACAGCGGCGTATCGAGGTCCGCGGTGGCGCGCAGCGAGGGCTGCGTCCCGACCGTGACCGAGGCCTCGTTGTGCGGCGCAAGCGTCGGCAGCTTGCTCACCTGGTTGATGACGCCGCCGGTCGAGCCGCGGCCGAACAGCATCGAGGACGGGCCCTTCAGCACCTCGACCTGCTCGAGCGAGAACACGTCGCGGTACACCTGCCCGCGGTCGCGCATGCCGTCGAGGTACAGGTCGGTGCGCGCCGAGAAGCCGCGCAGGTTGAAGTTGTTGCCGATGGTGCCGCCCTCGGCCGCGCCGATCGTGATGCCGGGAACGCTGCGCAGCGCGTCGGCGAGGCTGGTCGCGCCCTGCGCCTCCATCACGGCGCGGTTGATGATGGTGACCGACTGCGGGATATCGCGCACCGGCGTCGGTGTTTTGGCGCCGGCGTTCGACAGACCCGGGGCGTAGTCGTCCGACGGCGCGGCGCCGCGGACGTTGACCTCAGGAAGCGTGGCCTCCGCGCCGGCGGCCGCCTGGGCGAGCGCCGGCCCGGGCGCGGCGACGGCCGCGGCGATCGCCGCGGCTAGCGGAGTGAGGCGAAAACGGGGATTGCGAGCCATTGCGTAAATCTCCTTTTGCGTGGATTGCGCATGGCTGGCT
>DATJXO010000015.1:0-2525 GCA_035500055.1 Burkholderiales bacterium | reverse complement strand
TCCGGCGAAGCGCGCGCCCGCCGCGTCCCGCAGCTTGCGCAAGCCGCGAAAATCGGCGTTCCTAACGGTCGCCGCCGCCTTGACCTCGACGCCGGCCACCGCCTGCGCGCCGCGCTCGATGACGATGTCCACCTCGACCTGGTCCCGGTCGCGGAAGTGGAAGAACGACAACCGCGCTTCGTGCCAACTCGCCTGCCGGCGCAGTTCCTGAAGGACGAAGGTCTCGAGCAGCTGGCCGAGGAGCGAACGGTCCGCCGTGAGCGCGTCCGCGTCCACACCCAGCAGCGCGCAGGCCACCCCCGTGTCGGCAAGGTGCAGCTTGGGCGTCTTGACGAGGCGGCTCAACCGGTTGCTGTGCCAGGGCGGCAGCTCCTCGATCAGGAACATGCGCTCCAGCAGCGTCACATAATCGCGGATCGTCGGGCGGCTCAGCTGCAGCGGTCCTGCCAGACTGGAAACGTTGAGCAGCCGCGCGGTTTGGGTCGCGGCGATCGCCAGGAGGCGCGGCATCGCGTCGAGCGAGCCGATACGCGCGAGATCCCGCACGTCCCGCTGAACCAGCGTCTCCACGTAGTCCGAATACCAGCCGGCCCGCCGCCGCCCGGGCGGCAGGGCGAGCGCCGGGGGATAGCCCCCGGCGGCGATCCGCTAGGGAAGCTTGGCAGCCAGGCGAGTATAGCGCCGGAGCTTGAAGCCTCCGCCGAACAGGCGATCGAGGAAATCGCTCCGGCGCCGCGCCAACTCGCATTGCGCCAGCGGATGCAGGCGCAGCACCGCCATGCGTCCGGCGAGCGAATCAGCGAGCTTCGGCAGCAGCAACACGTTGGTCGAGCCGGTGAGCAGAAACCGGCCGGGCAGGCGCTCGCGGTCGATCGCCGCCTTGAGCGACCTGAGGAGCTGCGGGACGTGCTGCACCTCGTCGAGAATGACCCGCCGTGGCAGATCCCCGACGAACCCGATCGGGTCCTGCGTCGCCGCGCTGCGCATGGCCTCGTCATCGAAGGTGAAGTATGCGTAGCCGGCTCGCTTGCCGGCAATCTGCGCTAGCGTGGTCTTGCCACATTGACGGGGGCCGTGGATAAGCACGGCCGGCGTATCGGCGAGCGCTTCGGCGAGGCGATCGGCGGCGAAGCGGGGGTAGAGGGCGCGGGCCGGCATCGGCTGATCGTAACCCTGGGCTTCGGCTGATTGCAAGGTTTGGCTTCGGCTGATTGAAAGGTTCCAGGGCGGCTGATTGGAGGGTGTGCGACCGTTCGGCGGGAAATGCCGGGACGCGAGTCGGACCGCCGGCCCGTACGACAACAGCACAACGAGGGCGGCCCCCGCGCTTCCGCCGGCAGCTCATGTTTCAGCTAGGCGAGCGCGGCCTCATCGACCATGGATTCGGCGAATGCAGTCAATTCCAGCTCCCGTCGTTTCAATGCCTGGCTGAACGGCACCTCGCAAGGCGCGCGCTCGTGCCACAGCGTGTCGCGCGCGGGCGAGCGGGGTGGTCTTTAAGTTGCCCGATCTTAACCAGTTTCGCCAAGCTCACCGGCATCCCCCTTGATGAAGAGCTTCGGCTCGCGCGCGACGCGCGACGCGAACCGGTCGCGCGCCTTCAGCTTCGCGCGAAACTCCTTCGGCGCCATCACGACCGGGTTGACCTCCCTTCGGAGCCGCTCCCGGACGGGCATCAGAGCCTCGACTACGCGCTCGAAGCGAGCCGACCCGAGCACCATCACGTCCACGTCGCTCGTTCCGCGTTCCTTGCCCTGCGCGACCGAGCCGAACACAAACGCCGTGCGAACGCTCCTCCCGAGCGGCTCGAGCGCCTCGCGCAGCACGTCGGCGAGACCGACCGTCTTACGGAAGATCCCGGCCAGCTCCTCGAACAACGGGCAGCTCCGGTCGGCCTGATAGCGCACCTGATTTCCCGACGCGCTGCGCGTCAGCAGCCCGGCCGCGGTGAGCGCGGTCAGCTCCCGGTGCAACGAGCCCGAAGGCACGCCCGTCAGCCGCATGATCTCGCGCACGTAGAAGCTCTGCTCGGGATGGAGCAGCAGCAGGCCGAGAATGCGGCGCCGATAAGTGCCGAACAGGAGCTCGATCAGGCGCGGTTTTTCAGGCGGCGCGGACTCCTGCACACAACGCCCCCGCACAAGGACGAAATCGCCCGGCTGCTCGGCGCGGCCGACGCGAGTCTCGCCGATAGCCGAGTAGAAGCCGTCAGCTTGCCGTCGCGTTTTGCCATCGCATACCAGGCGGCGCTTGGCTACAGCCTGATCGCGCTGCGCGTGCACGGCTACCGGACCAGCTCCAATCAGCCCGGCCGGCATAGCATCGCTATCCAGTCCCTTCCGCTGACGGTGGAGTTCTCGCAGGCCGAGACCAACACCCTCAACTCGTTCAAGGAGAAGCGCCACCGCGTAGCCTATGATGGCGTCGTCACAGTAAGCGAGAAGGAACTGGCGGAGATCCAAGCCCTCGCTTCTGCATTGCGAAGCGCGTTGGTTGCCTGGATCAAGCGGCACAGTCCGGAATTG
>DATJXO010000014.1:0-26233 GCA_035500055.1 Burkholderiales bacterium | reverse complement strand
CTGTGGCGCCTGCCGACGCTGTTCAAGTCGGCCCAGCAGGCCGCGGTCAAGGAGGAGATGCAGAAGAAGTTCCCGCTGATCCTCACCAGCGGCCGGCTGGTGGAGTACGAAGGCGGCGGCGACGAGACGCGCTCCAACCCGTACCTTGCCGAGTTGCAGCAGGAGAACTTCGTCGAGATCAACCCGGTCACGGCGAACCAGCGCAACATCAAGAACGGCGATTTCGTCTGGGTGAGCACGCCCGGCAAGAACGGCAACGGCAGCTTCGTGAAGATCAAGGTGAAGGCGCAGGTGACCGAGAGGGTCGGGGCCGATACCTGCTTCATCCCGTTCCATTTCGCGGGCTGGTGGCAGGGCCAGGACATGCTGCCCTACTATCCCGACGGAGCAGCGCCCATCGTGCGCGGGGAGGCGGTGAACACGGCAACCACGTACGGCTACGACCGCGTGACCATGATGCAGGAAACCAAGACGACGCTTTGCCAGGTCGCGAAGGCATAAGGAGAACGCCATGGCCAGAATGAAGTTTTTGTGCGATGCCGAGCGCTGCATCGAGTGCAACGGCTGCGTCACGGCCTGCAAGAACGAGAACGAGGTGCCCTGGGGCGTGAACCGCCGCCGCGTCGTCACGATCAACGACGGCGTGATCGGCGCGGAGAAGTCGATCTCGGTCGCCTGCATGCACTGCTCGGATGCGCCGTGCATGGCGGTGTGCCCGGTGGACTGCTTCTACCGCACCGACGACGGCGTGGTGCTGCACGACAAGGACCTGTGCATCGGCTGCGGCTACTGCTTCTACGCGTGCCCGTTCGGCGCGCCGCAGTTCCCGCAGGCGGGCGCATTCGGGCTGCGCGGCAAGATGGACAAGTGCACCTTCTGCGCCGGCGGGCCGGAGCCGGACCGCTCGGAGGCCGAGTTCAAGAAGTACGGGCGCAACCGCCTCGCCGAAGGCCGGCTGCCGGCGTGCGCCGAGATGTGCTCGACGAAGGCCCTGCTCGGCGGCGACGGCGACGTGATCGCCGACATCTATCGCGAGCGCACCACGCGCCGCAACAAGGGCTTCGAGGCCTGGGGCTGGGGCACCGCCTACGGCGCCGGCAACAAGGGCGCCGCGCCTGCGGCCGGAGGTAAGTCGTGAGGCCGGCGCTGCTCGTGGCGGCGGCCGCGGCCGCCGCGCTGCTCGCCGGATGCATGGAGGTCGAGCAGACCGGGGCCGGTCCGGCCAAGCTCGGCAAGTACCAGGGCAAGCCCGATACGCCCGCGTGGAACAACGCGCCGCTCGCCCAGGGGCCGAAGTGGGCCTCCGGCGACCGCGCGAGCTGGGAGGCCGAGATCAAGCAGCGCCAGAGCGCCCAGAACGAGTACCAGCGGATCGAGCGGCAGTAGCGCCCGCGGCCGCGGACCATCTGACAGAGGAGAAACCGATGCGCATCATCTCCCGCCTTGCCGGCTGGACCGTCGTCGCGCTTGCGCTTGCCTTTCCCGCGTACCTGCCGGCGCAGCAGGCCGCGCCGCCGGCCGATGCGCGCGTGAAGGCGCAGCAGGAGCGCACCGCGGAAGCGCCCGGCAACAACGCCCCGGTCTGGCGCGACGTCAAGTCCGGGCAGCACAACTACGCCAGCATTCCGGGGCGCGAGGTCAGCGTCCTGGTGCAGCCGCAGGCGCGCTTTCCGGGGCAGGCGGCCATGGCCACCGCGGGCGAGGCTTGGCGCAAGTTCCACAACGGGCCGATCACGGTCTACGGCGGCTGGCTCATCGTGCTGGTCGCGCTCGCTATCCTTGCGTTCTATTTCGCGCGCGGGCCGCTAAAGCTGCACGACAAGCCCAGCGGCCGGCTGATCGAGCGCTTCAGCGCACTCGAGCGCTGGGCGCACTGGTCGACGGCGATCACCTTCTGCGTCATGGCGCTCAGCGGGCTGACGATCCTGTTCGGCAAGTACGTGCTGCTGCCGGTCTTCGGCTATACGCTGTTCGGGTGGTTCACTGCGCTGTGCAAGAACCTGCACAACTTCGTCGCGCCGCTGTTCGTCATTAGCCTGGTGATCACGATCCTGGTGTATATCAAGGATAACTTTCCTGAAAAGGGCGACATGGCGTGGTTCACGGGGGCCTTCGCCATGTTCTGGTCGGGCAAGCACGTGCCCGCGGGCCGCTTCAACGCCGGCGAGAAGGCGTACTTCTGGCTCGGCGTGGTCGTGCTCTGCATCACCCTGAGCGTCTCCGGCGCGGTGATGCTGTTCCCGAACTTCGAGCAGCTGCGCACCACGATGCAGCAGGCGAACGTCGTCCACGCGGTGGCGGCGGTCATCATGGTCGTGCTGGCGTTCGGCCACATCTATGTCGGCACGATCGGCGTCGAGGGCGCCTACCGCAACATGCGCGAAGGCGTCACCGACGAGACCTGGGCCAAGGAACACCACGAGCTCTGGTACAACGACGTCAAGTCCGGCAAGGCCGCGGCCAAGTCCGGGGCGGCGCCGCAGACCCAGCACTGAGGACGGGGAGGGAAGCCATGAAGACGACTGCAATCGCGCTGGCGCTGAGCGCCGGCCTCGCGTTCGGCGCCGGCGCCTATGCCAAGCTGCCGCCGGCGCCGGCGAAGACGGACGCCGAGAAGGCGGCCGAAGCGACCAAGGCCGCGGCGGCGAAGGCGCACGACGCCGAGGCGCTCGCCAAGGCCGAGGACCAGGCGGTGGCGAACTACAGGAAGAACAAGGGCATGGCGCCCGAGCCGAAGGCGGCGGCGATGCCGGCCAGGGCGATGAAGGCGGAGAAGAAGAAAAAGTAGCGCGGCGCCGCTAGGCGCCTTCCACCAGGATCAGCCTCGCGCGCGCGGCCTTGAGGCGCATCGCCAGCGCGGGCGCGTATTCAGACGAGTGGTACCACTTCCTCGCCTGGTCCATCGAGGGAAACTCCAGCACCACGATGCGGCCGGGTTTCCAGCCGCCTTCCTTGCTCTCGACCTTGCCGCCGCGCACCGCGAAGCGGCCGCCGTATTTCTGCACCGTCGCGGGCACCAGCTTCTTGTATTCCTCGTAGAGCCCGGCGTCGGCGACGTCGACTTCGGCGATTACGTATGCGGCCATCTGGCTTCTCCTTGGTTGGCGCTCAGCGACGAATCGGCGGCATGCAGGCCATGCGCCCATCCTCGATGGGCACGACCTGAACCTCGACGCCGTAGAGGCGCTTGAGCGTATCGGCGCGGATCACGTCGCGCGGCGCGCCCAGCTCGAGGGCGCGGCCCTCGCCCAGCAGCAGCGCGCGATGCGCGCAAGCGAAGGCATGGTCGGGATCATGCGTCGAGAATAGTACGGCGATCCCCGTGCGCGCCAGCGCCGCGATGCAGTCGAGCACGCGCAACTGGTTGCCGAAGTCGAGGCTCGCGGTGGGCTCGTCCATGACCAGCAGGCGCGGTTCCTGCGCTAGCGCGCGCGCCACCAGCGAGAGCTGGCGCTCGCCCCCGGAAATCTCGGTGATCGGGCGCTCGGCGAGCGCCGCGATGCCGAGCGCGGCGATGGCGCGATCCGCGA
Organism: Burkholderiales bacterium; assembly: GCA_035500055.1. Classification (GTDB taxonomy): domain Bacteria; phylum Pseudomonadota; class Gammaproteobacteria; order Burkholderiales; family SG8-39; genus RBG-16-66-20. The sequence goes on along the minus strand of DATJXO010000014.1, from coordinate 22,703 downwards.
TCCGGCGATCGGCATGGCCGGGCGCCGAGAAGGCGCCGAGGTGCGCGGTGCGCCCCATCGTCACCATCTCGCGCACGCTGTATGCGAAGTAGCCCGAGTGCGCCTGCGGCACGTAGCCCACGGCGCGCGCGACCTCGGCGCGGGTGAGCGCCGCGAGTGGGCGCCCGCCGAGCTCGACCGCGCCGCCTCGCGGCGCGAGCAGCCCGAGCAGGGTGCGAAACAGCGTGGTCTTGCCGCCCCCGTTAGGCCCGAGGACGCACATGACCTCCCCTCTGTCGAGCGCGAAGCTGACGTCGCGGCCGATGGCGCGTGCGGGAAAGCCGAATTCGAGCGCCTCAACCCTCAGCATCACCAGCTCCGTCGCGCTGCCGCGAACAGCCAGAGGAAGAACGGAGTGCCGATCAGCGCCGTCAGCACGCCCGGCGGCACCTCGATCGGCGCGATCGTGCGGCAGAGCGTATCCACCGCGAGCATGAAGGCGGCGCCGAGCAGCATCGCGAGCGGCAGCAGGCGCCCGAAATCCGGTCCGACCAGCATGCGGGCGGCGTGCGGCACCAGCAGCCCGATCCAGCCGATGATGCCGCTTACCGCGACCGAGGCCGCGGTCATCAGCGTCGCCGCGGCGACGATGGCCGCGCGCAGGCGCCGGGTGTCCGCTCCCAGCGCGCGCGCCTCGTCGTCGGGCAGCGCGAGCAGGTTGACGCGCCATCGCAGCAGCAGCATCGGCGCGAGGCCCGCGAGCACGAGCGGCAGCGCCACCGCCAGGTCCTTCGGCCCGATCGCGGCGAGGCTGCCGAGCAGCCAGAAGGTGATCGCGGGCAGCTGGTTGTAGGGATCGGCGAGGTACTTGAGGAGCGCGATCCCGGAACCGAGCAGGGTGCCGATCACCACGCCCGTGAGCACGAGCGCGAGCAGCGGGTCGTGGCCCTGCAGCCGCGAGCCGATCCCGTAGACCAGCCCGACCGCGGCGAGGCCGCCGGCGAAGGCGAACGCCTGGATCAGGAACACGTCCTGGGAAAGAAAGATTGCGAGCACCGCGCCGAGGGCCGCGCCCGTCGAGACGCCGAGGATGTCCGGCGATACCAGCGGATTGCGGAACATGCCCTGGTAGGCGGTGCCGGCGGCCGCCAGGGCGGCGCCGATCAGGAGCGCGGCGAGCACTCGGGGCCCGCGCACCTGCAGCACCACGATCTCCACGCCCGCCGGCACGGTCTGCCTCGACCCGGTCAGCTTCGCGGAGACGACGGCGAGCAGCTCGCCGGGCGACACGGGGTAGCGGCCCGCGGCGAAGGCGACCGCGGTGAGCACGAGCAGCGCCGCGACGGCCGCCGCGTAGATCGCGGCGCGCGCGCTCATGGCGGCAGCACGCCCGGCTCGCCCAGCAGCGCATCCAGCTGCTGCGCCGTGGGCACGCGGTGGTAGAAGCGGCGGTGGAACTCGACCACCTTGCCGCGCAGATCGACGTCGAATTGCTTCGGGTATAGCAGCTTCCCGGCCCACCACAGGCCGAGCAGGCGGTTGGCCCCGGGCGGGAAGTCGAACCAGCCGAACGGCAGGTGCGGCGAAAGATAGACGCGCCTCGATTGCACGGCGAGGGTGGCCTGCCAGCGCGGATCGCGCCACGCCAGCTGCCAGAAGTTCGGGTCGCTGGTGAGGATCACTTCCGGGTTCCATAGCATCACCTGCTCGAAGCTCACCGTGACGAGGTTGGCGGGCGCCTCGGCCGCGACGTTGCGGGCCCCCAGCAGCTCGAGCGCCTCGACATTGATCGAGCCCTTGCCGCCGGTCTGCAGTCCTGCCGGACCGCGCCCGTAGTAAACCGAGGGCCGCTCGGCCTCCGGCACGCGCGCGACGCGTTGCTTGACCGAGGCCAGCTCGCTCTCGAACCACCGGGCGAGCTGCTCGGCCCGTGCGTCCTCGCCCATCAGGCGGCCGAGCGCGCGCAGCGCCGCCGGCGTGCTCTCCAGGCGGCCGTCGAACAACGCATAGGGAATGCCGGTCTGCTCCTGCACCCGCTCGGCGAGGGACGCCAGCGTCGGCCTGGTGGAGCCGACATCGACGATCAGGTCGGCGCCCGCCTTGAGCACCACTTCCACGTTCGCCGTGTTGCCCCGACCGGTCAGCCGGCCGAGCTCCGGCAGGGCCGCGTAGCGGGGCTCGACGAATTGCGCCTCGTCTGGCCGGAACGCACGCGTCCAGCCGAGGAGCTTGTCCGGCGCGATCGCGAACACGAGCACGCTCGCCGGAGGCCCAGCCGCGTAGACGTGCTGCGAGGGCGCGGCGAGGCGGATCTCGCGCCCGGTCGCGTCGGCCACGGCTACCGGCTGCGCCGGGGCGACCGCCGGGATCCAGAGCGCCAGCGCGAGCAGCTGACCGCGCCTCACGCGTAGCCTACGCTGCGGCGGTCGAGCGAAACCGCCTTGATCATTGCGAACACCCGCTTCCCGGGCGCGAGCGCCAGGCGCGCTGCCGAATGCCGGGTGATGCGGGCGATCACCGGCGAGCCGCCGATGTCGATGCGCACGTCGAGGCTCGAGCCGTCGGCCGCACCGAGCTCGGCGACCGTGCCCGGGAGGACGTTCAGGATGCTTACTCCGGAGGGCGGCTCCAGCGCGATCGAGACGTCGCGCGCGCGGATCCGCACGCGCACGTTTTCCCCGGCGAGCGCCTCCACGTCCGGCACCTGCAGCACGCCGCCGGCGAATTCCAGGCGCGCGAGGCCGCTTTCGAGGTCCTGCGCGGCGACACGCGCCTCGATCACCGCGCCGCCTTCGTGCCGCCCGAGGTACGGGCGCAGCTCGATGCGCGCCGACATCTCGTGGATCGTGCCGGCCGCGAGCACGCGGCCTTCGGAGAGCAGCACGACGCGGTCCGCGATCCGCACCAGCTCGTCGAGCGAATGGCTGACATAGACGATCGGCACGCCGACTTCGTCGCGCAGGCGCTCGATGTAGTACAGGATCTCCGCCTTGCGCGGCGCGTCCAGCGCGGCGAGCGGCTCGTCGAGCAGCAGCAGCGACGGCTGCGCCAGCAGCGCGCGGCCGATGGCGACGCGCTGGCGCTCGCCCCCGGAGAGGGCGGCGGGCCGGCGCTCGAGCAGCGGCGCGATGCCGAGCAGGGCGATGGCTTGGTCGAGCGAGGTGGCGGCGGCGCGCTGGCGATTCCCGGAGAAGAAGCGCCCATAGAGCAGGTTCTGCCGCACCGTGAGGTGCGGCAGCAGGCGGCCCTCCTGGAAGACGTAGCCGATGCGCCGCGCGTGCGGCGCGAGGTCGACCCCCGCCGCGCCGTCGTAGAGCGTGCGCCCGTCGATCGCGATGCGCCCGGAGGACGGCCGCGCCAGGCCGGCGATCAGGTTGAGGACCGTGCTCTTGCCCGCGCCCGAGCGTCCGAACAGCGCGGTGACCCTGCCCTCGCTGCGGAACGCCGCCTCGAGCGCGAAGCTCCCGAGGCGGCAGCGCGCGTCGAACTCAAGCATCGCGGCCGGCAGCGCGCACCACCGCGCGCCGCAAGAGCGTCTCCGAGGCGATCAGCGCGGCGAGCGACAGCGCGACGGAGATGAGGCACAGGCGCAGCGCCGCGACGTCGCCGCCGGGCACCTCGGTGTAGGTGAAGATGGCGAGCGGCAGCGTCCGCGTCTCGCCCGGGATGTTGGAGACGAACGTGATCGTGGCGCCGAACTCGCCCAGGCCGCGCGCGAACGAGAGCAGCATCCCGGTGAGTATTCCAGGCAGGATGAGCGGCAGGGTGACGCTCGCGAATACCCAGGCCGGCGAGGCGCCGAGCGTCGCCGCCGCCTGCTCGAGGCCCCGGTCGACGGCATCGAGCGATTGCCGTACCGCGCGCACCAGCAGCGGCAGGCCCATCACCGCGCTGGCGAGCGCGGCACCGGTCCAGCGGAAGGTGAAGGTGATCCCGAGATAATCGTGCAGGGGCGCCCCGAGCGGCCCGTGGCGGCCGAACAGCACCAGCAGGAAGTAGCCGACGACCACCGGCGGCAGCACCAGCGGCAGGTGCACCACCGCATCGAGCAGCCCTTTGCCCGGAAAGCTGAGGCGCGACAGCACCCACGAGATCGCGATCGCGACCGGAAGGCTGGCCGCGACGCTGCAGAGCGCGACTTTTAGGCTGAGGAGGAGGGTCTGGACTTCGGCCGGCGTCAGGCTCCACACGCGCTCAGTGTACGGCGAAGCCGTGCTTCTCGAAAATTGCCTTCGCGGCCGGCGTCGAGAGAAATTCGAGGAAGGGGAGCGCGCTCGCCCCGGCGCTCTTGAGAGCCGCCGCGGGATAGACGATGGGCGGGTGCGTGTCCTCCGGGAACACCCCCGCGATCATCACGCCCGGCTCGGCGGCGGCGTCGGTCTGGTAGACGACGCCGAGCGGCGCCTCCCTGCGCGCGACGAGCGCGAGCGCGGCCCGCACGTTGGCCGCGGCCGCGATGCGGTTCTCCACCTGGCTCCACACGCCGAGCTTCTGCAGCGCAGCCTTGGCGTACTTCCCGGCCGGCACCGAGTCCGGCTCGGCGAGCGCCAGGCGGCCGTCGCCCAGCGCCTTCGCCAGCGCGAAGCCGGGCTCGATCTTGAGCGTCTGCGGCTGCTGCTTCGGCGCCACCGCCACCAGCCGGTTGCCGAGCAGGTTGTGCCGCGTCGCGTCCTGCACCAGGCCCTTCTTGTCCAGGTAGTCCATCCATGCCAGGTCGGCGGAGATGAAGATGTCCGCCGGCGCGCCGGCCTCGATCTGCTTGGCGAGCGCCGAGCTGGCGGCGTAGGAGAGGGTCGGCCGTACGCCGCTGCGCGAGGCATAGGCCGACGCGGCGTCGTCGAGCGCGTTCTTCAGGCTCGCCGCGGCGAAGACCACGGGTGGTTGAGCGTGAGCGGCCGCCGAGATCCCGCAGAGCGCGGCGAGCAGTCCACGCAGAAGCTTCACAGCTTCACCGCGCCGCGCCGCAGGCCCTGATGCAGCAGCAGGCCGAGGAGGAAGGCGAGCCCCACGTTCCACAGGGCGAAGGCCGCCGTGACGACGGCGACGAAGCGCTCGTTCTTCTCCGGGCCCATGTCGCAGATGCCGAGCGCGAGCTGCGCGCCGGCGAGGAACAGGATCACGCCCAGCACCGACGCCGGCAGCAGGCGCAGCAGAATCTCCGCCGAGTCGCTGAAGAACAGGGCGACGACCAGCAGCAGCACGCCGAAGAGCGCGGGCGCGAGCCCGCTGCGGGCGCCGAAGCGCACCTGCCCGGCAAGACCGCCGGCGCCGTGGCACATCGGCACGCCGCCCACCGCTGCCGCCCAGAGGTTGATGAGGCCGGTGCTCGCCGCCACCTGGCGCTCGGTCAGCGGGCGCGCCGGGAACAGGCGATTGCTCTGCTCGACCGTCGCGACGAAAGCGTTGCCGAGCGTGAGCGGCATCTGCGGCAGCGCCAGGATCAGCACGCCGATCGCCGCGCTGTGCAGGCTGATGTCGCCGAAAGCCGGCTGCGGCAGCCGGAATTCGGCGCGCATGCCCCCGAAGACCTCGATCAACTGGCTGTCGTGCCAGAACGCGTAGCCGATTCCCGCCGCCAGCAGGAGGAACATGACCGGGACGCGCCGGCTCGAGAGCAGCAGGAATGCCGCTACCAGCAGCGGCAGCGCTACCGCCCAGGCGGTGGACATCGACTTGATGCCCTGCAGCATCAGCGCCATGCCCAGCCCCAGTATCAGCCCCAAGGTTACGGCGCGCGGCATCCACTGCGCGACGCGCTTTGCCAGACCTGTCACGGCCAGCGCGGTCCAGGCGACGCCGGTCACCAGCGCCGCCACCTGGATCGCCGACGGCGCGAGCACCGCGATCCCCGCCTGCGCAGTCGCGGTGGCGGCAATGGCCTTCATCGGTTGCACCGGCATCGGCACGCGATAGAAGAGGCCCGTCGCGATCAGGGCGCCGGCGAAGCCCAGCAGCACCGCCGCCGGGTCCATCTTGGCGATCGAGATGTAGGCGAGCACGAACGGGATGAAGGTGCCGAGGTCGCCGAAGGCGCCCGCGAGCTCCCCGCCCCAGCCGGTTGCCCGCAGGCCCTCGACCGCGCGATCGCTCATCCGGGCGCGCCCCACGGCTCGCCTGCGCGCGACAGGTCGTACCCCGGAAGCTTGCGCGCCCGCGTACGGAATTCCGTGCCGCGCAGGGTCGCCAGCAGTTGCCGGAACGCCGCGCCCTCGTACGTGGCGCGCGAGGTGGCGAGGTAATAGCCCTCGGACGCGAGCGGCACGAAGCCGAGCCGGTACTCGGCGGCGGCGGCGCGGATGCCGAAGCCGGCGTCGGCATGGCCCGCGGCGATCGTCGCCGCGACCGCGAGGTGCGTGTGCTCCTCGCGCTCGTAGCCTTCGACCGAGCGCGGGTCGATCCCGGCGCGCTCCAGCAGGCGGTCGGTGAGCTGCCGCGTGCCCGAGCCCTTCTGGCGGTTGATGAAGCGCACGCCCTTGCGCGCGAGATCGCGCAGGCCCCGGATGCGCGCGCCGCGCCGCACGATCAACCCCTGCTCGCGCGCCGCGAAATGCACCACGCGGCGCTCGCCGGAGCGCAGCCACGCGGGCATTCCGTCTGCCTCGCCCGGAAGCTCGGCGAAGTGAAAGCCCGCGACCTCGCACTGCCGCCGCCGGAGGGCGGCGAGGCAGGCTTCGGAGCCCTGGAACTCAATCTCCAGCCGCAGCCCGCCGGAGGCGCAGACCGCGCGCAGCTCGGCGAGCGCCAGGTCGTGGCTGGCATGCACGCTCAGGCGCGCCGCGGCTTCGCCGCGCAGCAACCCCAGTTCCGCGTCGGCCTCCGCGGCGAGCCGTTCGAGCACCGGTCGGAGCCTCGAGTCGACGCGCTCGCCCAATGCGAGCAGGCGGCGTCCCGCGCCCGTCAGCGCGGCGCCGCGCCCGCGACGCAGCTCGACCAGCGGCCGGCCGAGATCGCGCTGCACTGCGGTGAGCAGGCCCCAGGCGAAGCGGTAGGACAGGCCCGCGTCGCGCGCCGCCTGGCGGAGAGAGCTGGAGCGCGCGAGCTTGCGCAGCAGCGCCATCAGCTGCGCCCCCTGCGCGGGGCTCAGGCTGTCGGCAGCGAGCCAGGTGATGGCGAAGTCGACGCGCAGGGTCATTTATGCACACGAAAGCCAGTTTCCGCAGAGCGTCGTTTTCGATAGTCTTCCCGCCCTGCCGTGCCCGCATAATATGTATAGTTGAGCATATGTGGCAAGCGGCGCCCACTGCGAGGAGACGACTCATGCATGGATCGAAGGGTATCCGCTGGCTTCTCGGCGCGCTCGCCTGCGCCGTCGCGCTGACCGCGCTGGCCGGCAAGGACCTCACCATCAAGATGTCCACCACCACCAGCACCGACAACTCGGGCCTGCTCAAGTACCTGCTGCCGCTGTACGAGAAGAAGTGCGGCTGCAAGGTGCACTACACGGCGGTCGGGACGGGCAACGCGATCAAGCTCGGGGAAAACGGCGACGTCGACATGATCATGGTGCACGCCAGGCCCGCGGAAGACAAGTTCGTCGCCGAGGGCTACGGCGTGAACCGGCGCGACCTGATGTACAACGACTTCGTGATCGTGGGCCCGAAGTCCGACCCGGCCGGCATCCGCGGCATGAAGGACCCGCTCGCGGCGCTGAAGCAGATAAAGGAGAAGGGCGCGATCTTCGTCTCGCGCGGCGACGACTCGGGCACCAACAAGAAGGAGCTCGCCTTCTGGAAGGCCATGGGCATGGATCCCAAGGGGCCGCACTACCTCGCCATCGGGCAGGGCATGGGCCAGACGCTCACGCTGACCGCGGAGAAGCAGGGCTACACGCTGACCGATCGCGCGACCTATGCCACGTACAAGGACAAGACCGGGCTCGAGATCATGGTGGAAGGCGCGAAGCAGCTGCTCAACCCCTACGGCGTGATCGCGGTCAACCCGAAGAAGTACCCGGGCGTGAACTACACAGGCGCGATGCACTTCATCGAGTGGCTCACCTCGCCGGAGGGCCAGGACGCGATCGCGGCCTACAAGCCGAAGGGCCAGCAGCTGTTCTTCCCCGACTACAAGAAGTAGATGTACCTGCTGGAGCCCACGCACCGCGCGTTCGAGCTGCTCTTCGCCGGCGATCCGAGGCTCCTGCAGGCGATCTGGCTCTCGACCTGGACGTCGGTCGTCGCGATCGCGCTGATCGCGCCGCCGTCGGTCGCGCTCGGCTTCCTGCTCGCGAAGCGGCGCTTCCCCGGGCAGCGCGCGTTGTTCGTGCTGGTGCAGGCGCTGCTGTCGTTCCCGACCGTGGTCATAGGGCTGCTGATCTACCTGCTGCTGTCGCGCCGCGGGCCCATGGGGGCGCTGGAGCTCCTGTTCACGCCGACGGCGATCATCTTCGGCTACATGATGATCGCGCTCCCGATCCTGGTGGTGTTCACCGTGTCGGCGGTGCAGGGCGCGGACCCGCGCGTCTACGAGACGGCCCGCTGCCTGGGGGCGGGGCGCGTGCGCGCCGCCTGGACGACGCTGTGGGAGGTGCGCTTCGGCGTGCTGGCGGCGGTGGTCAACGGCTTCGGCCGCGTCGTGTCCGAGGTGGGCTGCGCGATCATGGTCGGCGGCAACATCGAGGGGCTGACGCGCAACATCCCTACCGCGATCGCGCTCGAGACGAGCAAGGGCGACTTCGCGCAGGGGGTCGCGCTCGGGATGGTGCTGATGAGCGTCGCGCTGGGCGTCAACATCGCGCTCGCGGCGCTACAGGGCAAGGGCGGCCTGCGGTGAGCGCGCTGCTCGCCGTGTCCCGGCTGGAGAAGGACTTCGGCGCCCGTGCGCTGCTGCGCATCGACCGCCTCGAGATCGAGCAGGGCGGCGCCTACCTGCTCACCGGCGCCAACGGCTCCGGCAAGACGACCCTGCTGCGCATCCTGAGCGGGCTCGAGCCGGCGCGCGCAGGCGAGTTCCGCTTTCGGGAGCAGGCGCTGGCGCTGATGCCGTATCCGGAGCGGCTGCGGCGCGAAGTCGTCTACGTGCACCAGCACCCGTACCTCTTCCAAACCAGCTTGCGGCACAACCTGGAGTACGGCCTGCGCTGCCGCGGCGTGCCGGCCGCCGAGCGCGCGCGCCGCGTGGCAGAGGCGATCGCCTGGGCGGGCATGGAGGCGCTGCGCGCCGCGCCGCCGGCGAAGCTCTCGGGAGGCGAGAAGCAGCGCGTGGCGCTGGCGCGCGCGCGCGCGCTCGAGCCCGAGCTGCTGCTGCTCGACGAGCCGACCGCGAACCTGGACGAGGACGGGCGCCGCCGCACGCTCGCGCTGCTCGAGCGGCTGCGCGACGAGCGCCGCACGGTGGTCGTCGCGTGCCACGATGCGGAGGTGATCGCGCTGGAAGGCTTCGCCAGGCTGCATCTGGCGGACGGTGAGGTAGCGCTGGCCGCTACCGAGCGGTGAAACCGGAGGAATGGGCGCGATGCTGTAATGTTGGCGCTTCTGCATCGACCATTGATCGAGCGAGGCGCGCATGGGCAGCTACTATGAATCCGAGGATCTGGGCAAGTTCGGCGAGATCGGACGGCACGGCAAGGCGCTGGCTGACGATTTCTTCAGGTACTACGGCCACGCGACCGGAACCGACGGCGCGCTCTCGAAGCGCGAGAAGGCGCTGATCGCGCTTGCCGTGTCGCACGCGCAGAAATGCCCGTACTGCATCGACGCCTATACCACGCAGTGCCTGGAGAGCGGCGCCAACCCCGAGCAGATGATGGAAGCGGTGCACGTCGCCGCGGCCATGATGGCCGGCATCACGCTGGTGCACTCGGTGCAGATGCAGAACCGCCTGGAGAAGCTCGTCCTGTGAGCGCGGTCATCCCCCTGGTGGCGCGCAGCGCGCCCCCGAAGTACGACTTCGGGGCGCAGTTGCGCCGGCGCGGCATCGAGCTGCCGCCGCTGTCGATCGACACGTTGCAGGTGAACATCACCAGGCTGTGCAACCAGGTTTGCCGCCACTGCCACGTGGACGCCTCGCCCTCGCGCACCGAGATGATGTCGGCCGCGGGGCTCGCAAAGTGCCTCGAGATCCTGGCGCGGCACCCCGCGATCTCGAAGCTCGACATCACGGGCGGGGCGCCGGAGCTGCATCCCGGATTCGACGGCTTCGTCGAGCGCGCCAGCGGCCTCGCCCGGCACGTCATGGTGCGGCACAACCTCACGGTGCAGCTGGACGGACATCCGGTGACGAAGCAGAGCAAGGAATACCTGCCGGAGTTCTTCGCCCGCCACAAGGTCGAGCTGATCTCCTCGCTGCCGTACTACCAGCCGTTCTTCACCGACTCGCAGCGCGGCGGCGGCGTCTTCGGCAAGAGCGTCGAGGCGATGCGCCGGCTGAATGCGCAGGGCTACGGCGTCGAGGGCAGCGGGCTGGCCCTCAACCTGGTCTACAACCCGGTAGGCCCCTATCTGCCGCCGCCGCAAGCGAGCCTGGAGGCGGACTACAAGCGCGAGCTGAAGGCGAAGTTCGGGCTGGTGTTCAACAGCCTGTACACCATCACCAACATGCCGATCAATCGCTTCCGGCTGCACCTCGACAAGACCGGCCAGTACGAGGCGTACATGGAGAAGCTGCTCGCCGCGTTCAACCCGCAGGCGGCCGAGGGCGTGATGTGCCGCAGCCTCGTCAGCGTCGGCTACGACGGGCGCATCTACGACTGCGACTTCAACCAGATGCTGGAGATGGACGCGGCCGACGCGAGCGGCCGCCGCCTGACGATCTACGACTTCGACCTCGAAAAGCTCCTGAAGCGCCGCATCCGCTTCGACGGCCACTGCCTAGGCTGCACCGCCGGCTCGGGCAGCTCCTGCGGGGGAGCGACCGCCTAGGATTGCGGTAAATTCCGCAATTCGATGAAGACCTTCGGTTTCGCGGGCTGGTCGGGCAGCGGCAAGACGACGCTGATCGAGAAGCTGATCCCGCTGTTCGTGAAGCGCGGCCTGTGCGTGTCGCTCATCAAGCACGCGCACCATTCCTTCGACGTCGATCAGGCGGGCAAGGACTCATACCGCCACCGCCACGCCGGCGCGACCGAGGTACTGGTGACCTCGTCGCGGCGCTGGGTGCTGATGCACGAGCTGCGCGGCGCGCAGGAGCCCGCGTTCGAGGAGCAGGCGAGGCGCCTGTCGCCCTGCGACCTGCTGATCGTCGAGGGCTTCAAGTTCGCGCCGATCCCCAAGCTCGAGGTCTGGCGCGCCGTCACTGGCGAGCCGCTGCTGCACCCGAACGACCCGCACATCGTCGCGGTGGCGAGCGACGCGAAGGTCGAGACGAAGCTGCCGCTGCTGGACCTGAACGCGCATGCCGCGATCGCCGATTTCGTCGTCGGCCACCTGAAGCTCGCATGAGCCAGGGGTTGCTGTCGGTGGACGACGCGCTCGCGAGGCTGCTCGCGGAGGCGAGGCCGGTCGCGGAGATCGAGGAGGTCCCGACGCTGCAGGCGACGGGCCGCGTGCTCGCGCGCGACCAGTCCTCGACCATGGACGTGCCGCCGCTGGACAACAGCGCGATGGACGGCTACGCAGTCCGCGTTTCAGATGTTTCTTCGAATGCAAAATTGAGAATTGCACAGCGGATTCCGGCAGGGTCGGTCGGCAAGCCGCTGGAGGCGGGAACGGCAGCGCGCATCTTTACCGGCGCACCGATTCCCGCTGGGGCCGACGCTGTCGTCATGCAGGAACTGTGTTCGGTTTCGGGTGAGCTTGTATCTTTCAAGGAAATTCCCCAAAAGGGCGAATGGATCAGGCTCCGGGCGAGCGATATCGCGCGCGGCGCGCAGGTGCTCGCGGCGGGCACGCGGCTGCAGCCGCAGGATACGGGCCTCGCGGCCTCGGTGGGCATCAAGAGCCTGCCGGTCCACCGCAAGCTGAAGCTGGGCCTGTTCTTCACCGGCGACGAGCTGGTGATGCCGGGCGAGCCGCTCGCCCCTGGGCGGATCTACAACTCCAATCGCTTTACGCTGAACGGCCTCGCGGCGGCCTTCGACTGCGTGGTGCGCGACTACGGCATCGTCCCGGACTCGCTCGAGGCGACGCGCGAGGTGCTGCGCCGCGCCGCGGCGGAGTGCGACGTCATCGTCACCTCGGGCGGCGTCTCGGTGGGTGAGGCCGACTATGTGAAGCCCGCGGTGGAGGCCGAGGGCTCGCTCCTCATGTGGCGCATCGCCATGAAGCCCGGAAGGCCGCTGGCGTTCGGCAGGGTTCTGGGCTCGTTCTTCATAGGGCTGCCGGGAAATCCCGTGTCCAGCTTCGTCACCTTTCTCGTCTTCGTTCGCCCCTTCCTCCTGAAGACGCAGGGCGTCGCGACGACCGAGCCCCGCGCGATCGAGGCGCGCGCCGACTTCGACTGGCCGAAGCCGGACGCGCGTCGTGAGTTCCTGCGCGTAAAATGGAACGCGCAGGGCGGGCTCGAGCTCTACCCGACGCAGGACTCGGCGGTGCTTACCTCGACCGCGTGGGCCGACGGCCTGATCGACAACCCGGCGGGACGCCCGATCCGCCGCGGCGAGCGCGTCCGCTTCCTGCCGTATTCGGAGCTGTACCGGTGAAACTGAAAGTTCTCTATTTTGCGAGCATCCGGGAGAAGGTCGGCAGGGACTCCGAGGACCTCGAGCTGCCTGCCGGCGTCTCGACCGTTGCCGGCCTGCGCGGCCACCTGCAGGCGCGCGGCGGCGCCTGGGCCGAGGCGCTCGGTGGCGGGCGGCTGCTCAGGAGCGCGGTGAACCAGGACATGGCGCCGGATTCCGCGGCGATCAAGGCGGGCGACGAGGTGGCGTTCTTTCCTCCGGTGACCGGCGGATGAAGATTTCCGTGCAGCGGGAGGACTTCGAGCCCGGCTCCGAGCTTCGGAATATCTCCAAGGACAAGAGCGCCGGCGCCGTGGCGAGCTTCGTCGGGCTGGTGCGCGAGGTGCCGATGACGCTCGAGCACTATCCCGGGATGACCGAAAAGGCGATCGCCAAGATCGTCGAGGAGGCCTGCTCGCGCTGGAAGGTCCTCGATGGCGTCGTCATCCACCGCTACGGCGCGCTGCAGCCCAACGACCGCATCGTACTCGTCGCGATCGCGAGCGCGCATCGCGGCGACGCCTTCGCGGCCTGCGAGTTCATCATGGACTACCTCAAGACGCAGGCGCCGTTCTGGAAGAAGGAGCAGGGCGGGGACGGCGCGCGCTGGGTCGAGGCGAAATCGGCCGACGACCACGCCGCGGAGCGCTGGCGCGTCTAGCGGGCCGGGGTCGCGCCGGGGAGATCGGCGCGCTCGAACATCCCCTCGAACTCGATCGAGCGCCGCAGCCACACCGACGCGAGCGGCGGGCCGTAGTTCGACTTCGGAACTGTCACCCGCACGTACTGCCGCATCGTCGCGCGCTCGACCGAGTGCGCGCGTGCTTCTTCCTCCGACATCGGCAGCATGTTCAGCACCCAGCGCGTCGGGTTGATGAACGCGTCGAGGCCATGCGCCGAGTCGCGAGCCTCGCCGCGTAGCGCGTACGACGGCCCGACGAGGTGATGCGAGAAGAGAATCGTGCACCCGCGGGCGGCGGCGATGTCCATGAGGATCCGATACAGAAGCGTCAGGTTCCTGTAGTCGCTGTCCTCGCACCAGTGGAAAGCGCGCAGCGGATCGAGGATCACGAGTCGCGCGCCCGCCGCTGCTCGGCTCAGCTCGTCCCAGGCGCCCCGGCTCACGCCGCGCTCGTGCACCAGCATCGGCGCGTGGCCGACCACGCTATAGAGCGCGAAATTCCGCTCCAGGACCTCGCGGACGCCGCCGCCGGCTGTATCGAGGCTCTTCGCCAGAAAGTGCGCCCGGCGGTCGAGCATCAGCGGGGGATCTTCGGCGGCGAGGAAGACAACCTTGCCGGTGCTTGCCGGAGCCGGGAAGGCGCCGCCCGCGACGGGCACTCCGGCCGCGACCGCAGCGCCGAGCTGCATCAGCAGCGAGGTTTTGCCGATGCCGGGCTCCGCTGCAACCGTCCCCACGGAGCCGGCGAGGAGGTTCGGTAGGCAGAAATCCAGCGGCGGCAACGCCGCTTGCGCGGAGTCGTCGAACGAGGTGCGGCGCCAATCATCGATGGCCATGGACGGACCGTCGCCGCGAGTCTACAGCGTGCGCCCGATTGCGAACCACTGTCCGCATGCTATGATCGCTTCGTCGGCAGATGGCATTCCTGCCGTAGCCAGAGAACCGCCGCAAGGCTGACGATGCCTACGAGACGCGCCGGGCAAGGCGGGTGTGGGCGTTTTTCTGCGTCTTCCTCCGAAGTGTCCATGCGCGCGTAACCATCACCTCGGAGGCCGGACAGTGACGTTTATAGGATTTTGCGCAGTGGGCGTTGGGGCGGTGCTCGGCGCCTGGACGCGCTGGTGGCTCGGCATGATGCTGAACCCCGTGTTCCCGACGCTTCCGCTCGGTACGCTGGTCGCCAATTTGACCGGAGCGCTGCTAATGGGCCTGGCCATGGGCCTAGTTGCTCAATTCGACGCATTGCCGCCGGCGGTGCGCCTGATGTTCATGACAGGTTTTCTCGGTGCGCTCACGACCTTCTCCACGTTCTCGGCGGAAGCGACCACGCTGATCCAGCGCGAGCAAATCGGCTGGCTCGCGGTCCACATCTCAGTGCACCTCTTCGGCTCGCTTGGTGCCACCCTTCTCGGCATCTTCCTGATCCGGTTGCTGGCAAAGGGACACGCATGAAAGCGAATGGCGCCTACCTTCACTTCTACGTGCACGAGAATCGCAAGCATCATCACATCCTGCTCTACGAGTGGCTGCTGGAGCAGGCGAGAGAGATGGGCATCCACGGCGGTTCGGCGTTCCGCGCGATTGCCGGCTACGGGCGGCACGGCGTGCTGCACGAGCAGCATTTCTTCGAGCTGGCGGGCGACCTGACGATCAAGGTTGAGTTCATCGTCACGAAGGACGAGGCGCAGCGGCTGCTCGATCTCGTGAAGCGCGAGAGAATCCATATCTTCTATTCCATGGCGCTGGGGGAGTTCGGCTCTCTAAACGGCGATGGTTGACGAAAATGCTTTTCTGATAGACTAAACGCGACGTAATACGGAGATGGCATTCTCCGCAACAAGAACCGCCGAAGGGCTAATGATGCCTACGCGACTCGCCTGACAGGCGGGGCTCGTAGGCTTTTTTTATGCCCTCTTCCGGCGTGGCGCGCGCGAACAGGGAGTGTCGGAGGCGAGACGGACGCACGTGACTGACCGCATCATATTCAACCTAGTACAGGTACTGGTCGTCTTGGGCTTCGCGCCGCTTGTTTCCGGCGTCACCACGCGCCTGAAAGAAATGATCCAGTCCAAGCGCGGGCCGAGCATCCTCCAGCCCTATCGCGACCTGTGGAAGCTCTTCCACAAGGACGAGATCGTTTCCGAGGACAGCTCCTGGATCTTCCGCTTCACGCCGTATCTCGTGTTCGTCGCTCCGATCTTCGTCGCGCTCCTGATCCCGGTGTTGACGAGCTACCCGCTCTTCTTCGCCTTCATGGGCGACATGCTTGGGGGAGGCTTCGTGCTTGCGCTCGCGGGTTTCTTCGCCACACTCGCAGCGATCGATACCGCCAATCCGTACGGCGCGATCGGGGCCAGCCGCACGCGGATGGTCGGGTTCCTCGCCGAGCCTGTATTCATGATCGTGTTCTTCACCGTCTCGTTCGTGGCCGGCTCGACGATCCCGTACATCGTGCAGCAGAAGTGGGTGACGCCGATCGCCAACTTCTTCGCCCCCTCGCACGTGCTGCTCGTGCTGGCGTTCCTCATGCTGATCCTCGCCGAGGGCGGGCGCATCCCGGTGGACAGCCCTACGGGGCACTTCGAACTGGCGATGATCGACGAGTCTAAGTCGCTCGAGTACTCGGGTCGGGGCTTCGCCCTGATGAAGTGGGGCGGCCAGATGAAGTTCTTCGTCTTGCTCTGCATCTTTCTCAATGTCCTGGTTACGCCCTGGGGCCTGGCCTCCGGGCACACCCTCGGCGCGGTGCTGCTCGCCATCCCCCTCGTGCTGCTCAAGATCTTCGGAATGGTGCTGGTGCTGGTGGTGATCGAATCGTCCTTCGCCAAGCTGCGGCTCTTCCGCATCTCGGAGTTTCTCGGCGCAGCCTTCATCACCTCGGTGGCCGCGATGATCGCGCAGGTGTTCATCGGCTGACCGTTATGAGCGAATCGACTCGGCAGCTGGTGGAGAACCTCAACGCGCTCGCCGCGGGCCTGTTCCTGCTGGCGAGCTTCGGCATCGTGGCGATGCGCCAGGCACGCGGCTGCCTTATGCTGTTCATTCTCCAGTCGCTGCTGCTCGCGGCGTCGGCTGCGCTGCTCGGGCTGCGCTTCGATTCCGGGCACCTCTTCGGCGTCGCGCTCGTCAACCTGATTACCAAGCCGATCGTCGTGCCGTGGCTGCTGCGCAAGGTGGCTCCCGCCGGCCTCTATACGCGCCGCGAGGTCGACCAGGTGCTGAATATCCCTACCACGCTCCTCATTGCGCTGGCGCTCTCGATCGGCGCCTATTTCCTCGGAGTTCCGCTCGCGAATGCGGTCGGCCCGGAATACCGCGGGCCCAACGTGTCGATCGGAATCGCGGGACTGCTGCTCGGTGCGTTCACTCTGACGGTGAGGCGCGAGGCGCTGCCGCTGCTGATCGGCCTGCTCGCGATGGAGAACGGCGCCTTCCTCGCCGGCATCCTGCTGGCGCACGACCTGTCTATGCTGGTCGAGCTGGCGATCGCCACCGACGGTCTCATCATCGTGTTCATCGTGGGCGTATTGGTGCGCGCGGTGGCGAAGCAGGTCGGCACGACCGCCGTCGGCGACCTGGCGAGCCTGAAGGAAGGCGGGGGGCATGCGGTGCCCGGAGCGGGCCGGTGAACGTCGTCTGGATTCTCGTTCCGCCGCTCGTGGCGGCGCTGCTCGTAGGGATTCGCACGCCGCGCACCTGGGTTCCGGCGATCACGGTCGCGTCGTGCCTGATCGTCCTCGCCTTCGCCGGGCGCATCGCATGGGTCGTCGCGGCGGGCGGCTCGGTCACGGACCGCCTCGGTCCCGCCTGGGCGAACTGGGTCGCCGTGGACGGGCTGAGCGCACTGATCCTGCTGCTGATCGCGCTCGTCGCCACCACGGCGGCGATCTATTCGATCGGCTACCTGGCGCACGAGGAACTGGTGCCGGTCAAGCTGCGGCTGTACCACGCGAATTACAACCTGTTCGTCTTTTCGATGCTGGCGATTCCGCTCATTGCCGAGCCGACGCTCGTCTGGATCGTGGTCGAGTTGACCACGCTCGCCTCGGCGCTGCTGGTTTCCTTCGGGAACACCCGCGAGGCGCTCGAGGCGGCCTGGAAATACGTCATCCTGTCGCTCATGGGCGCCGGGTTCGCGCTGTTCGGGTTCCTGGTTCTCTTCGCGGCGATGCATGCGACGGGCGGCGGCAGCTACACGTGGGCGGGCCTTGCTGCGGCGGCGCCCCGGATGCCGCCGCTCCTCATGCAAACGGCCTTCCTGCTGGTGTTGATCGGTCTGGGAACGAAGGTGGGTCTCGTTCCGATGCACACGTGGCTGCCCGATGCCCACAGCCAGGCACCTTCGCCGGTGTGCGCGCTGCTCTCGGGAATCGAAACGACCTCGATCCTGTACGTAATCCTGCGATTCTTCCCCATCATGCAATCGGTGCCTGGTGCTCACGCCGAGACCTGGGCGGTGGTCCTCGGGCTGATTTCGGTCGGTACTGCGGCGTTCCTACTGCTGCAGGTGCACGACTACAAGCGGCTGTTCGCGTTCTCCACCGTGGAGCACATGGGCGTGATGCTCACCGCAGTCGGGCTCGGCGCATCCGCGCACTACGGCGCGATGCAGCAGATCGTAAGCCATGCGGTGACGAAGTCCTTCTGCTTCTTCGCCGCCGGGGCGGTGCTGCTCTCGACAGGGACCCGCGAGATCGCCGCGGTGCGCGGTCTGATCGGCCGTGCGCCGGCTGCCGGCGCTGCGCTCGTGCTGGGCGGGCTCGGGATCACCGGCGCGCCGCCGCTCGCAATCTTCCTGAGCGAGTTCACGATCCTGAAGGCGGGCCTTGCCACCGGGCAATACGTTGCGACCGGACTGCTCGCGATCTTCATCGTGATCGCGTTCTTCGGCGTGATGGTTCACGTGAATAGGATGGTGTTCGGCGCTCCCGACTCCGATCAGCCCGGCACGGCTCCGGGCGGCGGGGCTGCGAGCTCGCGCCTGCCGTTCAGCTGTGCGCTCGCGCTGGTGCTGGGCGCGGTCCCGGTGGTGGTGCTCGGCGTATACATTCCGGCGCCGCTGCACGCGCTGATGCAGCATGCCGCCGCGGCGCTCGCGAGGTGATGCAATCGTGGACCACTCCCGACTGAAGGAACTGATCGAGGCAGCCTGGGGGGAACAGGCGCGCTGCCGACTCGACACCGCACGCGGGGTCAATGAGGTGACCTGCGGACGTGCGACGCTGGCGCAGCTGTGCGGGCGGCTGTTCCACGAGTGGGGCTTTGCCTTCGCCGGCCTGATTGTCGAGGAGGGCGCGAGCGAATGGTCGCTGCGCTATGTGTTCTACGGCGCGGAGCAGGATGCACGGTGGGTTCACGTTGTGGCGGCAGCCCCGCTCGCGGAGACAGTGTTCCCCAGCATCGCGGTTCAGGCCCGCATCTTCGCCGCCGACTGGCACGAGCGCGAGGCCGAGGACCTGTACGGCGTGCATTTCGACGGCCATCCGCGGCTCGGCGACTTCGTCCTGCACGACGATGCCTGGCAGGAAGGCGTCCAGCCGATGCGGCGCGGCTTCGATGCGGCTGCGGCGATGCGCGACCGTCGTCCCGTCGCCGATTGGCGGCCTCGCCGCGCGGTCAAGGAGTCGGGCGCGTTCATCCTGCCGATCGGACCGAAGTTCTCCGGCGTCACGGAATCCGTGCACTTCCAGCTCGAGACGGTGGGGGAGGATGTGATCCGCTCCTGGACGCGGCTGTTCTTCAAATGGCGCGCGGTCGAGAAGCTTGCCGAGGGCAAGGAGGCCCAGGACGCGTTGCTGCTCGCCGAGCGCTTCGCCGCCACGACGGCGTTCGCCCACGGTCTTGCCTTCTGCCGGGCCGTCGAGGCGATTTGCGGAACCGATGTTCCGGCGCGTGCGCGATTGCTGCGCGTGTTGCTCGCGGAGCTCGAGCGCCTGCGCCAGCACGCCGGCGCGATCCAGGAGATCTGCGAGTCGACCGCTCTGGTCGTCGCCAACAGCCAGGCCGGGCTGATCGAGGAAGAGCTGCTGCGCGTGTCCGGCGAGTTGGCGGGCCACCGCTACCTCTTTGGCCTGCTCGCGCCGGGCGGGCTCGCCGCCGACCTGCCGACGGGCGCCTGCGCGCGCGCGCTGCAGGGCGCGCAGGCCGCGGTCGCGAAGCTCGACGAGCTGGAGCGCCGGCTCACCGTCTCGAGCAGCTTCCTCGACCGGCTCGAGGAGGTGGGCGCGATCTGGCCGCGCACCGCCAAGGCCTACAGCCTGGTTGGTCCGGTGGCGCGTGCTTCGGGTCTCGCGCGCGACTTGCGTCGCGCCCAGCCGTACCTCGGCTACGAGGCGTTCGATTTCGACGTGCCGGTCGAGCAGGAGGGGGACGGCTACGCGCGGCTGCGCGTACTTTTCGCCGAAGCGCGCCAGTCGGCGCGCATCATCGGACAGGCAGTCTCTGCATTGCAAGAAGGCGAGGTGCATCGGCCGGTGTCGCCTGCGGCGGGCGCCGCGCTCGGCTGGGTGGAAGCGCCGCGTGGCGCAACCTTCCACTGGGTGCGCCTCGACGAGCGCGGCCGGGTCTCGCGCTACCGCGCCGTCACGCCGTCTTTCGCGAACTGGCACAGCTTTCATCTTGGCGCCGAGAAATTCGCGTTCCAGGACTTTCCCATCATCCTCTCGACCTTCGACCTCTCGGCGGCCGAGAACGATCGCTGAGGACCCTGCCAAATGAGCCAGTGGGTCATCAAGGGCATACGAACGGGAATCCGAAGCACGCAGTACCCATCGGCAGAGGAACGCGCGGCCGGAGTGACGCCGGGCCTGCCGGCGGCCACGATGCTCGAGCGGGACGCTGCGGACATGGTGGCGCGCTGCCCGACGCGTGCGCTCGCGCAGGCGGGAGGCGGAGTGGCGGTCGACTATCGCCGCTGCGTGCACTGCTTTCGCTGCGTTCGCGGGGTGCAGCGGCCGCTCGCCTGGCACGCTGGGTACGAGTGGGCGGGGCGGGCCGCCGCGGCCCGCCCCAGGGACGGGGAGCCGCTCGACGGCCCGTTCCGGCGCTCGATCCACATCGTGGTCGTCGACGCGGGCGACTGCGGGGCATGCTTGAACGAAGTGCGGCAACTCAACAATCCGTACTACAACATGCATCGCCTCGGCTTCTTCATCACCCCGACGCCGCGCCATGCCGACGTGTTGCTGGTCGTTGGACCGGGGACCGATCACATGCGCGTTGCGCTGAGGAAGGTCTACGATGCCATGCCGACCCCCAAACGGGTGGTCGCGGCGGGAGCTTGCGCGCTCTCGGGCGGGGTATTCGCGGAGAGCTTCGTCTGCGCGCACGGCGTAGGGGAGCTGCTGCCGGTCGACGTCGAGGTCCCGGGCAACCCGCCGCCGCCGCTCGCGATCCTGCATGGCCTGCTTGTCGCGGTCGGTCGCAAGCCGCCGGCCGCGCTCCTGTCGGCCCTGCCGGGGACGACCCGATGACTGCAGGCCTCGCGCTGCTCTACATCTGCTTCGCCGCGTGCGGTGCTGGCGTCGTCGCTTCCCTGGTGTTGGCCCCGCAGCGGCAAGGTGCCTTGCTCGGCACGTTCGGCTGCATCGCGGCCGCCGCCGCAGCCGCCGTCGGCATCGGCGCCTTGTGCACGGGCGGCGCGTTCCAGGTGGTTCTGTGGCACCTGGACGGCTTGACCACGTTGACGCTGCGGCTCGACTCGCTCTCGGCCGTATTCGTGCTGGTGACGGGGCTGGTGCTCTTCCCGGCATCGATCTACGCGAGCGGCGAGCTGCGGACGGGTGCCCTGCGCGGCCGCGAGCGCGCCTTCACCGTCATGATGTTGTCGCTCTACGTCTCGATCTTGCTGGTTCTCGTGGCCGGCGACGCCGTGTCTTTCCTCCTTGCCTGGGAAGTCATGTCGGTTCTGTGTTACCTGCTCGTGCTCAGCGGTCGCAGCGGATCTGCCGCCGAACGGAACGAGTCCGCGTACCTGCTGCTCGCGATGGGCGAAGGCGGAACGCTCGCCGCGGCCTTGGGCTTCCTCGTGCTCGCCATCGGTGCGAGCTCGATGGACTTCGACGCGCTCAGGTCCGCGGGCGCCGGCCTGGGCCCCGGGCTGCGCTGGGCGGTGTTCCTGCTCGCGTTCTTCGGCTTCGGCGTCAAGGCGGGGCTCGTGCCGGTGAATTCCTGGCTGCAGCGTGCCTACGCCGCAGCGCCGCGCGCGTTCGCGCCGGTGCTCGCGGGTGCGACGCTGAATCTGGGTCTGTACGGGATCCTGCGTGTGAATGCGGACCTGCTGCCGGCGGCGGATGCAACGATCGGCCTCGTCGCGCTGATCTTCGGCAGCGCCTCGGCGCTGATCGGCATCCTGTACGCGACCACCGACAACGACTTGAAGGCGATGCTCGCGCACAGCTCGATCGAGAACGTCGGTATTGTCGTGGCGGGCACCGGGGCCGGAATGGTGTTCCACGCCGGGCAGCATCCGGTGATCGCAGGCATCGCGTTTACCGCCGCCCTCTACCACCTCGCCAATCACTCGCTCTACAAGACGCTTCTCTTCGTCGGCGTCGGCGCGGTCGAGACGCAGACCGGTACGCGCGACATGGACAGGCTCGGCGGCCTGATTCGCGCGATGCCGCTTGCCGCAGCGGCCTTTCTCGTCGGAACCCTTGCGATCGCGGGGCTGCCGCCGTTCAACGGCTTCGTCAGCGAATGGCTCACGATGCAGGCGATGCTGCGCGCGGCCGAGCTCTCGTCCGTCGGCGCGAAGATCGTGTTCGCCCTGGCCGGTGCCGCGCTCGCCCTCACCGCGGCGCTCGCGGTGACCTGCTTCGTCAAGGTGTTCGCAATGAGCTTCCTCGGCATGCGCAGGCTCGACGAGGAGCAGCGCGTCGCCGAGCCGGGCCGGGCTACGCTCGCCGCAATGGCGATCCTTGCGCTGCTTTGCCTGGGGGCCGGCGTGTTGCCGGCGTACGTGTTCTCGCTGCTCGACCCGGCGACAGCGCAGCTTGCGCAGGCGAGCGGCAGCGAAGCGCTGGTGCCGCCGTTCTTCGCGGGGGCGGCGGGCCACGGGGCGCTGCCGGCTGCATTTGCCGCGGAGTTCCACGACCTGGGCGCGCAGGTGGGCGAGGGGCTGCTCCCCGGGCGCGGGCTGGTGGTGCTGCACCGGGGCGGGGAGGCGAATCCGGTGGTGTTCGCGATGTCCACCACGTACATGCTGGCGGTGCTGGCGGGTCTGCTGGCCCTGACCTACCTCGTGGTTCGCTGGCCCACGCGCCGGCGGCGGCTCGAGCGGCGCGAGCGCTGGGATGGAGGCGTGCGGCGGCTGCTGCCGGAGATGACGTACACGGCGACGGGGTTCTCGAACCCGGTGCGGGTGATCTTCGACGCGGTGTTCCGTCCGACCACGGTGGAGGACACGCGCGAGACGGTGGCCGAGCACTTCCGCAACGCCATCCGGCG
>DATJXO010000013.1:0-2875 GCA_035500055.1 Burkholderiales bacterium | reverse complement strand
CGAGGGAGTCGAGCAGCGCGGTCTCCTCGCCGCAGATGTAGGCCCCGTAGCCGGCGTGCGCGTGCAGCTCGAAGGAAAAGTCCGAGCCGAGGATGTTCCGCCCGACGTAGCCCGCCGCCCGCGCCTCCTGCAGCGCCTGCTCGAACTGCTCGTAGATCTCCCAGATCTCGCCGTGGATGTAGTTGTAGCCCGCGGTCGCGCCCATGGCATAGGCGCCGATCACCATGCCCTCGATCACCGCGTGCGGGTTATAGCGCAGCAGGTCGCGGTCCTTGCAGGTGCCCGGCTCGCCCTCGTCCGAGTTGCACACCAGGTACTTCGCGCCGGGAAACTGCCGCGGCATGAACGACCACTTGAGCCCGGTAGGGAAGCCCGCGCCGCCGCGGCCGCGCAGGCTGGACTTCTTGATATCCGCGATCAGGTCCTCCGGCTTGACCTTCCCGCTCAATATCCTCTTGAGGGCGGCGTAGCCCTCGCGCGCCTCGTAGTCCTTGAGGCGCCAATTGCGGCCATCGAGTCCGGCCATCAGGATCGCATCCGGCCCGTAGTCGAGCAGGCTCATTTCAGGTCCTTGAGCAGCGCGTCGATCTTTTCCTGCGTCATGTAGTCGTGCATCTTCTTGTTGTTGACCAGGATCACCGGCGCCATGGCGCAGGCCCCCATGCACTCGCCTTCCTTCACCATGAAGCGGCCGTCCGGGGTGAGCTCGTCGAACTCGACGCCCAACCGCCGCTTGAGGTGGTCCGCCGCGTCGAGCGACCCCTGCAGCCCGCAGGGCAGGTTGGTGCAGATGGTGAGCTTGTACTTGCCGCAGGGCTTCAGGTTGTACATGGTGTAGAAGCTCGCCACCTCGTACACCGCCACCGGTGCCATGCCGAGATAGCCGGCGACGTAGTCCATGGTCTCGGTCGACAGCCAGCCCAGCTCGTCCTGCGCCACGATCAGCGCCGCCATCACCGCCGAGCGCTTGTGCTCGGGCGGATACTTGGCGACCTCGCGGTCGATCTTCTGCAGCACGCCGGCCGACAGCATCAGAACTCCAGGCCCGACGCGCTCACCGGTCCACGTCCCCGAACACGATGTCCAGCGTGCCGATGATGGTGACCGCGTCGGCGATCATGTGCCCCTTCGAGAGCTCGCTCATGGTCGACAGGTGCACGAACGACGCCGGCCGCAGCTTCATGCGGTAGGGCTTGTTGGCGCCGTCCGACACCAGGTACACGCCGAACTCGCCCTTGGGATGCTCGACCGCGGCGTAGGCCTCGCCCTCCGGCACGTGCATGCCCTCGGTGAAGAGCTTGAAGTGGTGGATCAGCTCCTCCATGTTCTCCTTCATCTGCAGCCGGGTCGGGGGCGCGATCTTGTGGTTGTCGGTCATCACCGGCCCCGGGTTGGCGCGCAGCCAGTCCACGCACTGGCGGACGATACGGTTGGACTGGCGCATCTCCTCGATGCGCACCAGGTAGCGGTCGTAGGTGTCGCCGTTCTTTCCCAGCGGCACGTCGAACTCGACGCGGTCGTACACCTCGTAGGGCTGCTTCTTGCGCAGGTCCCAGGCGATGCCCGAGCCCCTCAGCATGACGCCGCTGCAGCCGAGCGCCAGCGCGCGCTCCGGCGACAGGACGCCGATGCCGACGGTGCGCTGCTTCCAGATCCGGTTCTCCGTGAGCAGCGTTTCGTAGTCGTCGACGCAGCGCGGGAAGCGGTCGGTGAAATCCTCGATGAAGTCGAGCAGGCTGCCGCGGCGCGCCTCGTTCATCTCCGCCAGCGCGCGCGCGCTGCGCGAATGCTGCGCCCGGTATTGCGGCATTGCGTCCGGCAGGTCGCGGTACACGCCGCCGGGGCGATAGTAGGCGGCGTGCATGCGCGCGCCCGACACCGCCTCGTAGCAGTCGAGCAGGTCCTCGCGCTCGCGGAAGCAGTACAGGAAGACCGTCATCGCGCCCAGGTCGAGCCCCTGCGTGCCGAGGAACAGCAGGTGGTTCAGGATGCGCGTGATCTCGTCGAACATGACGCGGATATACTGCGCGCGCAGCGGCACCTCGATGCCGAGCAGCTTCTCGACCGCCAGCACGTAGGCGTGCTCGTTGCACATCATCGAGACGTAGTCGAGCCGGTCCAGGTACGGCAGGTTCTGCAGGTAGGTGCGCGTCTCGGCGAGCTTCTCGGTGGCGCGGTGCAGCAGGCCGATGTGCGGGTCGGCGCGCTGGATCACCTCCCCGTCCAGCTCCAGCACGAGGCGCAGCACGCCGTGCGCCGCCGGATGCTGCGGACCGAAGTTCAACGTGTAGTTGCGGATTTCCGGCACCGCCTAGTCCCTCTCCTCGCCGTAGTGCGCCTCGCGCACCACGCGCGGCGTGACCTCGCGCGGCTCGATGGTCACCGGCTGGTAGATGACACGCTTCTGCTCCGGGTCGTAGCGCATTTCGACATACCCCGAGATCGGGAAGTCCTTGCGGAATGGATGCCCGACGAAGCCGTAGTCCGTCAGGATGCGCCGCAGGTCCGGATGGCCCTCGAACATGATGCCGAAGAGGTCGAACGCCTCGCGCTCGTACCAGTTGGCGCTCGGCCAGATCTCGGAGAGCGAAGCGACCAGCGGCATCTCGTCGTCGGCGCAGAACGTGCGCAGCCTGAGCCGCCAGTTGTGCGTGATCGACAGCAGGTGCGCGACCACGGCGAAGCGCGGCCCGGAGCGCGGCCGGTCGCCGTAGGCGGAATAGTCCACCCCGCACAGGTCCATCAGCTGCTCGAAGCGCAGCTCCTCGTGGTCGCGCAGCAGGCGCGCCACGCGCAGGTGGTCGGCGGCTCCAAGTTCCAGCGTCAGCTGGCCCAGGCGCTCGACGGGCGCCGCGCCGGTGACCTTCACGACGGC
>DATJXO010000012.1:0-2702 GCA_035500055.1 Burkholderiales bacterium | reverse complement strand
CGCTCTGCGCCGGGTCCTCGCGCAGCACGGCCGCCTCGTCGGCGGCGTCCGGGTAGCCGATCGAGCGGCGCACCGGGAAGCGGTCGAGCTGCGACTCGGGCAGCGGGAAGGTGCCGACCTGCTCGGCCGGATTCTGCGTCGCGATGACGAAGAACGGCTCGGGGAGCTTGCGCGTCTCGCCTTCGGCGGTGACCTGGTGCTCCTCCATCGCCTCCAGCAGCGCCGACTGCGTCTTGGGAGTGGCGCGGTTGACCTCGTCGGCGAGGATCACCTGCGCGAAGATCGGACCGGGATGGAACTTGAAGGCGCCGGCGTCGCGCTCGAACACCGAGACGCCGAGGATGTCCGCCGGCAGCATGTCGCTGGTGAACTGGATGCGCTGGAACTGCAGCCCGAGCGAGCGCGCGAGCACGTGCGCCAGGGTAGTCTTGCCGACGCCCGGCAGGTCCTCGATCAGCAGGTGGCCGCGCGCGAGCAGGCACGCCAGCGACTGGCGCACCTGCGCTTCCTTGCCGAGGATGATGCGGCCTGCGGCTTCGATGACGCGGGCAGCCGCGGAGTCCTTCGCGGGCTGCAGCTGGCGCTTCAGGAGCATTGGGCGATTGTACTCGATGCGTTAAAATTCATAGCCTTATGCCGACCGCGTTCATCACGCACCCCGACTGTCTGAAGCACGAAATGGGGCGCGGTCATCCGGAGTGCCCGGAGCGCCTCGCCGCGATCGAGGATCAGCTGATCGCCTCGGGCATCGACGGCTTCCTGCAGCGCTACGAGGCGCCGCTCGCGAGCGACGAGCAGCTCGCGCGCGTGCATCCGCCCGAGTACGTGCGCGCGATTCGCGAGGCGGCGCCGAGCACGGGAATGGTGCACCTCGACCCGGACACGGCGATGAACCCCCACAGCCTCGAGGCCGCGCTGCGCGCCGCCGGGGCCGCCGTGCTCGCCGTCGACCTGGTGCTCGCGGGGAAGGCGGAAACCGCGTTCTGCAGCGTGAGGCCGCCCGGGCACCACGCCTGCCGCGTGCGCCCGATGGGCTTCTGCATCTTCAATAACGTGGCGGTCGCGGCGCGGCACGCGCTCGGCGCGCACGGCCTGGCGCGAGTCGCCATCGTGGACTTCGACGTGCACCACGGCAACGGCACCGAGGACGTGTTCTCGGGCGACGCGCGCGTGCTGATGGTCTCGACCTTCCAGCACCCGTTCTATCCCTACAGCGGCACCGAGGACCCGGCGTCGAACATGGTCAACGTGCCGCTCGCGGCCGGCGCCGGCTCGGAGCAGTTCCGCGCCGCAGTGACGCGCCGCTGGCTGCCGGCGCTCGACGAGTTCAAGCCCGAGCTGGTGCTGATCTCGGCGGGCTTCGACGCCCACATCGAGGACGACATGGCGATGCTGCAGCTGCGCGACGCCGACTACGGCTGGGTGAGCGAGCAGCTCAAGGCGGTGGCGGACCGGCATGCGCGCGGCCGCGTCGTCTCGATGCTCGAGGGTGGATACGCGCTCTCGGCGCTCGGGCGCAGCGTGGTGCAGCACGTGCGCGCGCTCGCCGGCCTGAACTGATTCGCGTGGAGGCGCCTGCGCAAGATCCTTCCGCACCGGCGACCGACGAGGCCCTGCGGGGGCGGACGGTGCTCGTGGTGGACGACACCGCGGTGCCGCGCATGCTGCTCGCGGACATGCTGCGGCTGGCCGGCATGGTGGTGATCGAGGCCGACAGCGGCGAGCAGGCGCTGCGGCTCGCCGGCGAGCACCCGATCGACGCCTTCCTGCTCGACATCCGGCTGCCGGACATGAACGGCATCGAGCTGTGCCGCGCGCTGCGCGCCATGCCGGCGCACAAGTCGGTGCCGATCGTGTTCGTCAGCGCCATGGACCAGCGCGAGATGCTGCAGTGGGCGCTCGAGGCCGGCTGCGACGACTTCATCCAGAAGCCGATCCACGCCATGGTGCTGCGCAAGCGCCTCGGCAACCTGCTGCAGAAGTCCGAGTACCTGGCGCAGGTCGAGGCGATGGGCGTGTCGCTGCGGCGCTACGTCTCGCCCAAGGCCGAGGAGAGCGCGCGCATCTACGCCACCACGCGCACGCTGCCGGCGCCGAAGCCGAAGCAGGTCTGCGTCATGTTCTGCGACACGCGCGGCTTCCTCGGCGGCGGGCGCGAGACCGACCCGGCGCAGCTGTTCGAGCGGCTCTCGGGCTACCTCGAGGCGCAGGGCAACCTGGTCTACAGCCGCGGCGGCTACATCGACCGCTTCTCCAGCGACGGCATCATGGCGGTGTTCGAGGGCGAGGCGGCGGTGCACGAGGCCTGCCTGTGCGCGCTCGACATCCTCGACATGTCGCGCGAGCGCGCGGCGCGCGAGGGCGCGGGCGCGATCGGCCTGGGCATCGGCCTGCACAAGGGCCTTGCGGTGAGCGGCAACCTCGGCACCCGCGAGCACGTCGACTACACGCTGGTCGGGGCGACGGTGAACCTCGCCGCGCGCCTCTGCGGCCTGGCCGAGGATTCGGTGGTGGTGACGCAGGCGGTGCGCGATGCCGCGGGCGGCGCGCCCGACCTCGAGTTCCGCGGCGGCCGCGAGGCGGCGATCCGCGGCTTTGCCGGGCCGGTGACGGTGTACGATCTGGTGCGGGGCGAGCCCTAGGCCGCCGCCGCGGGCTGCGCGTCGAGCTCGCGGGCCGCGCGCGCGAACCCGTCCGCGCCG
>DATJXO010000011.1:0-11051 GCA_035500055.1 Burkholderiales bacterium | reverse complement strand
GTTGTTATAAGAAACGCTCCGGCAAGGGCGATCACGAGATTTGGTACAGCCCGATAAGCGGCAAGAGCTTTACCGTTGATGCGGGCATAAAGTCGCGCCACACCGCTAACGGCATCCTCAAAGAGGCTGGTTTAGACAAGGAGTTCTAGAGGCAGCGCCGCGCCGCCTTTCGCTAAGTACATACTTGTCTTGATTTCGACAATGATTGTCCGATATGCGAAAGTAGGACGCAAGCGCGCCCGTCACAATCAGGCCACCAACACTTCCTGCGTCGCGTCCATGCCGCAAAACCGCTTCCTGGTGCCGTTCCTCAACCTCGGGCACCTGCTCGACCATCTCTCGACGCTGGTGTTTCCGACCGCGGTGGTGGCGCTGGTGCACGAGTGGGGGGTCGATTACTCCGACCTCATCAAGCTCGCGCTCGGCGGCGCGATCACCTTCGGCGCGTTCGCGATTCCGGCCGGCTGGCTCGCCGATCACTGGAGCCGGTACAGGATGATTGCGGTGTTCTTCTTCGGCCTCGGCATCTCGCTCGCGCTCACGGGACTGGCGCAGGCGCCCTGGCAGATCGCGCTGGGCCTTACGGTCACGGGCGCGTTCGCTGCGATCTACCACCCGGTGGGGATTGCGATGCTGGTGGCGGCCTCGTCCGGGAAGATGGGGCGAGTGCTCGGCTGGAACGGCCTGTGGGGCAACCTCGGCCTCGCGTTCGCCGCGCTGGTGACAGGTGCGCTCGTCGACTTCGCCGGCTGGCGCGCCGCGTTCTTCATCCCCGGCGGCTTCTGCGTGCTGGCGGGGATCCTGTACCTGCTGCTGGTCGAGGATCCGGGACCGGCGAAGAAGGGCGCCCGCTCGATCGGGCTGCACATCGACGCCCGCATGATGGCGCGCATCTTCGCCATCCTGCTGGTCGCCACCGCCTGCGGCGGCGTCATCTTCAGCTCGACGACCTACTCGATGCCGAAGGTGTTCGACGAGCGCCTGCGGGCGCTCACCCATACCAACGTCGGCGTCGGCGCGCTGGTGGCCGTGGTCTATGCCGTCGCCGCGTTCGCCCAGGTGGTGATGGGCACGCTGATCGACCGCTTCGACCTGCGGCGGCTGCTGGTCGGCGTCGCGCTCGCCCAGATCCCGATGCTGTGGCTCGCGGCCAACCTGCAGGGCTGGGCGATGCTGGGCGTCGCGCTGCTGATGATGCTGGCGGTGTTCGGCCAGATTCCGCTGAACGACGCGATCGTCGGGCGCTACGTCGCCGATGAGTTCCGCGCCCGCGTGCTCGCGGTGCGCTACGTCTTCTCGCTCAGCGTCGGCGCCGTCGGCCTGTCGATGATCGCGCTGCTGCACCGCACCGAGGGCGGCTTCACCAACGTGTTCCTGGTGCTGGCCGGGCTCGCCGGCGGCATGCTCACGGCCTCGCTGTTCTTTCCCTCGCGCGCCGAGCTGCTGGCGCAGAGGGAAAAGTTCGCTAGCCAGGCGCAGGCCGCCTGAGCTTCTCCCAGGCGCGGCGCGTGCGCAGCTCGCGCGCCTGGCCCGCGACCTGCAGCAGCTCGCGGTCGCGCTGCCAGCGCAGCGCGGCCGGGTCCGCGGCCGCTTCCCGCCACAGCGCGTCGGCCTCCCCGATCAGCCCGCCCGAGATCGCCAGCGCGCCGGCGAGCGCGACGTGGGTCTCGGGCTCGGCCGCCGGCATGTCGGCGATCTTGCCGAGCGCGGCGAGCAGCGCCGAGAGCCGCTCGTGCCAGCCATCCGGCCAGCCCAGCCGCTGCCCCTCGCGCATCAGGTAGGAGAGCACCGCCGCCTGCACGTGGATGTCCTCGACGGTGCGGAACGGCTTCACGTAGTTGTCGTAGCCATCGCCCGGGAGCAGCGCCTCGTCCGCCACGGCGACGTCCACGAAGCTGAGCTGCGCGTGCGGCACCTCGGGCACGAATCGCGTCGGCGGCATGTGCTCGATCGTTATCCCCGCTTGCCGCGAGTCGATCCGGGCGACGCGCAACGCGACCCGCTGCGTGCTCGCGGCCAGGTCGCGCGCCGCGACGAAGAACAGGGCGCCGTCGGGGCCGAGGGTGGTCCAGCGCTTGGCGCCGCTCAGCCGCCAGCGGGCGTCGTCCCGCGTCAGGGTCGTCTTGATGGCCTTGGGCGAGTTGCCGTCGGCCTCCGTCACGCACAGGGCGCAGATCCGGTCCTGCGGCGTTCCGGGAAAGAGCGCGCGCAGCGCCGCCTGGTAGCCCGAGGCGAAGGCCCAGCCGACGCGGTCGGCGACGTAGCCGCCGATGATCGCCTGGTGCATCGGGTCGGGATGGTCGGCGGCGATGGCGCGGTGGCGCGGCCACCACTGCGCGACCGACTCGCAGGCCGGCGCGACGGCCGGCGCGCCCAGCAGCCGGACGTTCAGCGCGCGCCCCCGTCGCCGCTCATTTCACCGTGTAGGTGATGGTCTTGCTCATCGCCGGGCCGTATGAGCGATGCGCGCCGTCGGCGAATTGCAGTTGCAGCTTGTGCGTTCCCGGGGCGAGCTTGAGCATGGCTTCGGTCTGCCCCTTGCCGAAGTGCAGGGGGTGCTCGTCCGCCGGGATTTTTCTCATCATGGCTTGCCTTCCTCCCGGTCTATGCGAGCGCTCTTTGCGGCGCCCGGCGCAACAGCCGTTGCCTTCCGGTGAACGCAAGGTAGTGGCGCCCGCTCGCGCGGCCGAGCATGGTGAGGCCGACCTTGCGCGCCACCTCGTGGCCCATCTTCGTGAGACCCGAGCGCGAGACGAGGAACGGGATCCCCATCTGCGCGCACTTGATCACCATCTCCGAGGTGAGGCGCCCGGTGGTGTAGAAGACCTTGTCCGAGCCGTCGATCGCGTCGAGCCACATGAAGCCGGCGATCGCGTCCACCGCGTTGTGGCGCCCGACGTCCTCCACGAACATCAGGATGTCGCCCGAGAGCGTGGCGAGGGCGCAGCCGTGCACCGCGCCGGCCTGCTTGTAGATGGTCTCGTGCTTGCGCACCTTCTCCAGCAGCACGAACAGGTCGGAATCCGCCAGCGTGACGTCGTCGCGCAGCTTGATCCGGTCGACTTCCCCCATGAGGCCGCCGAACATGGTGCCCTGGCCGCAGCCGGTCGTCACCGTTCTTTTCTGGATCTTCTTGTCGATCCTGCCCTTGCGCTTGGTCGCGATGGCGACGGATTCCGTCTCCCAGTCCACCTGGACGGCCAGGATTTCCTCGATGGAATCCACCAGACGCTGGTTGCGCAGGTAGCCGATGGCGAGCGCCTCGGGCGCGTGCCCGAGCGTCATCAGCGTGACGAGCTCCCGCTTGTCGAGGTACAGCGTCAGCGGATGCTCGCCCGCGACCGCGGTCGGCACCGCCTCGCCGCGCTCGTCGAAGGCCTCGACCTCGTAGGTCGCGGGCCGGGCGGCATCGGTGAGCTGCGGCCGGTAGCGCTTCGCCGCCACCTCAGCCGCCGATGTAGGACATCTCGACCTTGCGCAGCTTCGCGGTCCCGGCGGTCCGGACCTCCGAATAGCGGTCGCCGCGGCCGCGCCACACCGCGGCGATGCGGTCGCGCAGCTGCGGGTCGCTCGCCCCGCTGCGCAGCATCGCCTTCAGGTCGTGCCCCTGCTGCGCGAACAGGCAGGTGTAGAGCGCGCCCTCGGTGGAGAGGCGCATGCGCGTGCAGTCGCGGCAGAACGCCTGCGTCACCGAGGAGATGACCCCGATTTCCCCGGCGCCATCGCGGTAGCGCCAGCGCTCGGCGACCTCGCCGCCGTAGTTCGCGTCCACCGGCTCGAGCGGGTGGCGCGCGCCGATCCGCTCGACCACCTCCGTGGAAGGCACCACTTCGTCCATGCGCCAGCCGTTGGTGCTGCCGACGTCCATGTACTCGATGAAGCGCACGATGTGGCCGCTGCCGCGCCAGCGCTCGGCCATCGCCACGATGCCGTCGTCGTTGACGCCGCGCTTGACCACCATGTTGACCTTGAGCGGCGACAGGCCCGCCGCGGCCGCCGCGTCGATGCCCTCGAGGACTTTCGCCACCGGGAAATCGGCGTCGTTCATCTTCCGGAACACGGCGTCGTCGAGCGAGTCCAGGCTCACCGTGACGCGGGCGAGGCCTGCGTCCTTCAGCGCGCGCGCATGGCGCGCCAGCGCCGAGCCGTTGGTGGTGAGCGTCACCTCGGCGCCGAGCGGCGCGAGCATCGCGACCAGCTTCGGCAGGTCCTTGCGCAGCAGCGGCTCGCCGCCGGTGAGGCGGATCTTCCTGACGCCGAAGCCGACGAAGAGGGCGGCGAGGCGCGCGATCTCCTCGAAGCTGAGGATCGCGGCGTGCGGCAGGAAGCGGTAGCTCGCGTCGAATACCTCGCGCGGCATGCAGTAGGTGCAGCGGAAATTGCAGCGGTCGGTGACCGAGATGCGCAGGTCGTGCATCGTCCGCCCCAGCGTGTCCGAGACGCGGTCGCCGAGATGGCGCGGCGCAACCGCTTCGGCGGTTCCGGCAGCAATCGGAATGACCTTGCGCGACATGATGTTTTCTCCAATCAAATCATAACAAAGAGGCGATATGAGCTATAGTGCCCGGCATGGAAATGCGCAGCAGACGCATTGCCGTCGTGATGCAGCGGCGTCTCACCGGCGGACGCTGGCCGGCGGAGGTCTGGGAGGCGGTCGGCGCGATCCCCGGCTTCGCGACCGGCGAGAGCGCGCACCGCATCGTCGCATCCGGCGGCGCCGAGCAATGGCTCTACCCGGACCTCGAGCTGCTGCTGCGCAAGGCGGACGCCGACGGCTACTACCTCAACGTCTCGACGAAGGAGCCTAAGATCTTCGTCATGTGGCGGGAGCAGGACGGACGCGGCGTGCCGAGCCACGTCACGGTGAGCTACAGCGAGGCGAGCTGCTGGATGGAAGGCGGCGAGCAGGTCGATCCGGTGCCGATGCCGCCCGAGCTCTACGCCTGGGTGGGCGAGTTCGTCGAGAAGTACTATCGGCCGGAGCCGAAGCGGAAGATCCGGCCGCAGTCGTTCCGCCATCCCAAGGACCGGGCGCGTACCTGATGGCGCGCGACGGCGACGACTTCCTCGAGCGCTGGTCGCGGCTGAAGCGCGAAGCGCGGCAGGCGGAGGCGGCACCGGCGCAAGCGCCAGCTGCCCGGGCGCCCGGGCCACGGGACCTGCCGCCGCTCAATCAACTGACGCCCGAATCGGACTTCAGCGCCTTCATGCAGACCGGTGTCGGAGACGGGATGCGTCGCGCGGCGCTGAAGAAGCTGTTTTCCGATCCGCGCTTCAACGTCATCGATCCGCTCGACATCGACATCGACGACTACTCGAAGCTCGAAGCGCTGACGCCCGAGCTGGTCGAAAAGCTGGAGCACGCGAAGCGAACCCTGCTCGGGCCGCAGCGCGAGGCGCCGCAAGCGGATGCGGGCGCGCCTGCGGCCGCGGCCGCACCGGCGCCGGCGCCGGCGGCCGCAGCGGAGGCCGCCCCGCAGGAGGACCGCAAGGACGACGGCGTTGCAGGATAAGACGCTCAAGCTGTGCAGCTGCAATGGCACGGTTCCGCTCGACGCCAAGGCGCTGGCCGCGGCGCTGAAGAGCAGGGCGCCGCTCAGGATCCATACGGAGCTCTGCCGCAAGGAGGTCGCGGCGTTCAGCGGCGCGCTGCAGGAAGCGGACCTGATGGTCGCTTGCACGCAGGAAGCGCCGCTGTTTTCCGAGCTTGCGCGCGACGCCGGCTCCGCTGCCGAGCTGCGCTTCGCCAACATCCGGGAGGCGGCAGGCTGGTCGGCAGAGGGGCGCGACGCGACGCCGAAGATCGCCGCGCTGCTCGCGGCGGCCGCCCTGCCCGCGCCCGAGCCGGTGCCGAGCGTCGACTACAAGTCGGCGGGCGAGGTGCTGGTGATCGGACCCGCGGGCGCGGCGCTGGACTGGGCGGGGCGGCTGGCCGAGGCGCTCCATCCGAGCGTGCTGTTGACGCGCGCCGACGGCGCTGAGCTGCCCGCCGAGCGCGGCTTCCCGGTCTGGTCGGGCAGGCCCGTGCGAGTGTCCGGCTGGCTGGGCGCCTTCGAGGTCGAGTGGGCGCAGGAAAACCCGATCGATCTCGACCTCTGCACGCGCTGCAACGCCTGCGTCGACGCCTGCCCCGAGAATGCAATCGATTTCGGCTACCAGGTCGACCTCGGCAAGTGCAAGGCGCACCGCCGCTGCGTCGAGGCCTGCGGCGCGATCGGCGCGATCGATTTCTCGCGCGCCGACCGCTCGCGCACGGAGCGCTTCGATCTGATCCTGGACCTCTGCGCCGAGCCGCTGCTGCGCACGCCGGAGCTGCCCCAGGGCTATCTCGCGCCGGGCGCGGACCCGCTCGCGCAGGCGCTGGCTGCCGCGAAGCTGGCGCAGCTGGTGGGCGAGTTCGAGAAGCCGCGCTTCTTCCAGTACCGCGAGAAGATCTGCGCGCACAGCCGCTCCGGGGTCCCCGGCTGCAACCGCTGCCTCGAGGTGTGCTCCACCGGCGCAATCCGCGCCGACGGCGATCGCGTCAAGTTCGAACCGCACCTTTGCGCAGGCTGCGGCGGCTGCGCCACGGTTTGCCCGTCGGGAGCAGCGACGTACGCATACCCGCGCGTGCCGGACGTCGGCGCGAGGCTGAAGACGCTGCTTGCCACGTACCGGGAAGCGGGCGGCCGCGACGCCTGCCTCGTGTTTCACGACGGGCAGTCGGGGCGCTCGCTGGTCCACGGCGTAGGACGGCGCGCGGTCCGCGGCGGACGCGGGTTGCCGGCGCGGGCGATCCCGTTCGAAGTCTTCCATGCCGCATCGGTGGGGCTCGATCTGCTGCTCGGTGCGATCTGTTATGGCGCGAGCCAGGCGCTGGTGGTGGCCGGTGAGGAAGCGCATGACGCCTACGTCGCGGCGCTCGAGGAGCAGATGCGCATCGGGCAGGAAATTCTGGCCGGCCTCGGCTTCGAGGGGGCGCATTTCGCGATGGTGAAGGCGGAGGGCCCGGCGGCGCTCGAAGCGCGCCTCTGGGAGCTCCGGCCGGCGATGGCGCCGGGAACGGCCGCAGCGTTCAACCTTTCCCCGGAGAAGCGCACCACGCTCGACTTCGTGTTCGAGCATCTCGCGAAGCACGCGCCGCGCAAGGCGGAGCAGGTCGCGCTGTCCAGGGGCGCGCCGTTCGGCGCGCTTCGCGTCAACAAGGAAACCTGCACTCTATGCAAGGCCTGCATCGGCGCGTGCCCGGAGGGCGCGCTGCTCGACTCGCCCGAGCTGCCGCAGCTGCGCTTCATCGAGCGCAACTGCGTGCAGTGCGGGCTGTGCGCCAATACCTGCCCGGAGCAGGCGATCACCCTAGAGCCGCGCCTGCGGCTTGGTGCGGCGGCAAAGGAGGCGGCGACCCTGAACGAGGACCAGCCCTATGCGTGCGTGCGCTGCGGCAAGCCTTTCGGCACGCGCCGCATGGTGGAAAACATGACCGGGCGCCTGGGCGCGCACTCGATGTTCGCCGGCGGCTCCGCGCTGCGGCGGCTGCAGATGTGCGGCGACTGCCGCGTCGTCGACATGGCGCTGAGCAAGGACGAGCCCTCGATCCTCGACTACGTGCCTCGCAAATGAGCGAGGCCGCGGCTCCCGCGGACGTCCCGGCGCCCGAGGAGCTGGCGCGGGCCAATGTGTACGGCCTGATCGCCCGGCTGTTCCAGGCTGCGCCCGATCAGCAGTTGCTGAGCGAGCTGCTGCACGCGCCGCAGAATGATGAGGGCGCGGCGGCGACGGCGTCCGGACGCGAGCTCGAGGCCGCATGGCGTGCGCTCATCGCGGCTTGCCGGGACGCCTTCCCGGTACGCCTCGAGAACGAGCACACGGACCTGTTCGCTTCGCCGGGCAGAGCCGAGGTGACGCCCTACCTCATGCACTACGTGATGCGCTACGAGAGCGAGACGCCGCTGGTGGGGCTGCGCGCGCAGTTGGCGCGTTGGAGCCTCGGGCGGCGGCCGGGGGCGTCGGAGCCCGAAGACCACGTCGCGGCGCTCTGCGAAGTCATGCGCATCGCTATTGCGATGCAGCAGAGGCCGGTCGAAGAGCAGCGCGAGTTCTTCCAAGCCTATCTCTACGCCGGCGCGGTCGCGTTTTGCGACGCGGTAACTGCTTCGCCCAAATCAAATTTCTATCGCTACGTCGCGCGATTCGCGCGAGCGTTCCTCGAGCTTGAGAACGAAGCGTTTGAAGTCTTCTGAGCATGTGCGTTGAGAACTGATCTCAACATTCGCGCTTCAACTGAGATTTCCTTTCGCTTGGGACCTTTACCACCCTTGCTGAACGAGTAAGAGCGCGGTAATTTGCACAAGATTTCATATAAGCCACGGCCTGCGGGCACCGCAATGGTGCCGGAGCCGGAGAACTAGAACAGGAGGCGGCCCATGGAGCAAAAGAAAGCGCGTCTTTCCCGGAGGAATTTCCTGCTGACGGTCGGCGCCGGCGGCGCGGCGGGCGCCGCGGCGATCGCGGCACGCAAGGGGGCCGCGCCAGCGGCGAAGAGCGAGGCGCCTCGCACCGGGCAGGGCTACCAGGTTACCGAGCACGTCAACAACTATTACCGCACGGCCAAGGTCTGAGGAGGCACGCCATGCTGCTCACCAGAAAATCCACGGGCGGCGTCGCGCCGCAATCGCGCCTCGGGCGCGGCGTTCCAGCGGTCGCCGTGAAGACGATGGACCGGCGCGCCTTCCTGAAGCGCTCCGGGCTGCTCGCGGGCGCCGGCGCGGCCGCGGCGCAGGTGCCGCTCGGCATGATCGGCGAGGCGCGGGCCAAGGACGCGCCGGCGGCCGGCCAGGAAATCCGGCGCAGCGTCTGCACGCACTGCTCGGTCGGCTGCGCCATCGACGCCACCGTCGAGAACGGCGTTTGGACGCGTCAGAACCCGGTGTTCGACTCGCCGCTGAACCTCGGCGCGCACTGCGCCAAGGGCGCGTCGGTGCGCGAGCACGGCATCACGCACGACTCGCACCGCCTCAAGTACCCGATGAAGCTCGAGGGCGGCAGGTGGAAGAAGATCTCCTGGGACCAGGCCTACGACGAGATCTCGAAGAAGATGCTCGACCTGCGCAAGGAGAGCGGGCCCGATTCCGTGATGCTGATCGGCTCGTCCAAGCACAACAACGAGCAGTCGTACCTGCTGTGCAAGTGGGCGCGCCTGTGGGGCTCGAACAACACCGATCACCAGGCCCGCATCTGCCACTCCACCACCGTCGCCGGCATCGCCAACACCTGGGGCTACGGTGCGATGACCAACTCGTACAACGATGAGCAGAACTCGAAGTGCCTGCTGTTCTTCGGCTCGAATGCTGCCGAGGCGCACCCGGTGTCGATGCTGCACACGCTGCACGCGCGGGAAAACGGCTGCAAGGTGATCGTCGCCGACCCGCGCTACACGCGCACCGCCGCGAAGGCCGACAAGTACGTGCGCACGCGCTCGGGCAGCGATGTCGCGTTCCTGTTCGGGCTGCTGTACCACATCTTCAAGAACGGCTGGGAGGACAAGCAGTACATCCATGACCGGGTCTACGGCATGGAAAAGGTCCGCGAAGAGGTGATGGCCAAGTACGCGCCGCAGGCGGTCGAGGACGTTACCGGCGTGCCCGAGAAGGAGATGTACGAGACCGCCAAGATTCTGGCGGAGAACCGGCCGGGCTTCATCATCTGGGCGATGGGCCAGACGCAGCACACCAACGGCAACGCCATCGTGCGCGCCAGCGCGGTGCTGATGCTCGCGCTCGGCAACGCCGGGCGCGGCGGCGGCGGCGCCAACATCTACCGCGGCCATGACAACGTGCAGGGCGCGACCGACATCGGGCCGAATCCGGACTCGCTGCCGGGCTACTACGGGATCGCCGAAGGTTCCTTCAAGCACTGGTGCCGCGTATG
This sequence comes from Burkholderiales bacterium, assembly GCA_035500055.1. Taxonomy (GTDB): domain Bacteria; phylum Pseudomonadota; class Gammaproteobacteria; order Burkholderiales; family SG8-39; genus RBG-16-66-20. The sequence goes on along the minus strand of DATJXO010000011.1, from coordinate 1,145 downwards.
GAACGTGGACTTCGAGTGGCTGAAGGGCCGCTATGCCCCCGGCATGATGGGCAAGCCCGGGATCACGGTGTCGCGCTGGATCGACGGCGTGCTGGAGAAGAACGACCACGTCGACCAGGATTCGAACCTGCGTGCGGTGATTTTCTGGGGTCATGCGCCGAACTCGCAGAGCCGCGGCCTGGACATGGTCGAGGCAATGAAGAAGCTCGACATGCTGGTAGTGATCGACCCGTACCCCTCGGCAAGCGCGTCGATGTTCGCGATGGTGCGCAAGGACGGCGCCTACCTGCTGCCGGCTGCGACGCAGTTCGAGACCGTGGGCAGCGTCACGGCCTCGAACCGCTCGCTGCAGTGGCGCGAGAAGGTGATCGAGCCGCTGTTCGAATCGCGCACCGACCACATGATCATGTACCAGCTGGCGCAGAAGCTGGGCTTTGCCGACCAGCTCGTCGGCAAGAAGGACGGCAAGCAGAACATCAAGCTGGTCAAGGGCAGGGACGGCATGGACGAGCCGTCGATGGAAGACACCATGCGCGAGTACAACAACGGCACGTGGACCATCGGCTATACCGGCCAGTCGCCGGAGCGCATCCAGGCGCACATGCGCAACATGCACGTGTTCGACGTCAAGTCGCTGCGCGCCAAGGGGGGCAAGGACGCCAAGACCGGCTACGACCTGACGGGCGACTACTTCGGACTGCCGTGGCCCTGCTGGGGCAACGCCGAGATGAAGCACCCCGGCTCCCCGAACCTGTACAACATCGAGAAGCACGTGATGGACGGCGGCGGCACCTTCCGCGCGCGCTTCGGCGTCGAGCACGAAGGGGTCAACCTGCTCGCCGAGGACGGCTCGCATACCCCAGGCTCCGACATCACCACCGGCTACCCGGAGTTCGACCACGCGTTCCTGAAGAAGCTGGGCTGGTGGGATGACCTCACCGAGGCGGAGAAGAAGGAGGCCGAGGGCAAGAACTGGAAAACCGACCTCTCCGGCGGCATCCAGCGCGTGGTGATGAAGGCGCACGGCTGCATGCCCTTCGGCAACGCCAAGGCGCGCGCGGTGGTCTGGAACTTCCCCGACGCGGTGCCGCTGCATCGAGAGCCGCTCTTCAGCCCGCGACCCGACCTGATCGACAAGTGGCCGA
>DATJXO010000010.1:0-11772 GCA_035500055.1 Burkholderiales bacterium | reverse complement strand
GGCACGACGAAGCCCGGGATGCGCACGCGTTGCCCGTTCCAGCGCGCCTCGACGGGGGCCTCGTCCCAGGCCTTGCGCAGCAGCGCGAGCGCTTTGGTGGCGCGCGCGTCGGCGTCGCTCAGCGCGCCGAAGTTCATGTTGCGGAACGGCGCCGCGGGGTCCCAGTCGGCGGGAATGAGCGCCTCCCAGCCGATCTGCTGGTAGTTGTGTCGGGGCTGCGAGTGCGCCTTGGACGGCTTCAGCCGGTCGCCGACACGGTATTTCGGCGGCTCGGCGGATGTTGCACAGGTGCTCGCCACGGCGAGCGACAGCGCGATCAACAGCAGCGGCAACCGCATGATTGTCCTCATAGACGAGGCGTGAGGCCGTCGGCGAGCGAGAGTCGATAGGCGCGATAGCCTGGAACGAGGCTCGCGAGGAGGCCGACCAGCACCACGGCGGCGAGCAGGCGCAGCTCGGCGAGGGACAGCAGCTGGAGATGGATCGCGAGCCCGTAATGCGATTGGGCGAACGGCCGCGCGGCCGCGGTGAGCGCGGCGAGCAGCAGCACGCCGAGCACGCAGCCCAGCACCGTAACGATCAGGCCGTCGATGGTGAGAAGGAGGAAGATGCCGCCCGGTCGGGCTCCGACCGAGCGCAGGATGGCGAGCTCGCGGCGCCGTTCGTTCAGTCCCGCCAGAATCACGGCGACCAGCCCGGCGAGCCCGACGACGACCACCATCGCCGAGACCGCGAGCAGCGCACGCTCGACCGTCCCGACGACCTCCCAGAGCTGGTCCAGCGCGACGCCGGGCAGCACCGCGAGCAGCGGCTCGCCGGCGTAGTCGTCGATGCGGCGCTGCATCCGGAACACTGCAGCGCGGCTCTTCAGGCCGATCAGCGCCGCGGTGATCTCCTTCGGGGAAAGGTCGAACTTGCGCACGTATTCGGGCGGAATCGAGAATCCGGGCACCGGCGCGCCGCCCTGCCAGTCGAGATGGATCGCCGTGATCGCCTCGAGGCTGACGTGCACCGTGCGGTCCACGGGGGTTCCGGTAGGGGCGAGGATGCCGACGACGGTGAACGGCTTGTCCGCGTGCTCGGGCAGACCGATCCCGCCGATGCCGTGGCTCAGAATGATGCGATCGCCGAGATGGTAGCCCAGCCGGTGCGCGACTTCGGCACCGAGCACCGCATCGAACACGCCGCGGAACGGTGCACCGGCGCAAAATTCAAGTGCCCGTCGATCGCCGTAGCGGAAATGCTCGAAGTACGCGCTCGTGGTGCCCAGCACGGGAAAGCCGCGGTGCGAGTCGCCAAGCGACAGCGGGATCGCCCAGGCGACGGCGGGATCGCCGGCGACGGCACGAAACGCGTCCCAGCGGATGTTGTTGGTTGCTTCACCGATCCGGAACACCGCGTAGAGCATCAGCTGGACCGGGCTGGTGCGCGCCCCGACCACCAGATCGGTGCCGGATACGGAATTCGCGAAGCTCTCTCTCGCGTCGCGCCGCACGCGCTCGATGCCGAGCAGCAGCGCGACGCTGAGGGCCACCGCGGCGAGCGTGAGGCCGAGCGTCAGGCGCCGGTTCCATGCGCTTTTCGCCGCGAGCGCGAGCCAGTGCATCAGGCGGCCTGGCGCAGCTCGCTGGCGCGGTTCAGCGCGGGCATCGCCAGCTCGCGATCGAAAGCGCCGGCCAGACGCCGGTCGTGGCTGACGTACAGCAACGCCGCGCCCGCGTCGCCGCTTTCGCGCAGCAGCAGCGCGAGAAACCCCTGTTGGCGCTCGGCGTCGAGCGCCGAGGTTGGCTCGTCGGCAATCACGAATTCCGGTTGCCCGATCAGCGCGCGTGCCGCAGCGACACGCTGCTGCTGGCCGACGCTGAGGTGCATCGCGGGCCGCTGCTGCAGGCCGGGCTCGAGATCGAGGTGCTGCAGAAGCCGCGCGGCCTCATCGCGCCAGGTCCCGCCGCGCGTCGCCGCGAGTTCGCCGCGCCGCGCGGAAAAGCGGCACGGCAGCAGCACGTTCTCGAGCACCGAGAGGTACGGAATGAGGTTGAACTGCTGGAAGATGAAGCCTATATGGTCGGCGCGGAAGCGATCGCGTTGGCGCGCGCCGAGCCGCGTCAGCTCGGCGTCGAGAAAGCGGATGCTGCCGCGCTCGGGCGCGAGCACCCCGCCGAGCAGGCCGAGCAGCGTGCTCTTGCCGCTGCCGCTCGGCCCGTGCAGGAAGACGCGCTCGCCGGCGCCGATCTCGAGGCGCGCGATGTCGATGCACGGCTGCTCGCGCGCAGCCCAGCGGAATACGAGATCCGCGAGCGCGATGACGGGACCCGCGCCCACAGCGCTACCACCTGAGCGCGCGGTTCGAGGAGTCGAGCGTCGCCGCGACCTGCCCTTTCGGTCCGGCGAGCTGTGCCTCGATGCGCTGCATGTTCGGGAAGCCGCGAAAAAGCCGGACCTCAACGCTGCGCAGGCGCTCTGGAACCTCGCAGCGGAACACAAACTCCGCTTCGAGATCCGCGTGAGCCCCGGCGCTCGCCGGCGGCGTGGGCTCGAACACTGGCGATTTGAGGCTGACCGACGTTGCGGTGCAGCGTGCCTCCGGCGTGGTCACGAACACGGCCTGCGCCTTGCGCAGGCGCTCGCCGAGTGTGCGCACGGCCGCTTTCTGCTGCCCGGTCTTCGGGTAGTGCTCGAACCCGAGCAGGTTGTCGAGCGGGCTGTCGAGAAAAAGGGACAGCACGGATCCATCCACCGCGACCTGCAGCCGTGCGACGCCGTGCTGGTGAGGCCCCGGTTCGTGCGCCACGGCTGCGAGCGGCACCGCCGCAAGCAGGCCCGCGCGCAGCACTGCTGAAACGTGACGACGCATTGACAACTCCTTCCGTCAAGAACGAGCACAAGCCGGGCGCGCCGCGCCCAGCGAAAAGGTCGATCAACTACTCAGACGGAAAAGGGCGGGGCGCGCGAATCGAAGACGATTCGCGCGGGCAAGCACGTGCCGGAGGGAGCCGGCGAGAACGCGGGCAACGGGGCGGCGGGCGCAATGGGCACGGCGGCCCAGCCGCTGATGGCGCAGCCGAGCGCGCTGAACGCCACGCACTCGCTCTTGCGGTGATCGAGCGGTGGCGCATGGTCCTTGCCCTGTATTGCGACTGCCACGTCGTGCATCGCGTGGTCGAGGGCATGCAGCGCGACGCCCCGCTGCGCGAAGACGAGCACAGCCGCGAGCAGCAGCGGGCGCCACACGGTCGGCAGGGAACGCAACATCGCTCCGGCAGTCTACACGAGGACGCCGCCGTCGGGCCGCGGCGAACCGGCGGACTAAAATATCCGTTTTCGCGGAGACGCATTTCATGCAGCAATGGCACGGCACCACCATCCTGTCGGTGCGCCGCGGCGCCTCGGTCGCGATCGGCGGCGATGGGCAGGTGACGCTCGGCAACGTGGTGGTGAAGGGCGGCGCGCGCAAGGTGCGGCGCCTGTACCAGGACCGCATCCTCGCCGGCTTCGCCGGCGGCACGGCGGACGCGTTCACGCTGTTCGAGCGCTTCGAGGCGAAGCTCGACAAGCACCAGGGCAACCTGCTGCGCTCGGCGGTGGAGCTCGCCAAGGACTGGCGCACTGACCGCATGCTGCGGCGGCTCGAGGCGATGCTCGCGGTCGCGGACCGCGAGAAGTCGCTCGTCATCACCGGGATGGGCGACGTGCTAGAGCCGGAGTTCGGCATCGTCGCCATCGGCTCGGGCGGTCCCTACGCGCAGTCGGCGGCGCGCGCGCTGCTCGAGAACACGCAGCTGGGCGCGCGCGAGATCGTCGACAAGGCGCTTGCGGTGGCGGCCGACCTTTGCATCTACACCAACCACCAGCGCAGCATCGAGACGCTCGAATGAGCGGCATGACGCCCCAGGAGATCGTGCACGAGCTCGACAAGCACATCGTCGGGCAGGCGAGGGCGAAGCGCGCGGTCGCGATCGCGCTGCGCAACCGCTGGCGGCGCCAGCAGGTGGCGGAGCCGCTCAGGCAGGAGATCACGCCGAAGAACATCCTGATGATCGGCCCCACCGGCGTCGGCAAGACCGAGATCGCGCGGCGCCTGGCCCGGCTCGCCGACGCGCCGTTCATCAAGGTCGAGGCCACCAAGTTCACCGAGGTGGGGTACGTCGGGCGCGACGTCGACTCGATCGTGCGCGACCTCGTCGAGATCGCGGTCAAGGGGCAGCGCGAGGTGGCGATGCGGCGGGTGCGGCCGCGGGCGCAGGACGCCGCCGAGGAGCGGGTGCTGGACGCGCTGCTGCCGAGCCTGCAGGATCCCGAGGGCACGACGCGGCAGAAATTCCGCAAGAAGCTGCGCGAGGGCGAGCTGGACGACAAGGAGATCGAGGTCGAGGTCGCTGCCGCCGGGCCGCAGATGGAGATCCTGGCGCCGCCCGGGATGGAGGAGCTGACCTCGCAGATCCAGGGCATGTTCCAGAACCTGGGCGGGCGCCGCAGGCGCCAGCGCCAGCTGCGCGTGCGCGACGCGCTCGCCGCACTCACCGACGAGGAGGCGGCGAAGCTGGTCTCCGAGGAGGACCTGAAGGGCCGCGCGCTCGCCAACGTCGAGGCGAACGGCATCGTGTTCCTCGACGAGATCGACAAGATCGCGAGCCGCAGCGAGCTCGCCGGAGCGGACGTCTCGCGCCAGGGCGTGCAGCGCGACCTGCTGCCGCTGGTCGAGGGCACCACGGTGTCGACCAAGTACGGCATGGTGAAGACCGACCACATCCTGTTCATCGCCTCGGGCGCGTTCCACTACGCCAAGCCCTCGGACCTGGTGCCCGAGCTGCAGGGCCGCTTCCCCATCCGCGTCGAGCTGGATCCCCTGTCGGTCGACGACTTCGAGCGCATCCTCACCTCGACCGACGCGAGCCTGGTGAAGCAGTACCAGGCGCTGCTCGCCACCGAGGGCGTGACGCTGGAATTCCGCGAGCGCGCCATCCGGCGCGTCGCCGAGATCGCCTTCCAGGTCAACGAGCGCACCGAGAACATCGGCGCGCGGCGCCTCTACACGGTGCTGGAAAAGCTCCTGGAGGAGATCTCGTTCGAGGCCGGGCAGCGCGGCGCGGGCAGCGTGGCGATCGACGAGCCGCTGGTGGAGAAGCGCCTCGCCGAGCTCGCCGCCGACGAGGACCTCGCGCGCTACGTGCTGTGATCCTCCGACAGCCGCTGCATCGCCAGGCGCAGGAAGCGGAGCTGCCGGCTGGCGTTGCGGCAGCCGCGGCAGATCGTGACGTGCAGGCGCAGCGCCACCCGCTCGCCGAGCGAAAGCTCGCGATCCTCGCCTTGCGACACGATGCGCATCGCCTCCTTGCAGGACAGCATCATTGCCTTCCGAACCACGTCGTCTCGAGACACTGGCGCAGCGCCATGCGCGCCCGGTACAGCATCACCCAGCAATGGGTCGGGGTGATGCCGAGTTCCTGACAGATCTGGTCGGTTCCCGCGCCGAGGTGCTCGCGCATCATGAACGCGCGCGCGGTGCGCTCCGGCAGGCCTTCCAGGCAGCGCTCGAGCGCCTCGAGGAACTGCTTCTGCTCGAGCGCGCGCTCGGGGTGCTCCCACGGGTCCGGGTGCTCGTCCCAGTGGCCGCGCTCGTCGAACACGTTCTCGACCTCCGCCGCCTCGGCGTCGAGCCCGGCGTCGGACGCCGGGCGCTCGCGGCTGGCGCGCCGGATCGCGTCGACGATCTTGTGCTTGAGGATCCCGGTGAGCCAGGTGCGCAGGTTGGCGCGGCCGGCAAACCCGGACTCTCCCGCCAGCGCCGCGAGCAGCGTCTCCTGGACGGCGTCCTCGGCCGCCTCCCGGCTGCGCAGCTGCAGGCTGGCGAAGCGCAGCAGGTAGGGCCGCTGGCGCTCGAGCTGGGCGCGGAAATCCGGGTCCTTGGGCGTCGGCAAGGGGGCTTGAAAGCGGCGAAGCGGCCCCTATCTTAGCTGCAACGCATTCGATAAGGAGGCCGACATGGCCAACTTGACCCGTTCTGACCCGTTGCACGATCTGGTGGACGATTTCTTCAAGGGCTTCCTGGTTCGGCCGCTGTACCCGGTGGCCCGCGAGGCCGCTCCCAGCCTGCGCCTCGAGGTCGCCGAGAAAAACGGCGCCTACCTCGTGACGGCCGAGCTGCCCGGCGTGAAGAAAGAGGACATCGACGTCGCGATCGACGGCGCGCAGGTGACCCTGACCGCGGAAGTGAAGCGCGAGACGGAAGTCGCCGAGAAGGACCGCGTGCTGCTGAGCGAGCGCGGCTACGGCAAGGCGAGCCGCAGCTTCACGCTGCCGCAGGAGCTCGACGAGGCCGGGGCCGAGGCGAAGTTCCGCGACGGCGTGCTGGAGCTGACGCTGCCGAAAAAGGCCGCGGCGAGCCGCAAGCAGATCACGATCCAGTAGGTTTTTCTGTAGTATGGGGGGCGCCATGAACGCCCCCCAGATGCACAGCGCCTCGGCGGCCGAGAAGGCGCGCATCCTCGCCGAGGCGCTGCCCTACATCCAGCGCTTCCACGGCAAGACCATCGTCGTCAAGTTCGGCGGCAACGCCATGACCGACGAGCTGCTCAAGGCAGGCTTCGCGCGCGATGTGGTGCTGCTGAAGCTCGTCGGCATGAACCCGGTGGTGGTGCACGGCGGCGGGCCGCAGATCGAGAGCGTGCTGGCGCGGCTGGGCAAGAAAGGCGAGTTCGTCGAGGGTATGCGCGTCACCGACGCCGAGACCATGGACGTGGTCGAGATGGTGCTCGGCGGCCAGGTCAACAAGGAGGTCGTCGAGCTCGTCAACCAGGCCGGCGGCAAGGCGGTCGGCCTCACCGGCCAGGACGGCGGCTTCATCCGCGCGCGCAAGCTGCGGCTGGCGAGCAGGGAAAACGCCAACATCGACCTCGGCCATGTCGGCGAGATCGAGTCGATCGACCCGCAGGTGATCTCGGCGCTGGAGCACGCGGGCTTCATCCCGGTGGTGGCGCCGATCGGCACCGGCGCCGACGGCACCACCTACAACATCAACGCCGACCTCGTCGCCGGCAAGCTCTCGGAGATCCTGCGCGCCGAGAAGCTGGTCGTGCTGACCAATACGCCGGGCGTCCTCGACAAGGACGGGCGGCTGCTGACCGGCCTCACGCCGCGCAAGATCGACGACCTGGTGGCGAAGGGCGTGATCTCGGGCGGCATGCTCCCGAAGATCGGCTCGGTGCTCGACGCCGCGCGCAACGGCGTCAAGTCCTGCCACATCATTGACGGCCGCGTGCCGCACGCGCTGCTGCTCGAGGTGCTGACCGACCAGGGCGTCGGCACCCTCATCCGCAACAAATAGCCTTCCGGGCCCAGTGCATATCCTCGCGGTTCCGCCCTCGCGGCGGGTGTGGATCTTCGACCTCGACAACACGCTGCACGACGCGCGGCCGTCGATCTTCCCGTCGATGCACGACCAGATGAACGCCTACCTGCGGCGCCACTTCGGCCTCGACGAGGCGGGCGCCAACGAGATGCGGCGCTTCTTCTGGGAGCGCTACGGCACCACGCTGAAAGGGGTCACCCGGCACCACGGCCACGACCCGAAGCGCTTCATCCGGGAGACGCATCAGTTCGCGGAGCTCGACGCGATGGTGGCGGGCGAGGCCACGCTGAGGCACTCGCTGGCGCGGCTCGCCGGCACGCGCCTGGTGTTCTCCAACGCGCCGCGGCACTACGTCGAGGGTGTGCTGCGAGCGCTTGGCGTGGCGCGCCTGTTCGACGCCGTCTACACCATCGAGAGCACGCGCTACCGGCCCAAGCCGGCGTTCCAGGGGTTCCGCGCCCTGCTGCGCCGGCACGACCTGGCGGCGCGGCGCTGCGCGCTGATCGACGACCAGCTGGAGAATTTGCGCACCGCGAAAAGGCTCGGCATGAGCACCGTCTGGGTGAGCGAGGAACGGCGCCGCGTGCCCTTCGTCGACCTGAGGGTCGACTCGGTGGCGCGCCTGCCGCGGCATGTATTCCGCCATTCCCATTAGTCGTAGAATTTCCCGATGCCGCGGGTAAAAGGGGAACGGCGGCTCGAGATCCTGAAGGCGCTGGCGCAGATGCTCGAGCAGCCGAAGTGGGGAAAGATCACGACGGCCGCGCTCGCCGCGAAGCTCGACGTGTCGGAGGCGGCGCTGTACCGGCACTTCGCCTCCAAGGCACAGATGTACGAGGGCCTGATCGAGTTCATCGAGAGCTCGGTGTTCTCGCTCGCCAACAAGATCACCGCCGACGAGCCCGACGGCCGCAAGCAGGCGCACAAGCTGGTCGAGATGCTGCTCGCGTTCGCGGAGAAGAACCCGGGCATGGTGCGCGTGATGACGGGCGACGCGCTGGTGGGCGAGCACGAGCGCCTGCAGGCGCGCATGAACCAGTTCTACGACCGCTTCGAGGCGACGCTGAAGCAGGCGCTGCGCGCGCCCGGCGCCGACGGCGGCCAGAAGCCGACCGACGCCGAGGTGAGCGCGCAGGCGGGCGCGCTGATGCGCTACGTCATCGGCTGCCTGCACCAGTTCGCCAAGTCCGGCTTCGCCCGGAAGCCGACCGACAACTACGCCGTGCAGCGGCGCTACCTCGCCGCCTAGCCCGAAACGGGGTCAGCCCGAAACGGGGTCAGACCACGTTTCCCCGGCGCCCGGCCCGGGAACTCTCCCGAAAATGCCGCTGTCCACGGGGTTTGGACGGCGAAAGGAGGCGGTGATGCTGACGCTGACCAAGGCCGCGGGCGGATACCTGACCCGGCTGCTGGACGAGGCGCACGCGCCCGACGGCACGGCGCTGCGCATCGTGAAGGACGAGGAGCATCTCAGGCCGCGGCTGGATACGCCGAAGCCGGGCGACCTGGTGTTCGATCACGCCGGCCGCAAGGTGCTGCTGCTCGACCCTTCGGTTTCCAGCATGCTGACGGCAAGCCACCTCGACGTCGAGCGCACCGAGCGCGGCGAGAAGCTGATCATCGTGCACTGACCGGGCATCAGCCCGGCCGCCTGCCGCAGACCGGGCACTCCGGGTCCTTCCTCACGCGCACGCTGCGCCACTCGGCGCGCCTGGCGTCGAGCAGCAGGAGGCGGCCGTCGGGCCGCTCGCCGGCGCCGGCGAGCAGCTTCACCGCTTCCATCGCCTGCAGCGCGCCGATCACGCCGGTCATCGGCGCGAGCACGCCCATCACCGAGCACTGCACTTCCTCGACCTCGCCGTCCTCCGGAAACAGGCAGGCGTAGCACGGCGCGTCGCCGCGCCGCAGGTCGAACACGCCGAGCTGGGCGTCGAGGCGGATCGCGGCGCCCGAGACGAGCGGCTTCTTCAGCCGCACGCAGGCGCGATTCAGCGCGTGGCGCGTGGCGAAGTTGTCACTGCAATCGAGGACCACGTCGGCGGCGTCGACGAATTGCTGCAGAGAGCTCTCGTCGAGCCTCTTCTCCACCGGAACGACCTGAACGTCCGGATTCAATTCTCCAAGGGCGGCGCGAGCCGCATCCACCTTGGCTCGGCCTACCGAAGCGGTGCGGTAGAGGATCTGCCGCTGCAGGTTGGTGAGATCGACCTTGTCGGGATCCGCGAGCGCGATGCGCCCGACCCCGCTCGCAGCGAGATACAGCGCGGCGGGACAGCCGAGGCCGCCCGCGCCGACCACCAGCGCGCGCGCCGCGCGCAGCCGCTCCTGGCCCTCGACCCCGATCTCGTCGAGCAGGATGTGGCGGCTGTAGCGGAGGAGCTGCTGGTCGTCCAGTGCCGGCTAGTTGCTCTTCGGCGCCGCGGGCTTGGTCTGCGCCATCGACTGGCCCTTGACCGGCTCGCCCTTGAGGAAGGCGAGCGCCTGCTGCAGCTGGAAGTCGTCCTTCGAGCCCATCTCGATCGGCTTCTGGTTGGCGGGCGGCGCCGCCGTCTCCGGCGCCGGCGTCTGCGCCTTGGCTTCCTTGTCGGCGTTCGGGTCCTGGCTGTTCTCGAGGTGGTGCTGCAGGTCGACCTCGCGCACGCGCGCGAGCTGCGCGCCCGGCTCCTCGACCACCACGTCCGGCGTGATCCCCTTCGCCTGGATCGAGCGGCCGCTCGGGGTGAAGTAGCGCGCGGTGGTCAGCTTGATCGCGGTGTTGTTGCCGAGCGGCATGATGGTCTGCACCGAGCCCTTGCCGAAGGTCTGCGTCCCGATCACGGTGGCGCGCTTGTGGTCCTGCAGCGCCCCGGCGACGATCTCGGAGGCGGAGGCCGAGCCGCCGTTGACCAGCACCACCATCGGCACGGTCTTCGCGCCCGCGGGCAGGTCCTTCAGCGGGTCGTCCTTGCCGCCGCGCCCGAGATCGTCGCTGTCCGCGTAGTACTTCTTGCGCGCGTCCTCGGTGCGGCCGTCGGTGGACACCACCAGCGCCTTCTCCGGAAGGAACGCGCCGGAGACCGCGACCGCGCCGTAGAGCAGGCCGCCGGGATCGTTGCGCAGGTCGAGCACTAGGCCCTTCAGCGGGCCCTGCTTGTAGAGGCTGGCGAGCTGGCGCGCCACGCTCTCGGGAGTCTGCTCCTGGAACTGGGAGATCCGGATCCAGCCGTAGCCGGGCTCGACCAGCTTCGACTTCACGCTCTGCACGTGGATGATCGCGCGCGTCAGCGTCACCACGATCGGCTGCGTCTCGCCCTTGCGCGCGATGGTCAGCGTGATCTGGGTGTCCGGCTTGCCGCGCATCTTCTTCACGGCGTCGTTCAGCGTCATGCCCTTCACCGGCTGCTCGTCCAGCTTGATGATCAGGTCGCCCGGCTTGATGCCGGCGCGGAACGCCGGCGTGTCCTCGATCGGCGAGATCACCTTCACCAGGCCGTCCTCCATGCCGACCTCGATGCCGAGGCCGCCGAACTGGCCCTGCGTGCCGACCTGCAGCTCCCTGAAGGCTTCCGCGTCGAGGTACGCCGAGTGCGGATCAAGGTCGGAGAGCATGCCGTTGATCGCGCCGGTGATCAGCTTCTTGTCCGGCACCGGCTCGACGTAGTTCTGCTTGATGGCGCCGAACACCTCGCTGAAGGCGCGCAGCTCCTCGACCGGCAGCGGCGAGCGCGCGGCGCGGTCGGCGATCGCCTGGAAGTTGAGGCTTACCAGGATCCCGGCGATGGCGCCGACCAGGATCAGTCCGAAATTCTTGAGTCTGCCGTTCATCGGGGTTTCATCCAGCTGATGGGATCGAGCGGCCTGCCCATGTGCCGCAACTCGAAGTATAAGCCCGTTTGCTCGCTTCCCCCGGTCGCGCCGACGGTCGCGAGCGGCTCGCCGAGCGTCACCGTGTCCCCGGTCTGCTTGAGCAGGGATTCGTTGTTGGCGTAGACCGAGAGATAGTCCTCGCCGTGGTCCACGATCAGCAGGTTGCCGAAGCCCCGCATCCAGTCGGCGAACACGACCCGGCCCGGACCGACCGCGCGCACCGGCTCGCCTTCCGGGGCGCGGATGAAGATGCCCTTGGACGGTGCGCCGCTCTCGCCACGCGGCGCGCCGAACGGGCTGGACACCTCGCCGGGCACCGGCAGCCGCAGCCTGCCGCGCAGCTCGGAGAACGCGCCGAGGAAGCTTGCGTCGGGCTGACCCAACGCCCCGCCGCGGCCGCGGAAGCCCGCGCTAGGGCGCGCAGCGAGCACGCGCGCGATCGCCTCCACCACGTGCGCGAGGCGCGCCTCGTCCGCCACCATCGCCTGCATGCGCGTGCGCGCGCCCCGGATCTCGGCGCCGAGACGCTCGACCAGCCGCCGGTGCTCGCGGCGCTCGGCGAGCAGCCGCGCGCGGTC
>DATJXO010000009.1:0-16338 GCA_035500055.1 Burkholderiales bacterium | reverse complement strand
GCCGGCGCTATTTATCCGGCTGATGGAGGAGACCGGCCTGATTCTGGAAGCGGGGGCGTGGGCGCTCGCGGCGGCCGTCGCCGACCACGCGCGCTGGCGCGCCATGGGCCTCGCGGCGCCGCGCGTCGCGGTCAACGTCTCGGCGATCCAGCTGCGCAAGCGCGATTTCGTCGACACCGTGCGCGAGGCGATCGGCGCCGGCCCCCCGGGGCTGGATCTGGAGATCACCGAAAGCCTCGTGATGGAGGACATCCAGGGCAATATCGAGAAGCTGAGGGCAATCCGCGCGCTCGGCCTCTCCGTGGCGGTGGACGACTTCGGCACCGGCTACTCGTCGCTCGGCTACCTCGCCAAGCTGCCGGTGCAGGCATTGAAGATCGACCGCTCGTTCATCACCACGATGCTGAGCGAGCCGGACACGATGCTGCTGGTGCAGACCATCATTTCGCTTGCGCAGTCGCTCAAGCTCAAGGTGGTGGCCGAGGGGGTCGACGACCCCGAGCAGGCGAAAATCCTGCGCCTGCTGCGCTGCGACCAGATCCAGGGCTACCTGTTCAGCAGGCCGGTCCCCGCCGACGATTTCGCGGCGCTGCTGCGCGAGGGGAGCCGGCTGAGCTAGAACGCCCCCATCGCGCGCAGCCCCTGCGCGATGCAGTAGAGGCCGCAGACGTTGAGCAGCGTGAACGTCAGCACCGTGCCGAAGAACCGGCCGAAGAACCACTTGCGGGTGAACGACAGCGCGGTGCCGTGCAGGAGCCGGGCCACGACCAGCGTCGCGCCCATGGCGTGGAGCTGCCAGGCCGGAACCCGGTTGTACTCGAGGAACGCCATCATCAGCAGGATCAGCGGCACGTATTCGGCGAAGTTGGCGTGGCCGCGCATGCGGCGCAGGACGATCGGGTCGCCGCCGTCGCCGAGGCTGACGCGGCGGCGCACCGCGACCACCCGGGCGCTCAGGATGAAGAAGAACACGGCCAGCAGGCCGGCGTAGAACGGCGTGACGATCATGGGCTCCCCTTTTCGTTGCCAGGCTTGTCCTGCTCCGGATTGCGCTCGAGAATCACTGCCAGCTCCGCGAGCCCGCTCGGATGCGAGGTGCGCGGGTACGGCGGCTTGGGCCAGCCCCAGAGTGGCGCCGGAAAAAGGGCGCGCATCGCGACGATATCGCAGTGGTAGGGCGGTCCCTCGATCGAGCCCTGCGCGGCCGCGGGCCGCGCGAACTGCATGAAGAGGGCGAAAAGACGCCCGCCGGGCCGCAGCCAGGCGCGCAGGCGGTCGGCGTAGGCGCGCCAGTGGTCGGGATAGAGCGCGCAGAGGCAGGTCTGCTCGTAGACGGCGTCGAACGGCCGGGGCGGGCGCCATTGCAGCGCGTCCGCCTGCACCACCGCGGCGCTAAGGCGGCGGGACTCGAGAAGCGTGCGGGTCCTCGCCACCGCCGCGTCGGCGTAGTCGAGGGCGGTGACCTCGAAGCCGCGCGCGGCGAGCGCGGCGACCTCGTAGCCCGAGCCGCAGCCGGGCACCAGGATCCGGCCGGGCGCGAGCGCACCGGCCTCGAGCCACGCCGCGAGTTGCGGGTTCGGCGCGCCGCGGTCCCACGGCGTGTTGCCGTCGGCGAAGCGCTGCTCCCAGAATTCGCGCGTTGGTCCGGTCATGGCGTACGCCCAAATCTTATATCCTCGGCCGGCTATGGCGGACGCGCTTTCCATCTCTTTCGATCCCGCGCTGCCGGTCAGCCAGCGGCGTGAGGAGATCGCGGCGGCGGTCGCGGCGCACCCGGTGACGGTGGTCTGCGGCGAGACCGGCTCTGGCAAGACGACCCAGATCCCGAAGATCCTGCTTGCGATGGGCCGGGGCGCGCAGCGCGTGATCGGCCACACGCAGCCGCGGCGCATCGCCGCACGCTCGGTGGCGGCGCGCATCGCCGAGGAGCTGAAGACCCCGCTCGGCGGGCTGGTGGGCTACAAGGTGCGCTTCGGCGACCGCGCCGGCCGGGACACGCGCGTCAAGCTCATGACCGACGGCATCCTGCTCGCCGAGACGCAGGGCGATCCGGAGCTCGCCGCATACGACACGATAGTGATCGACGAAGCGCACGAGCGCAGCCTCAACATCGACTTCCTGCTCGGCTACCTCAAACGCCTGCTCGGGCGGCGGCCGGACCTGCGGGTGATCGTGACCTCGGCAACCATCGACGCGGCGAAGTTCGCTCGCCACTTCGGCGGCGCGCCGGTGGTCGAGGTCTCCGGGCGCCTGTACCCGGTCGAGGTGCGCTACCGCCCGGTCGAGGGCGACCGCGAGGACACGACGCGGGAGGAGGAGGAAGCCGCGCTCGCCGACGCCGTCGAGGATCTGGCGAAGAGGCGCGATGGCGACGTGCTGGTGTTCCTTCCCGGCGAGCGCGAGATCCGCGAGGCGGCGGCGACGCTCGCGCAGCGGCGCCTGCGCGCCGAGGTGCTGCCCCTCTACTCGCGCCTCGCCTCGACCGAGCAGGACAAGGTGTTCCGCCCGAGCGGCGCATGCCGCGTGGTGCTCGCCACCAACGTCGCCGAGACCTCGCTCACCGTGCCGCGCATCCGCTACGTGGTGGACACCGGCCTCGCGCGCGTCAAGCGCTACAGCTACCGCAACAAGGTCGAGATGCTGCGCGTGGAGAACATCTCGCGCGCCGCCGCTGCGCAGCGCTCGGGCCGCTGCGGCCGGGTCGCCGATGGCGTCTGCGTGCGGTTGTATTCGGAAGAGGACTTCCGGGGGCGCCCGGAGTTCACCGACCCGGAGGTGCTGCGGTCGTCGCTCGCCGCGGTGATCCTGCGCGCGCTCAGCCTCGGACTGGGCAGGGTGGAGGAGTTTCCGTGGCTCGATCCGCCGCTGCCGCGCGCCGTCGCCGACGGCTACGACCTGCTCGCCGAGCTCGGCGCGGTGGATGAGGCGCAGGTAGGCCCGGGGCCGCATGCCGGCTCCGGGGCGCTCACCGCGGTCGGCCGCGAGCTCGCGCGCCTGCCGCTCGACCCGCGCGTGGCCCGCATGCTCGTTGCCGCGCGCGACGAGGGCTGCCTCGCCCAGATGAGGGTCATCGCCGCCGCGCTGTCGGTGCAGGACCCGCGCGAGCGGCCGCTCGACAAGGCCGCGGCCGCGGACGAGCGCCACGCGCGCTTCGCGCACGAGCGCTCGGACTTCCTTGCGTTCCTGAGGCTCTGGAAGGCGGCGGGCGAGGGGCTGTCGCGCCGCCAGTGCCGCGAGAATTTCCTCTCCTACGCGCGGCTGCGCGAGTGGCGCGACGTGCACGCGCAGCTCGGCGACGCGATCGGCGATCTCGGCTGGAGGGACTCGAGCGCGGATCCGGAAAAGCCCGAAGGCTATCGGGCGATCCACCGCGCGCTGCTCGCCGGCCTGCTCGGCAATGTCGCGGTGCGCGACGAGGAGGACCGCAGCTATACCGGCGCCCGCGGCATCAAGCTGCTTCCGCACCCGGGTTCGGGCACCAAGCGCCCGGGCAAGTGGATCGTGGCGGCGGAGCTGGTGGAGACGACGCGCCTCTTCGCGCGTACCGTGGCGACGATCGACCCGAAGTGGATCGAGGAGCTGGGCGGGCACCTGCTCAAGCGCCACCGCGAGCGCCCCCATTGGGAGAAGACGCGCGCGCAGGTGGTGGCGATCGAACGCGGCACGCTCTACGGGCTGCCGGTATACGGCGACCGGCGCGTGCACTTTGGACCGATCGACCCGAAGCTCTCGCGCCAGATCTTCCTTCGCTCGGCCCTGGTCGAGGGGGACTTCGAGACGCGGGCGCCATTCTTCGCCCACAACCGGCGCCTCGTGCGCGACATCGAGCGCCTGGAGCACAAGTCGCGCCGGCCCGACATCCTGGTGGACGACGAGCTTGTCTACGCGTTCTACGACGCGCGCGTGCCCGAGGGCATCACCCACGGCGCCGACTTCGAGAAATGGCGCCGCGAGGCCGAGCGCGCCGAGCCGAAGCGGCTGTTCCTGCGGCGCGAGGACCTGATGCGCCACCAGGCCGCCGGGATCACCACCGAGAACTTCCCGCACGAGCTCGAGCTCGGGCCGAACCGCCTCGCGCTCGAATACCACTTCGAGCCGCGCTCGCCGAAGGACGGCGTGACGCTGGCGGTCCCGGTCGGGCTGCTCAACCAGATACCCGCGGCGCGATGCGAATGGCTGGTGCCGGGCATGCTGAAGGAGAAGGTCCAGGCGCTCGCCCGCGGCATGCCGCAGCGCCTGCGCCATCGCCTCGGGCCGCTCGCGGATTTCGCCCAGGCCTTCGCTTCGCAGGTACCGCCCTCGGATACGTCCCTCGCCGCGGCGCTCGCCCGCTATATCCGTGCCGAGCACAATCTCGAAGTGCCCGCCGACGCGTTCCGGCCCGACTCGGCGCCTCCCCACCTGCAAATGAACTTCCGCGTGCTGGACGAGAACGGCCGGCAGCTGGGCATGGGGCGCAGCCTCGCGGAACTGAAGCGGGAGCTCGGCCCGAGGACGGAGGCGGCCCTCGAGCGCGAGGCCCCGGCGACCGGCGAGCGCCACACGGGCTGGACCTTTGGCGACCTCGACGAGGTGATCGAGCTGCGGCGCGGCGCGCACACGCTGGTCGGCTACCCGGCGCTGGAGGACGCGGGCGACGGGGTCGCGCTGCAGGTATTCGATTCGCCGGAGCGCGCGCGCGAGGTGCATCGCGTGGGGGTTCGGCGGCTGCTGGCGATCGCGCTGCGCGAGCGTGTGCGCGATATCGAGAAGGGCGCCGCCCGCGACATGGCGCTCGCCGACGTGCGCGCCGACCTCGTGCCGGCGGCGCTCGACCGCGCCTGCCTCGCCGACTCCCTGCCGATGACGCAGCGCGACTTCGTGCAACGCGTCGCCGAGGGGAGGAGCCGCCTGACGCTGGTGGCGCAGGAGCTGCAGCGGCTCGCCGCCGCGGTGCTCGCCGAGCGGGCGCAGGTCGAAAAGCGGATTGCAGCGGCGCAGAAGACCTGGCCGCAGGCAGCCGAGGACGTGCGCCAGCAGTGCGCGCGGCTGCTGGCGCCGGGCTTCCTCGCACGCGTGCCGTGGCCGCGCCTGCAGCATTTCCCGCGCTACCTCAAGGCCGCGGCGATGCGCCTCGACAAGCTGCGCGCCGACCCGCGGCGCGACGCGCAGCGGGCGGCCGAGCTCGCGCCGCTCGAGCAGGCGTGGCGGCGCGAGGTCGCAGCGCGCGCGAAGTCCGGCGCCGTCGGCGCCGAGCTCGAGCAGTTCGGCTGGCTGCTGGAGGAGCTGCGGGTCTCGCTGTTCGCGCAGGAGCTGAAGACGCCGGTGCCGGTATCACCGAAGCGCCTCGCGAAGCTGTGGCAGAGTATGCGCAAATGAAGCGCATCGCCGCGGCGCTCGCCTTCGCCCTCGTCAACCTGCTCCACCCCCGCATGCTGTGGCTGATGGCCTGGCCCCTGCTGACCGCGCTCGGCCTCTGGGGCGCAGTGGTGCTCGTCTTCTGGGCCCAGGCGGTGCTGTGGCTGGCCGACGTGCTGCGGCAATGGATCCAGACCGCGACGGTCTACCTGGCGTGGGACGCCACCGCTACCGCGCTGTTCGTCGCGAAGCTGCTGATCGTGCTCGCGCTGGTGCCTCTCATCCAGCTCACCGCGCTCCTGATCCTCGGCGTTCTCGGCCTGCCGGCGATGGTGGAGTACGTCGCCGCCCGACGCTTCCCGCGGTTGGCGCGGCGGCGCGGCGGCAGCTTCGCGGGCAGCATCTGGAACAGCGTCGTGGCAGTCGTCGGCATGGCGCTGCTCGGCGCGGTGACGCTGCCGCTGTGGATCCTCCCGCCGCTCTGGCCGGCGATCCCGGTAGCGATCATGGGCTGGGCCAACCAGCGCATCCTGCGCTACGACGCGCTCGCCGAGCATGCCGGCGCCGAGGAGATGCGTGACCTGTTCGCCGCCCATGGCGGGGCGCTCTATGCGCTCGGCGTGGCCCTCGCGCTCATCGCCTACGTGCCGCTGATCGGCTTCTTCGCGCCGGTGCTGTTCGGCCTGGCGTTCATCCATTTTCTTCTCGGCGCGCTGGAGGCGTTGCGCGCAGCACCGATCGAGGGCAAGGCGAGCCGCCTATGAGGCGGCCTGCAGCGGCTTGACCGGCAGGTCGAGCCCGCGCACGGTGTCGATCAGCTTGTCGAGCGCGGCCTTGCGGTAAAAGCCGCTGCGCCAGGCGAGCGCGATCCGACGCAGCGGCCTGGGCTCGGAGAACTCCACCGCCTTAACCAGCGGGTTCGCGTACTTCGGCACCAGCGCGGTCGCCGGCAGCACCGTGACGCCGAGCCCCGAGGCCACCATCGAGCGCAGGGTTTCCAGCGAGTTGCCCTGGCGGCCGGGCTCCGGCGGCCGCGAGAACTCTTGGCAGGCATCCAGCACCTGGTCTCGGAAGCAATGCCCGACGGGCAGCAGCAGCAGCTCGCCCGCGTCGAGCTCCTCGACTGCGATCGACTTGCGCCGGGCGAGCGGGTGCTGCGCCGGCGCTGCGACGCGGAACCGTTCCTCGTAGAGCGGCGCGGTCTCTATACCCGGCCCCTCGTAGGGCAGGGCGACGATCACGGCATCGATCTCGCCCGCCTTGAGCATGCGGTCGAGGGTCGCGGTCATGTTCTCCTCGACGTCGAGCGGCATGCCGGGCGCGCTCCTGCGCAGCGCCCGCACCAGCTCGGGCAGCAGGTACGGGGCGACGGTGTGGATGATGCCCAGCCGCAGCACGCCCTTCAGCGGGTCCTGGCGCGCGCGCGCCACCGCCTTGACGCGCTCGGCCTCGGCAAGCGCGCGCCGCGCCTGCGCCACGATCTGTTCCCCCACCGCCGTGAGGAAGACGCCGCGCTTGCCGCGCTCGAACAGCCGCACGCCAAGCTCCTCCTCGAGGTTCTTGATCGAGGCGGACAGGCTCGGCTGGCTGACGAAGCAGCGCTCGGCGGCGCGCCCGAAATGGCGCGACTCCGCGACCGCCACGACGTACCGGAGCTCCGTGAGAGTCATAGGAAGCAGCTATTGCATGGATGCTAACAAAGTATTGGCCTAGAGTGAAGACCCGATCGAGAATGCGCGCATCAATCGTTTTCAGCGATCAATTCAAGGAGAGCCGATGAATCCGCGCCGTGAAGGCATGCCGGTCCCGCAGGTGACGTTCCGCACTCGCGAAGGCCACGAATGGAAGAGCGTTTCGAGCGACCAGATCTTCAAGGGCCGCACCGTGGTGGTGTTCTCGCTGCCCGGGGCGTTTACCCCGACCTGCTCCTCGACCCACCTGCCGCGCTACAACGAACTCGCGCCCGCGTTCTTCGCCAGCGGCGTCGACGCCCTCGCCTGCGTCTCGGTGAACGACGCCTTCGTCATGAACGAGTGGGCCGCCGACCAGGAAAGCGCCAACGTGCAGATGCTGCCCGACGGCAACGGCGAGTTCACCGAGGCGATGGGCATGCTGGTGGACAAGAGCGAGCTTGGCTTCGGCAAGCGCTCCTGGCGCTACTCGATGCTGGTGCGCGACGGCATCATCGAGAAGCTGTTCATCGAGCCGGAGAAGCCGGGCGATCCCTTCGAGGTGTCGGATGCGGACACCATGCTCGCCTACGTCAATCCGAAAGCCAAAAAGCCCGACCAGGTGGCGATCCTCACGCGCGAGGGCTGCAGCTACTGCGCGAAGGCCAAGGCGCTGCTCAAGGAGCGCGGCTACGACTTCGTCGAGGTCTCGCTCGACCACCGCACGCGCGGCCGAGTGCTCGGTGCCATCGCCGGGGCGCAGACCGTGCCCCAGGTCTTCATCAACGGCGAGCGCATCGGCGGCTGGGAGGCGCTGGACAGCTGGGCGAGGAGGGCGGCCTAGCGGTTTGCCCCGCGGCTAGAATCCGGCCTTCGCGATGCGATTCGGAGGCCGGAGTGGCGTTCGGCGCGCTGGTGATCGGCGATGAGATCCTGGTCGGCAAGCGCCAGGACAAGCACCTGTCTTTCCTCATCCAGGCGCTGACGCGCCGCGGCCTGCGGCTGGCCTGGTGCGAGTATCACGGCGACGACCCGGAGCGGCTGACCGCGGCGTTGCGCCGCACGTTCGCCTCCGGCGATATCGTGTTCTCGTTCGGCGGCATCGGCGCCACGCCCGACGACCATACCCGGCAGTGCGCGGCGGCGGCCCTCGGAGTGGGCGTCGCGCTGCACCCGGACGCCGAGCGGGAGATCCGCGGCCGCTTCGGCGGCGAGGCTACGCCGCAACGGCTGAAGATGGGCGAGTTCCCGCTCGGCTCGGAGATCATCCCGAACCCGTTCAACCGCATCCCCGGCTTCGCGCTGCACGAGCACTGGTTCGTGCCCGGCTTTCCGCAGATGGCCTGGCCGATGGCCGAGTGGGTGCTCGACACGAAGTATCCGCACCTGGTCGACCGCGACCGCTGGGCCGAGGGCTCGGTGCTGGTCTACGGGCTTCCCGAATCCGCGGTCGCGCCGCTGATGGAGGAGCTGAACGCCAGGTATTCCGGCCTGAAGGCGTTCAGCCTGCCGAGCATGGGCCAGGGCGGCACGCGCCGCCACATCGAGCTCGGCGTGCGAGGAGCGCCCGCCGAGGTCGGCCCGGCTATGGCGGAGCTGCGCCGGGGCGTGAGCGCGCTCGGCGGCAGCTTCGAGCCGCGCTAGCCGAAAACGAAAAGCCCCGCGCGTGGCGGGGCTCTCCTACTTCCTCTTGCGTGCCGCCCGTGCGGGCGATGCGCGCCGAGCGCTAGTTCGGGCCTTCGCCCGCTTGGCGCTTAGGCGGCCTTTTTTGTCTTGGCGAGGCCCTTCACGGTCTCGGTCGCCGCGGCGACATTGGCTTCGGCAATTTCCGTCGCCTGCTTCGCAACCTTGTTGAAGTTGTCGTACGCCGAGTTGGCCGCGGCGAGCATCTGCTTCACCGCGCTTACCGCGACGTCGGAGCCGGCCGGGGCGTTCTTCGCGGCCTTGTCCAGCATCGACACGAAGTTCTCGTTCCACTCCGCGACGCGGCGCTCGGCGGCCTTGGACAGCTCGCCGTTGGTCTCGGTCGCGACTTCGTAGATGCTCTTCGAATAGGCGATCGCCTTCTCGATCGCCGGCTGGGCGAAGGTGCTCTGCAGGCTGAACAGCTCCTGCACGTCCTTGGCGCCCGCCAGCGCGCGGGCGTTGGCGATGCCGTCCTCGAACGCGGTCTTCACCGCGTTGGCGTTGAGACTGGCGAACTTCTCCAGCGCGGCGAATTGGGTGCTCGCGAGGTTCAGGATCGCCTCCATGTTGGCCTTGTTAGTGGCCTGGATCTGCTCAGGTGTGACGTACATTGCAATCTCCTTGGTCAAATTCGGTTCGGAATTCTTTGGGCGCATTGTGCGCCGCAGCAATGCCAATGTATGACGTAACTACCCATAAGTCAAGTAATTTTTGCGATGCAGCATAAAGTGCTGATGTAACGCACAATTCTTGGGCAGGGATACTTCTGGCGTATGAAGCGGTCCTCGAGAAGCAAGGAAACGCCACGCCGGGGAAAGTTCCGCTTGCGAGAATGCGGCACCCTGGGTTTCTGTCAGTAGATACTTACTTACCAACCAATCGATGACGGTCGAGCACTCCGAGCACGTTCCTCGCAGGCTCTGGCTGGTCCTGGCGGGGCTGACGCTGGTCTGGGGCTTCAACTGGACCGCGATGAAGGTCGCGATCTCGGAGATCGCGCCCCTGACCTTCCGCACCCTGTGCCTCGGCATCGGGGCGGGCGTGCTGTTCGGGTGCCTGCGTGCCAGCCGGCAGCCGCTCGCCGTTCCTCGCGACCAGTGGGGGCGCCTCGTGCTGATCGCGTTCTTCTCGATCACCTGCTGGAACCTGCTGGTGGTATTCGGCCTGCGCCTGATCCCATCGGGCAGGGCCGCGATTCTCGCCTACACGATGCCGGCCTGGGCGATACCGCTGTCCGTCCTGATCCTCGGCGAGCGCATCACCGCCCGCAAGCTCGCCGGACTCGGCCTCGGGATGGCCGGCATGCTGCTGCTCGTCTGGGACGAGTTCGCGCGGCTGCACGGCGCGCCGCTCGGCGCGGCGCTGGTGCTGTGCGCGGCAATCACCTGGGCCGTCGGCACGCTGCTGCAAAAGCGATTCCCGGTGCGCGCGCCGGTCGCCGCCTACACCGCCTGGATCATGCTGCTCGGCGGCGTGCCGATCTATATCGGCGCGCTCCTGCTGGAGGACTTCACGCGCCTCGGCGCCGCGAGTCCGCGGGCGCTGGCCGCGACGGCGTACAATGCGCTGTTCGCGTTCGCCTGGGGGCACTGGGCGTGGATCAGGCTCGCGACCAGCATGTCGGTTACCGCCTTCTCGCTCAGCATGCTGGTGATTCCCGTGGTCGGCGTCTTCAGCGGCATGCTGTTCCTCGGCGAGCGGCCCGGCTGGGCCGAGTACGCCGCGCTCGCCTTCGTCCTCGGATCGCTCGCGACCGTGGTGGCGCCGCAGAGGCCGCCGCGCTAGGCCGTTCCGGGCGGCATCGCCCGGAGCCTCGGCACCCAGGCGGGGTCCCAATGCGCCGCGGCCCATTGCAGCAGCTCCGCCGGCGTCAGCCCTCCGGGTATCTCCGCGCCGAGAAACCGCAGCGCCGGCGCCATGTCGCCCGGCCCGGCTGGCGCGGCGCGCGTCTGCTTCGAGAGCTTCTCGCCGGCCGCGTTCAGCGCCACCGGGACGTGGAGGTAGCGCGGGTTCGGCAAGCCGAGCAGGCGCTGCAGCACGATCTGGCGGGCCGTGGAATCGATCAGGTCGGCGCCGCGCACCACGTCGGTGACGCCCTGCGCGCCGTCGTCCACCACCACCGCCAGCTGGTACGCGAATGCGCCATCGGCCCGCCGCAGCACGAAATCGCCGACGGCCCGCTCGACGCACTGAACCTGTTCACCTTGCACCCGGTCGACGAACCGCACCGGCGCCCCGTCGGTGCGCAGCCGGACCGCACGCAGCGCGCGTCCCGGGGCGAGCCCGCCGCGGCAGGTTCCCGGGTAAACGCGCGCGCCGTCTATGGCGAGGACGGAGTCCTCCAGTTCCCTGCGGCTGCAGGCACAGGGGTACGTGTGCGGCGACAGCTTTGCCAGCGCGTCGCGGTAGCGCGCCAAGCGCCGGCTCTGGAACTCGATCGCGCCGTCCCAGGCGAGGCCGCAGGCTTCGAGCTGCCGCAGGATCGCGTCGGCGGCGCCGTCCACGACCCTCGCCGTATCGAGGTCTTCGACGCGCAGCAGCCACGTTCCGCCTGCGCTGCGTGCGTCCAGCCAGCTAGCGAGCGCCGCGACGAGCGAGCCGAAGTGCAGCGGCCCTGTGGGCGAAGGCGCGAAACGGCCGACGTAGGCCATGCGGATTTGAAGCCTCGGGGATCGCCCCAATATACACTGTCCGTTTCCGCGAGGACGCCATGGCGACGATCGAGCTGAACAAGGATAACTTCGAGCAGACGGTGGACGAGAGCCCGATCGTCATAGTGGACTTCTGGGCGCCTTGGTGCGGCCCGTGCCGCGGCTTCGCGCCGGTGTTCGAGAAGGCGTCGGAGTCGCATCCCGACGTCGTGTTCGCGAAGGTGAATACGGACGAGCAGCAGGAGCTCGCGGGCGCCTTCAACATCCGCTCGATTCCGACCTTGATGTTGTTCCGGGAGAAGGTGATCCTGTTCCAGCAGGCGGGTGCGCTCCCGGGCTCGGCGCTGGAGCAGGTCCTCGAGCAGGCCAAGACGCTCGACATGGCCAAGGTCCACCAGGAGATCGCGCAGCAGCAGGGCGACGCCGGCGGCCCGTCCGGCGCCTGAGGCGGGGCGGCGCATGATCGAGCTTCGCCGCAGCGACGAGCGCGGCCATGCCGACCACGGCTGGCTGAAGTCCTTCCACAGCTTCTCGTTCGCCGACTACCGCGATCCGGCGCACGACGGCTTCGGGCCGCTGCGCGTGATCAACGAGGACCGCATCCAGCCCGGCACCGGCTTCGGCACGCACGGTCATCGCGACATGGAAATCATCAGCTACGTGCTCGAGGGCGAGCTCGCGCACAAGGATTCGATGGGCAACGGCTCGAGCATCGTGCCGGGGGACGTGCAGCGCATGAGCGCGGGGCGCGGCGTGCTGCACAGCGAGTTCAACCACCGCGAGGGCGGCGTCACCCACTTCCTGCAGATCTGGATCGAGCCGCGGGTCCGCGGCATCGCCCCGAGCTACGAGCAGCGGCATTTCGACGCCGCCGCCAAGCGCGGCTGCCTGCGTCTGGTCGCCTCTCCCGATGGCGCCGACGGCTCGGTCACGATGCATCAGGACGCGCGCCTCTACGCGGCGCTGCTCGACGGCGAGGAGCGCGCGACGCATCCGCTGGCGCCGGGGCGGCGAGCCTACGTCCACGTCGCGCGCGGCCGCGTCACGGCGAACGGCGTCGCGCTCGGCGCGGGCGACGCGCTCAAGCTCTCCGGCGAGGCCGGGATCGCGCTGGAGAAGGGCGCCGGCGCAGAGGTGCTGGTCTTCGATCTGCCATGAGCGGCGCGCGCACCGAGAAGGATTCCTTCGGCGCGATCGAGGTCCCGGCGGCGCGCCTCTGGGGCGCGCAGACCGAGCGCAGCCGGCGGTTCTTTCGCATCTCCGGCGAGCGCATGCCGACCGCGGTGGTGCACGCGCTGGCGCTGATCAAGCGCTGCGCGGCGCGGGTCAACGCGTCGCTCGGGCTGCTCGAGGCGAGGAAGGCGGAGGCGATCGTGCGCGCCGCCGACGAGGTGCTCGCCGGGCGGCACGACGACGAGTTCCCGCTGGTGGTGTGGCAAACGGGCTCCGGCACGCAATCGAACATGAATGTGAACGAGGTCCTCGCCAACCGGGCCTCGGAAATCCTGGGAGGCGAGCGCGGGCAGAAGCGGCTGCTGCACCCCAACGACGACGTCAATCTCGGCCAGTCCTCGAACGACGCCTTCCCCACCGCCATGCACATGGCGGCGGCGCGCGCGCTGCACGCCGATGTCCTGCCCGCGCTCGACCGCCTGTGCGCCGCGCTGGCGGCGAAGCGCGACGCCTTCGGCGCGATCGTCAAGATCGGCCGCACGCACCTGCAGGACGCGACGCCGCTCACCCTGGGGCAGGAATTCTCGGGCTACGTGGCCCAGCTGGAGCAGGCGCGCCGCGCGCTGGAGGCGGCGCTGCCCGGCCTGTTCGAGCTTGCGATCGGCGGCACCGCGGTCGGCACCGGGCTCAATACGCACCCGCAGTTCGGCGAGCGGATGGCGGCCGAGATCGCGCGCATGTCGGGATTGCCCTTTGTCGCGGCGCGCAACCGCTTTGCCGCGCTCGCCGGCCACGAAGCGCTGCTGACGGCGCACGGCGCGCTCCGGACGCTCGCCGCGGCGCTCTCCAAGATCGCGAACGACGTCCGCCTGCTTGCCTCCGGCCCGCGCTCGGGGCTGGGCGAGCTCGCGATCCCGGAGAATGAGCCCGGCAGCTCGATCATGCCGGGCAAGGTGAACCCGACACAGGTCGAGGCGCTCACCATGCTTTGCGCGCAGGTGCTCGGCAACGACGTCGCGCTGGGCGTCGGCGCCGCTTCCGGCCAGCTCGAGCTCAACGTCTACAAGCCGCTGCTGATCCACGGCTTCCTGCAGAGCGCGCGGCTGCTGGCCGACGGCATGGCGAGCTTCGAGGAGCATTGCGTGCGCGGCATCGCGGCGAACGAGCGCCGCATCGCGGAGCTGCTGGAGCACTCGCTGATGCTGGTGACCGCGCTGGCGCCGCACATCGGCTACGACCGCGCCGCCGAGATCGCCAAGAAGGCGCACCGCGAGGGCACTACGCTGCGCGCGGCCGCGCTCGCGCTCGGCTACGTGAGCGAGAGCGACTTCGAGCGCTGGATGCGGCCCGAGGACATGCTCGGCCCCCGGGGATGAGGCGCCGGACGCTGCTCGGCGCTGCGCTGCTCGCCGCCTGCGGCTTCCTCGGGGCCGGCGCGGCGGCGGCGCCGCGCTTCACGCACGGGCTGCTGTGGCGCGTGGGGCACGCGGGCGTGCCGCCGAGCTACGTCTTCGGCACCATCCATCTCGCCGACCCGCGCGCGCTGCAGTTGCCTGACCCCGTCGTGGCTGCGTTGTCCCGCTCGCGCACGTTCGCGATGGAGGCGCCGATCGGCCCTGGGCACGAGCGGGGAATGTACGAGGGCGCCCAGTTCGACGACGGCCGCAGGCTCGAG
This sequence comes from Burkholderiales bacterium, assembly GCA_035500055.1. Classification (GTDB taxonomy): domain Bacteria; phylum Pseudomonadota; class Gammaproteobacteria; order Burkholderiales; family SG8-39; genus RBG-16-66-20. The sequence continues at coordinate 2,146 of DATJXO010000009.1, read as the reverse complement.
CCGCTGATCGGCGCCGAGGCCTACGCCCGCATTCGCGCCATGCTCGCGGCGCGCGGCATTCCTGACCGGGTGATCGCGCAGCTGAAGCCGTGGGCGGCGCTCGCGAACATCGCGGTCACGCCCGAGGGCTACGAAAGCGAGACGCTCGACCAGAAGCTGGCGGCGATGGCGCTGGCGCGCCACATGCACCTGGAGGCCCTGGAAGGCACCGAGGAGCACATCGCGGTCTTCGACGGCATCCCGATGGACAGCCAGATCGCGATGCTCAAGCACGCGCTGGCGAACCGCGACTACCTCGCCAGCATGATCGAGCCGACGCTCGAGGCTTGGCTGCGGCGCGACCTCGCCGGGATCCGCGCCGTCGACCGGCGCATCGTGAAGCGCTTTCCGGACATGGCGCCGCACTACGCGGCGTTCGAGAAGCACGTGGTCCGCGACCGCAACGCCGCGATGGCGCACCGCCTCTTCCTGCCGCTGCGCCGCGGGCGCGTATTCGTCGCCGTCGGCGCGATGCACCTGTACGGCGACGCGGGGATCCTGCGGCTGATCGAACAGCAGGGCTATCGCCTGACGCGCGTGTATTGAGCGCCTCGGGTACCATCGGCGCTCCATGTCGGTCGTAGTCCTGATCTCGGGCCGCGGCAGCAACCTAGAGGCGCTGCTGCGCGCCGGGATTCCGGTTGCGGCGGCGATCAGCAATGTTCCGGGCGCCGGCGGGCTGACGATCGCGCAGGACTACGGCGTGCCGACCGAGGTCGTGGACCACCGCGGCTACCCGACGCGGGAAGCGTTCGAGGCGGTGCTCGCGGAACGGATCGACCGCTACGCGCCGCAGCTGGTGGCGCACGCCGGGTTCATGCGCATCGTGACCCCCGGCCATGTCGAGCGCTACGCGGGACGGATGCTCAACATCCATCCGTCGCTGCTGCCGGCGTTCCCGGGGCTGCGCACGCATGAACGTGCTTTGGCCGCCGGGGTCAAAGTGCACGGCTGCACGGTGCATTTCGTGACCGCCGAACTGGACGCCGGGCCGATCGTGGTGCAGGCCGCGGTGCCGGTGCGGCCCGGCGACACGGTTGCCGCGCTCGCGGCCCGGGTGCTCCGGCAGGAGCACGTCGTGTACCCGCGCGCGGTGCGCTGGTTCCTGGAAGGCAGGCTGAGGCTTCAAGAAGGAAGGGTCGATGTCGAAGGCGGCGATGCGCAGCTGGTTTACGGCGACGGCGCTTAGCTTCGTCGCCTGCGCCGCCGCGCAGGCGGCGCCGCCGCGGCAGGTCGAGGTCGACTACGACCTGCTGCGCAACGGCATGGCCCTGGCCGAGGTGCGCGACCGCCTGGAGCACGACGCCCACAGCTACACGCTCACGGAGACCTGGGAGGGCAAGGGGTTCCTCGCCCTGCGCGGCGAGGCGGTGCGCACCAGCCGGGGCACGGTGACGCCGGGCGGCCTGCGGCCGCGCGAATTCGAGGACCAGCGCAGCGGGCGCGATCCGGTACGCGTCAGGTTCGACCCCCCTGGCGCGGCGCCGGCCTCCCCGCAGCACCAGGATCAGCTCAGCTACGTCTGGAGCTTCGCCTTCGCGCCGCCCGGCACCAAGCCGGTGAGCGTGCGCGTAAACGACGGCAGGCACACCACTACCTACGTCTACCGCGCCGACGGGCACGAGCGCTTGAAGACCCCGGCGGGCGAGTTCGACACCCTACGGCTGGTAAAGGTGAAGCGCGAGCCGCAGGACAAGGGCACCGAGATCTGGCTCGCAGTTGACCACGGCAACGTGCCGGTCCGGATCCTGGTCACGCAGAAGGACGGCACGCGCATCGACACCGTGGCGACAAGGGTAGCTGCGCCCGCGAAGCACCCCCCGCAGTGACGCCGACGCCCTTCCGCCTCGCGCATGCGGAGGCTGCGCTCGGCGATCTGCTCGCCTTCGGGCGTCCCGCGGACCAGGCGCTGTCGGCGTATTTCCGGCGCCATCGCGGCCTCGGGCAGCACGATCGCGCCTTCGTCGCCGAAGCCGCGTATGCGGTGCTGCGCCGCCGCCGCTCGCTGGAGGCCGCGGCGGGCGGCGCCGCGCCGCGCGCGCTGCTCGTTGCGGCGCTGGTCCGCGTCTTCGGCCTGTCGGCGCGCGCCCTCGGCGAGGATGCCGGG
>DATJXO010000008.1:0-33873 GCA_035500055.1 Burkholderiales bacterium | reverse complement strand
ATCATCGTCTTCGGCATCGAGGCGGCGCTGGGGCGCAGCTTCAGCGCGATCGAGCTCTGCGGCGCTGCGCTGGTGATCGGCTCGCTGGCAGCCAACAACCTGTACCTGCGCCGGGCGGCGCGCGCGTGATCCGCGCCGCGCTCATCGACCTCGACGGCACGCTGCTCGACACCGCGCCCGACCTCGCCGCGGCGGCGAACGCGACGCTGGCCGGGCTCGGCCTCGGCGCGCTCGAGGCGGCCCGCGTGCGCGATTTCGTCGGCAAGGGGATCGCGGTGCTGGTGCGGCGCTCGCTCGAGGCGGCGCTCGGACGCGCGCCCGACGATGCGCTCCTCGAGCGCGCGCAGGCGCTTTTCGCCGCGCACTACGCGCGCCTGAACGGCGCGGCGTCGCAGCCGTTTCCCGGCGCCGCCGCGGGGCTCGCCGCGATGCGCGCGAACGGCCTCAAGCTCGCCTGTGTCACCAACAAGCTGCTGCGCTTTACCGCGCCCCTGCTGGAGAAAGCGGGGCTGGCGGCGTCCTTCGACGCCGTCGTAACGAGCGATCTGGCGGGCGCGCGCAAGCCCGACCCGGCGGTGTTCCGCTACGCCTGCGGGCGGCTGGGCGTGGCCGCGGCCGAGGCCTGCGCGATCGGGGACTCGGCGAACGACTCCCAGGCCGCGCGCGCGGCCGGCTGCCGGTTTCTGCTCGTGCCCTATGGCTACCGCGAAGGGCTGGAGCTCGCCGCCATCCCGAACGACGGCGTCGTGGCGACGCTCGAGGAGGCGGCGCGCGCGCTGGGAGCGCTCTAGGCGGCGCCGAGCGCCTGCTTGGCGCGCACCAGCACCTGCTCCAGAGCGCCGGCGGCGAGATCGATCTCGGCCTCGGTGATCTCGAGCGAGGGCGCGAGCGTGATCACGTTCTTGTCGTAGCCGCCGATGTCGAGCACCAGGCCGAGCGCGCGCGCGCCGACGCGCAGGCCGCCCTCGAGGCCGATCTGGAACATGCGGTCGGCGAGGCGGCGGCTCGGCGTCGCGCCGTCGGCTTCGCACATCTCCATGCGCAGCGCGAGGCCGAGGCCGTCGACCTCGCCGATCTCGCGGTGGCGGGCCCTCAGGCCGCGCAGCTTCTCGAGCAGCAGCGCGCCCTTGCGCGGCACTTCGCGGTCGTAGGCGCCGCCGGAGAGGATGCGCATCACTTCCAGGCCGGCCGCGGTGCCGAGCGGGTTGGAGGAGAACGTGGAATGCGTCGAGCCGGGGCCGAAGGCCGCGGGGTTGATCAGCTCCTCGCGCGCCCAGATGCCCGAGATCGGGTTCATGCCGTTGGTGAGCGCCTTCCCGAAGACGAGGATGTCGGGCTGGCAGTCGAAATGCTCCATCGCCCACATCCTGCCGGTGCGGTAGAAGCCCATCTGGATCTCATCGTCGACCAGCAGGATGCCGTGCGCGCGGCAGATCGCCGCCATGCGCCGGAAGAATCCCTTCGGCGGGATCACGTAGCCGCCGGTGCCCTGCACCGCCTCGACGAACAGCGCGCCGAACTCGGCGCGCCCGGTCTTCGGGTTCCAGGCGCCGGTGTACTCGTGGGCGAACAGGCGCTCGAGCTCGGCGACGCAGCGGTCCTCGGAGCGCTGCGGGTCGCCGCCGTCGCGGAACGGGTAGGGAAAGGGCAGGAATTCGGCGCGGTCGGCGAACTCGCCGTAGGCCTCGCGGTAGCGGTAGGACGAGGTGATGGCCGAGGCGCCCAGCGTGCGGCCGTGGTAGCCGCCCTGGAAGGCGAGCATGCGCTGGCGCCCGGTGCGCATGCGCACCAGCTTCAGCGCGTCCTCGATCGCCTGCGCGCCGCCGACGTTGAAGTGCACGCGACCCTTGAGGCCGAAGCCGCGCTCGACGCTCTCGCAGATCATCTCGGCGAGCTCGATCTTCTCGCGATGAAGGTACTGGCAGGCGAGCTGCGGCAGCCTGCCGATCTGCCGCTTCAGCGCCTCGCCCACGGCGGGGTTCGCATAGCCCAGATTGACGGCCGAGTACCACATCTGGAGATCGAGGTATTCTCGGCCATGCAGATCGTAGAGGTAGCTTCCCTCGCAGCGCTCGAACACCTTCGGGCGCTCCGCATAGTGCACCGTGTCGCCGTGCGAGCAATAGCGCGATTCCTTCTCGAGGAGCGCCTGCTCCTCGTCGCCGGGGCGCGGCGCCCCCCGCGCAAGCAGAGGCGCGTTCATCGCCGTGCGTCCAGCGCGCCGCGCGCGCGAGCAGATTGCATTTCCGTTTCCGAGCGCATAGTATCCGCCCCTTTTCGCCGGGCCATTCCGGGCCGCGTGCAGTGTGCCGAGCATAGCTTGGAGCAACCTTACTTGGAGCTTTCGTATGCCTGTCGAGTGGGCATGGCTTGAGGCGCGCCGCCGGGACGACGTCCCGGACCGCGGCCTGAAGCTGCCGCCGCGCGGCGGCTGCGTCACCCTCCTGCTGCACGGGCTGACGGGGTCCCCGGCGGAGCTCGCGTACCTGGCGTTCCGCCTGCACCGCGAGGGCCGCGCCGGCGTGCGCTGCCCGCAGCTCGCCAACCACGGCCAGCCGCTCGGCGTGCTGGCGCGCACCACGCGCCGGGAGCTCTACGAATCGGCGCGGCAGGCGTTCGTCGCGGCGCGCGACGAGGCTCGCACGCGCGGCGCGCCGCTGGTGGTGGGCGGGCTGTCGCTCGGCGCGATCCTCTCGCTGATGCTGGCGGCGGAGTTTCCCGCCGACGTGGCGGGCGTCGTCTGCCTCTCCCCGACGCTTTTCTACGACGGCTGGAACGTGCCCTGGCTGCGGCGGCTGCTGCCCCTGGCGCGCTTCACGCCGCTCAAGAACTTCTCGTACTTCCGCGAAGGCGAGCCGTTCGGGCTCAAGGACGAGGCGCTGCGCGCCCGCGTCGCGGAGCAGTACGCCGGCATGTCGCTGCGCGACTCGGAAGGCGCGGCGGACCTCGGCTATGCGCATTTCCCGGTGCGCCTCTTCTGCGAGATGCAGCCGCTGATCGAGCGGTGCAAGCGCATCCTGCCCCGCGTGACGAGCCCGGTGCTGCTGGTGCAGGCCGAGCGGGACGACATGACCGGCCCGCGCAACGCCCGTTACATCTACCGCCGCGTCGCTTCCGAGCGGCGGGAGCTGATCATGCTCGGCAACTCGTACCACGTAGTGAGCGCCGACCTGGAGCGCGCAAGCGTGGGCGACCACATGCTGCGCTTCTGCGGGTCGCTGCAGGCCGCCGGCGCGCCGGTTCGCGAGAAGGCGGTGGCGCATGCCTGAGATGCGCCTGTACTTCGACTTCGACAACACGCTCACCGCGGGCGACGTCCTCGACGACGTCATCGCCACCTTCTCGCCGGACGAGCGCTGGCGCCGATGGGAGGAGGCCTGGATGCAGGGCCGCATCTCGGCGCGCGACTGCCTGCGCGCGCAGGTAGGGGCGCTGCGCGTGACGCGCGAAGCGCTGCTGCGCCACCTGGCGCCGGTGCGGATCGACCCGGCGTTCCCGGGCATCCTCGCCTGGGCGAGGCGGCGCGGCGTCGAAGTCTCGATCGTCAGCGACAGCTTCGTCCCGCTCATCCAGCCGATTCTGCGCAACAACGGCATTCGCGGCGTGCGCGTGCTGGCGAACGAGCTGTCGTTCGCCGGCGACCGCCTGGTGCCGTCGTTTCCGCACTACGATCCCGCGTTCCCGCGCTCGGCGAACGCGAAGGCGCGGCACCTCGCGCGGCGCCGCGCGGCGACCAATGTGTTCGCGGGCGACGGCCGCTCGGACCTGGACGCCGCGCTGGCGGCGGACATCGTGTTCGCGAAGGACATCCTCGCGCGCGAGCTTGCGGCGCGGAGGGTCGGCTACCGGCCCTTCGAAACGCTCGCCCCGGTGCTCGAGTTCCTCGAAGCGAGCGGGCTGGGGCAGGCGCTCGCCGCGGCGGCGTCGGCGTAGCCGCCGTCAGCCGGCCGGCGCCAGCCGCAGCAGGTGGTGCGGCTCGGCCTCGAGCACCTTGCGCGACGCGCGCATCGGGATGTACTCGCCGCGCGCCCAGGCGCGGGTGAAGGCGTCGTAATTGTCCGAGAGCACATTGCCGGACTCGCCGCCGGGGAGGATGTAGAGCGACCGCTCCGGGTCGGAGAGGTCGTAGATCGCGCGCAGGCTCGGGCCGTGCCGGTTGGCGAACGGCTGCGCATCGTCGTAGAAGTTGTTGCGCCCCGCATTGACGGTGTAGGTGTCGCCGGGCGTCGGCACGCGGAAGTCGAAGAATCGCGCCAGCAGCGGCTGGCGGCCGAACGGGCGGTGCTCGAAGATCGCGGCGTGGGCGTCTCCCCAGCGCCACGCCGACGGGTTGTCGCCGTAGCGCTTGCGCAGGTCTGCGAGCGCGGCCTCGAGCGACTGCGCGAGCGCCTGGTCGCAGCTCTCGACCGCCGGCGTGCGGACATCGTCGCACCACTGCGCGGCGCCGCCGAACAGCACGTCGCTGATGAAAACCGCGCGCGGCGCCCAGTTGGCGTGGAACGCCGCGCCCAGCTCGTCCGCGTACACGGCACGCGCCAGCTCGCGCCACCAGGCCCAGGCAATGAGCGGCTCCGGCCGGTCGGCGGCCATCGTGCCGTCCCACTTCGCGAGCAGCGCCAGCGCCGCGCGCGCCTCCTCGCTGCGCGGCCGCGTCGCCAGCAGCCGCGGCAGCAGCTGGCGCATCGCGAGCGACACCACGTCGCCCTGGATGCGCGCGAAGCTCGGCACCGTGTGGCGCGGCACCGCGGCCAGCAGCTCGCGGATGCGCTCGGCGCGGTACGGCGGGTGCCATTCGGAAGTGAGGTAGTGCGGGTAGCCGGGCGGCGTGATCTTCTGGTTCGCGGTGACGATGACGCCGTCGGCGGGGTTGTAGCTCTGCGGCAGCTCGTCGAAGGGAATGTAGCCGTCCCAGTCGTACTTCGCGAGCCAGCCGGGCGCGGGCGCCTGGCCCTGCAGGTCGTTCCCCGGCTTCCTCACCGGCACGCGTCCCGCCGCGATGAAGCCGATGTTGCCGTCCACGTCGGCGTAGACCATGTTCTGCTGCGGCGCATGGAAGTCGCGCGCGGCGGCGAGAAAGCTCGGCCAGTCGTGCGCCCGCTCCAGGCGCAGCGCGCCCTGGACGGTGCGATCGTCGGGCGCGAGCGCGGTCCAGGCGAGCGCGAGGACGTAGCCGCGCGGCGAGGCTTCCTGCGCCGGCTTGAGCACGTCGGAAATCACCGGGCCGTGCCGCGACACCCGCACGTGCAGCGTCTCAGGGTCGCCGCCCTTGACCTTGATCGTCTCGTCGAAGGTCTCGAAGCGGCGCGGCCCGTCCGGCGCCAGATAGCCGCCGGCATTGTCCAGCTTCTCGATGTAGAGGTCCTGCACGTCGGGGCCGGTGTTGGTGAAGCCCCAGGCAATGCGCTCGTTGCGCCCCAGCACGATTCCGGGGACGCCCGGCAACGTCGCGCCGATCGCGTCCAGCCCGGGCGCCGAGAGCTGCGCGAAATACCAGACCGAGGGCGCGCCGAAATCGAGGTGCGGGTCGTTGGCGAGCAGCGGCTTGCCGCTCGCGCTGCGCGCGCCCGAGACGACCCAGTTGTTCGAGCCGAGACCGGCGTTGTCGGGCGCGAACTTCGCCAGCTGCACCGCCTCGCGCGCGAGCGACCCGTAGAGCGCCTTCAGATCGACGATCTCGGGCGGCTTCTCGCCCGGATAGGGCGCGACGAACTGCTGGATGCGGTCGAGCGGCAGCGTCTTGGCGAGCTGCATGCGCAGCAGCTCGTTCTTCCAGTTGCGGCCCAGGTTCCAGGCCATCATCTTGCTCCACCCGACCGAGTCGGCCGGCGTCCACGGCTCGGGCCGCGTGCCGGTGAGCCAGAATTCGATCGGCAGCACCGGATCGCCGGCGAGAAACGCGTTCACGCCGGCGGCGTATGCCTCGAGCAGCTTGCGGGTCCCGGGGTCGAACCCGCGCAGGTTCGCCTCGGCGGCCCGCCGAATCCCGAGCGTGCGCAGGAACCGGTCGGTCGGCAGCGCCGCCGGCCCGAGCACCTCTGCCAGGCGTCCGGCGGCGATGCGGCGGTTCATCTCCATCTGCCAGAGGCGGTCCTGCGCGTGCGCGTAGCCGAGGCCGAAGCTCGCGTCCGCCATGCTCTTGGCGAAGATGTGCGGGATGCCGTAGCGGTCGCGCAGGATCTCGATCGGCGCGTCGAGCCCATGGATCCGCACTTCGCCGTCGACCTGCGGTAGCGACTGGCGAAGATAGAAGTAGCCGCCCGCGGTGAGCAGGACCAGCAGCCCGAGCAGCCCGGCGGCGAATCGTAAAAATGCCTTCACGGGTCAAAGAATACCGGTTGACCAGGGGGACGCCTCATGTCGCACTGCCGCAATTCTGCTATGGTAGGGGTGCGTGCTGTACAACCTCTACGAAGCCCAGCACCAGCTGCTGGAGCCGTGGCGCTATGCGGCGGAGGCGCTGCGGGGCTGGTTCGCGCACCCCTTCAGCCCCCTCGCTTATTCGCCGCTGGCGCGCCGCATCAGCGCCTCGAGCGACCTGTTCCTGAGGGTCACGCAGCGCTACGAGAAGCCGGAATGGGGCATCGCCGAGACCGAGGTCGACGGCGAGCGCGTCGCGGTCGAGCCGGTGGCGGAGCTGGAGAAGCCGTTCTGCCGCCTGATGCACTTCCGGCGCGCGCTCGGCGCGCGGCGCAGCGACCCGCGCGTGCTGCTGGTGGCGCCGCTTTCCGGGCATCACGCCACGCTGCTGCGCGACACGGTGCGCGCGATGCTGCCTGAGCACGAGGTCTGGGTCACGGACTGGATGGACGCGCGCATGGTGCCGCTCGCGGCGGGGCCGTTCCACCTCGCCGACTACGTCGACTACGTGCGCGAATTCGTCGAGCTGCTGACCGATCCGCGGCAGCCCAACCTGAACGTCATTTCGGTCTGCCAGCCGACCGTGCCGGTGCTGTGCGCGCTCGCGCTGATGGCGCAGGACGGCGCGCCGAACCCGCCGCGCACCATGGTGATGATGGGCGGGCCGATCGACGCGCGCCGCAGCCCCACCGCGGTCAACAACCTTGCCACGCGCAAGCCGCACTCCTGGTTCGAGCAGAACCTGATCCAGCGCGTGCCGGACAAGTACGCCGGCTTCATGCGCCGCGTCTACCCGGGGTTCCTGCAGCACCTGGGGTTCGTGGCGATGAACCCGGACCGGCATCTCACCGCGCACTGGGACTACTTCAATCATCTGCTCGAAGGCGACGACGACTCTGCCGAGAAGCACCGCGACTTCTACGACGAGTACAACGCGGTGCTGGACCTGCCGGCCGAGTACTACCTCGACACCGTGAGGGCGGTGTTCCAGGAGTTCGCGCTGCCCAAGGGCCGCATGTTCGTGCGCGACCGGCTGGTGCGGCCGCAGGCGATCCGCGACACCGCGCTGCTGACGATCGAGGGCGAGCTCGACGACATCTCGGGCAACGGCCAGACCGAAGCGGCGCACCTGCTCTGCCTGAACATCCCGCGCGAGAACCGCGAGCATTTCCTCGCGCCGGGCGCCGGCCACTACGGCATCTTCGCCGGGCGGCGCTGGCGCCAGCTGATCTACCCGCGCGTGCGCGACTTCATCCGCCGCCACGCCGCGCCCGCCGCCTACAACTCGTAGCGCGAGCCTTCCTTCTCCGCCACCGCGGCCCGGACTGCCTCGCGCGTCAGGCTCGGGGCGAACAGCTCGATGAAGTCGTAGGCGTAGCCGCGCAGGTACGCCCCGCGCTTGACGCCGAGGCGCGTGGTCGAGGTGGGGAAGAGGTGCGAAGCGTCGATCGCGCGCAGCGGGCGGTCGCGCTTCGGGTCGAACGCCATCTTCGCCATGATGCCGACCCCGAAGCCGAGCTCGACGTAGGTCTTGATGACGTCGGCGTCGAATGCGGTGAGCACCACGTTGGGGGCCAGGCCCCGCTGCTCGAAGGCGCGGTTGACGAGCGACCGGTTGGCAAAGGCGAAGTCGTAGGTCACGATCGGGTGGCGCGCGAGCGCCTCCAGCGTGAGCGGGCGTTCCCTCAGCAGCGGGTGCCGCGGCGGCACCACGACGCAGCGGTTCCACTGGTAGCAGGGCAGCGCCACCAGCGCCGGGTGCTCGCCGATGCGCTCGGTAGCGACGCCGAGATCGGCCTCGCCCCCCGCCACCTGCTCGCAGATCTGCGTCGGATTGCCCTGGTGCACCAGCACCCGCACCTCGGGATAGCGGCGCTTGAACGCGGCGACCGCCCTCGGCAGCGCGTAGCGCGCCTGCGTGTGCGTGGCGGCGAGGGTGAGCGTGCCGCGCTTCTCGTTGGCGAATTCCTCGCCGGCGCGCTTCAGGTTGGCGGCCTCGGCCAGCAGCCGCTCGGCGATCGCCAGCACGGCGCGCCCGGGCTCGGTGACGCCGGCCAGGCGCTTGCCGTTGCGCACGAAGATCTCGATCCCCAGCTCGTTCTCCAGGGCCTTGATCTGCTTGCTGATTCCGGGCTGCGAGGTGAATAGCGCCTCGGCCGCGGCGGAGACGTTGAGGTCGCGGTGCGCGACCTCGCAAAGATAGCGGAGCTGTTGCAGCTTCATTCTTAATTGGAATAATAACCTGACTACATAGTCTTTGTAAGAATAAAGAGGCGCCGTAGCATCGCGCTCCGGCATGTACCTCTACGACCAGATCGACCAGCGGCTGGTGGAAGAACGCGTGGCGCAGTTCCGCGGCCAGACGCGGCGCTTCCTTGCCGGGCGCATCCCGGAGGACGAGTTTCGCGCCCTGCGCCTGCGCAACGGCCTCTACATCCAGCGCTACGCGCCGATGCTGCGCATCGCGATTCCCTACGGCCTGCTGTCCTCGCGGCAGCTGCGCAAGCTCGCGGACATCGCGCGCCGCTACGACCGCGGCTACGGCCACTTCTCGACGCGCCAGAACCTGCAGCTCAACTGGCCGCGGCTCGCCGACGTCCCCGACATCCTCGCCGAGCTGGCAAGCGTGCAGATGCACGCCATCCAGACCTCGGGCAACTGCGTGCGCAACATCACCACCGACCACTTCGCCGGCGTCGCCGCCGACGAGGTCGTGGACTCCTTCGTCTGGTGCGAGCTGATCCGGCAGTGGGCTGCGTTCAACCCGGAGTTCGATTTCCTGCCGCGCAAGTTCAAGATCGCGCTCAGCGGCGCGCGCGCCGACCGCGCCGCCACCTTCGTGCATGACATCGGGCTGCACGCGGCGCGGGACGACGCCGGGCAGGTGGGCTTCCGGGTGATCGTCGGCGGCGGGCTCGGGCGCGCGCCGATGATCGGCCACGTGATCCGCGAGTTCCTGCCGTGGCCGCACCTGCTCACGTATCTGGACGCAATCCTGCGCGTCTACAACCGCCATGGCCGGCGCGACAACCTGCACAAGGCGCGCATCAAGGTCCTGGTGAAGGAGCGGGGGCCGGAGCAATTCCGCGACGAGGTGGAGGCCGAGTGGGCGCAGTTGAAGGACGGCCCGGCGACGCTGATCGAGGCGGAGCTGCGGCGCGTGGAGTCGCGCTTTACCCGGCCTGCGTACGAGGCGCTGGAGGAAATCGCGCACCCGGGCGCGGCGGGACCGTTCACCGCCTGGCGGCGCCGCAACGTGCACCCGCACAAGCGGCCGGGCTACGCGGCGGTGACGGTGTCGCTGAAGAAGACCGGCGTGCCGCCTGGCGACGTCAGCGCCGAGCAGATGGAGCATCTCGCCGAGCTCGCCGAGCGCTACTCCTTCGGCGAGCTGCGCGCGACGCACGAGCAGAACCTCGTCCTCGCCGACGTGCGGCAGGCGGAGCTGCACGCCCTCTGGCAGGAGCTGCGCGCCCTCGGCCTGGCGACGCCCAACATCGGGCTGCTGACGAACATCGTCTCCTGCCCTGGGGGCGACTTCTGCGCGCTCGCCAACGCCAAGTCGATTCCCGTGGCCGAGGCGATCCAGCGCAGGTTCGACGACCTCGACCACCTGCACGACATCGGCGAGCTCGATCTCAACATCTCTGGCTGCATCAACGCCTGCGGCCACCATCACGTCGGCCACATCGGCATCCTCGGCGTCGACAAGAACGGCGAGGAGTTCTATCAGATCGAGATCGGCGGAAATCAGGGTCAGACCGCGTCTTCCGCGGCTCCAGGAACCGGAAAACGTGGTCTGACCCCGATTTCGCCGACCCCGAATTCGCCGCCGGCGGCGCTGGGCAAGGTGCTCGGGCCGGCGTTCGCGCGCGCCGAGGTGCCGGACGCGATCGAGCGGCTGATCGGGACCTATCTCTCGCTGCGCGACAGCGAGGTCGAGCGTTTCGTCGACGTCGTGCACCGGGTCGGCGTCGAGCCCTTCAAGCGGAGCGTCTATGGGCGCAGTGATCAGAAATCGCCGCATCCTCGAGAGCCCGCCCTCGCCTGACGGCGCGGTCGTCCGGGTCGAACCCGCCGACGACCTCGAGGCGGTCGCCGGACGGCTCGCCGGCGCGGCGCGCGTCGAGGTCAATTTCCCGAAATTCGGCGACGGCCGCGGCTACTCGATCGGGCGCCTGCTGCGCGAGCGCTACGGCTACAGGGGCGAGTTGCGCGCGGTCGGCCAGGTGGCGCGCGACCTGCTGCTCTACATGGAGCGCTGCGGCTTCGACTCCTACGAGCTGCGCGAGGGCGAGGACCCGCAGGAGGCGCTGGCCGCGTTCGGCGATTTCACGGAGGCTTACCAGGCCAGCGCCGCGCAGCCGCTGCCGCTGTTCCGCCGCCGAGGCTCGACGAAGGCGCCGTGAGCGGCACCGTGTATTTGGTGGGCGCGGGCCCGGGCGCCGCCGACCTGCTGACGCTGCGCGCGGCGCGCCTGCTGGAGCGGGCCGACATCGTCTTTTACGACGCGCTGGTACCGGCGGAGACGCTCGCGCTGGCCCCGGGTGCGCTCAAGGTCGCGGTAGGAAAGCGCTGCGGCCGCCGCTCCACCGCGCAGCGGTTCATCAACAAGCGCCTCGAGGACGCCGCGCGCAAGCACGCGGTGGTGGTGCGGCTGAAGGGCGGCGACCCCATGCTGTTCGGCCGCGCGCACGAGGAGCTCTCGCACCTGAGGGCGTGCGGCGTGCGGGTGGAGGTGGTGCCGGGAATCACGGCCGCGCTCGCCGCGGCCGCCGAAACCGGGATCTCGCTCACGCGCCGCGGCGCGGCGCGGTCGGTCGCGTTCCTCACGCCGCGCACGGGGGAGGGCGAGCGGCCGAACGACTGGGTGCGCGCGGCGCTCGCGGCCGACTCCGTCGCCATCTACATGGGCGCCGGCGACGCCGCGTCGGTAGCGCGCGCGCTGATCGACGCGGGCAAGCCGCCCGCCACGCCCGTGGCGATCGTGCAGGGCGCGTCGCTGCCAGGCGCGCGGCGCGACTACGGCACGCTGGACGGCCTCGAGGCGCTCGCCGTGCGGGCATGCGGCGGCGGGCCGGCGCTGATCCTGATGGGCGAAATCTATCGCGAGGCGCTGGCGTCTAGGATAATCGCGCGATGGCGGAACGAGCCGTCGTCCTATTCGCGCATGGCGCGCGCGACCCGGAGTGGGCGCGCCCGCTCGAGCGGCTGAGAGCGCAGCTCCGCGCGCGGCTGCCCGGCGAGCGCGTCGCGCTCGCGTTCCTCGAGCGGATGCGGCCCTCGCTGCCCGAGTGCGCCGCGGCGCTGCACGCCGAAGGCGTTCGCGCCCTGCGCATCGTGCCCGTGTTCTTCGGCGCCGGCGGGCACCTGAAGAGCGATCTGCCGGCGCTCGTGGCGCGCCTGCGCGAACGCCATGCGGACCTCGAGATCGCGGTCGACCCGCCGATCGGCGAGCAGGAGAGCGTGATCGCCGCGATCGCCGCCGCGGTGGCGCGCTAGGGCGGCGTCGGCGCGCCGCGCCGGCGCGGCAGCGGGGAGCCGTTGAGCAGCAGCCACAGCGAGTACAGCGCGAGCAGCGCGAACCACGCCAGCGCCCACTCGGCGATCGACAGTCCGAGGAAGCGCCAGGTCACCTCGGCGCATTCGCCGGAACCCTTGAACAGCTTCTCGATGGTGCGCGCGAGCGGCAGGTGCTCGAGCATGAAGTACAGGCCGGGACCGCAGGCCGGCACCTGGTCGGCGGGCAGGTGCTGCAGCCAGACCTGCCGCGCCGCCACGCCGCCGCCGCCGAGCGCGAACAGCAGCCCGAGCGCGCCGTAGACGCGCGTGCCCGCGATTCCCGGGTTCTGCAGCACCGCCGGGGCATACGCAAGCAGGATCAGCACGAAGAAGGCGCGCTGCACGAGGCACAGCGGGCAGGGGTCCTGTCCCTGCTGGTATTGCAGGTACAGGCCGAAGCCGAGCAGCCCCGCGCATGCTGCCACCGGTACTGCGAAGGCGAGCCGATGCATGCGCCGGGATTATCGCAAAAGCAGGCGCGGCGCCTGCGCCGCGCCCTTCTCGCGGAACGGCCGCGCGCAGACGCGCAGGAGGTCTCCGCGCCGGTTGCCGTTGGTTCGCGTTTTTCCTTTGGCTTTCAAATCTTCCTCAACCTGGGAAGATCTTCGGGCGCCTCGATCTCCATTCGCAGCAGCTGCGCGGCGACGTTCTTGCCGAGGTTGTCCATGCGCAGCGAGCGCGCGGCGCCGCCCTGCAGCGCGCCGTTCAGCACGATCTTGAGCGCGAGCAGGTTGTCGAGCGGCCACAGCTCGACCGGGCCGCGCGCCAGGGCGGCGAAGTGCGCCGCGAGGCGCTGCTTCGTCACTTCGCGCTTCAGCACCGCGTAGGTCGGCGCGTCGTAGGCGAACAGTCCGATGTCGGCGCGGTCGGCCTTGTCGCCGGAGCGCGCATGGGCGATCCGCCAGAGCTGCACCTTCATTTCATTTCTTCCACGGAAATCTCGATTCCGGATTCGACCCGCTCCCGCTTCACGAGCGTCGGCCAGATGCCGAGCAGCTCCTTGGCCGGCTGCACGCCCTTCATGCTGCCGACGTAGGGCGGGCCCGAAAGGCCGAGCCAGGGGAAGACGCGGCCGAAGGCGTCGGCGACGCGCTTGTCGGGCGTGCGCAGCGTCATGCGCAGGAAGCATTCGTTCAGCTGGTCGCGGTGCGTGGGGTCGGCGTTGGCGCCGAGCAGCGAGTTGTAGCCGATGTATTCCTCGTTCAGCTCCTCGGGCTTCCAGCCGCGCTCGGCGACCCAGGCGCGGATCGTCTCCGCCGCCTTTTCGCACTTGGCGTAGGCCTCGGGCCAGGCGAAGCCCATGATGCCCGCGCCCATCCAGCCGTCGTGGTAGCCGCCCACGATCTTCAGCGTCGCGGGCCGCGGCGCGCCCGAGGCGCCGGAGACCCGGACCTGGTCGCCGCCCTGGTCCTCGAACTTCAGCGTGCCCATGTCGAGCACGACGTCGGGCGAGAAGTAGGCGTGCGGGTTGTGCACCTCGTACAGCAGCTGCTGGCGCAAGGTGTCGAAGGAGACGCGGCCGCCCGTGCCGGGCGGCTTGCCGATGACCGCGCTGCCGTCCGCCGACACCTCCGCGATCGGATAGCCGATGTGCGCATAGTCGGGTACCTCGGCCCAGTCGTGGGCCGAGCCGAAGTTGCCGCCCGAGCCCTGGCCCGAGCACTCGAGCAGGTGCCCCAGCGTGAGGCCCGCCGCGAGCCGCTCCCAGTCGTCCCAGCGCCAGCCGAGCTCGTGCGCGAGCGGCCCGAGCGTGAGCGCGGCGTCCGCGACGCGCCCGGTGAGCACTATGTCGGCGCCGCGCGCCAGCGCCTCGGCAATGGGCTGCGCGCCGAGGTAGGCGTTCGCGAAAAGCATCCGCTCGCGCACGCCGTCGAGCGCTGCCCCGCTGTCCATGTGCGCGAGCGGCTCGCCGGCGGCGCGCAGTTCGTCGATCCGCTCCAGCACCGAATCGCCGGCGACGGTGGCGATCCTCGCCTTCCAGCCCTTGTCGCGGAACAGGCGCGCGATCGCCTCGCGCGCGCCCTGCGGATTGAGGCCGCCGGCGTTGAGCACGAACTTGACGCCGCGCGGCGCCGCCAGCGGCCACAGTTCCGCCAGCATGGGCACGGCGTCGCGCGCGTAGCCGGCAGCGGGGTCGCGCTGGCGGTCCTTCTGCAGGATGGCGAGCGTCAGCTCGGAAAGATGGTCGGAGGCGATGTACTGCGCGCCGCCGCGCTCGATCGAGGCGCGGATCGGCCGCCACGAGTCGCCGTAGAAGCCGAGGCCGGCGCCGATCCGGACTGTCTTCGCCGCGCTGCCCATGCCAATTCAGTCTAGTGAGCGGTTTGCGGAAAAGCAATTGCTTGGCAAGCCCGGTTGCTAGAATCGGCGCGGCCAATCGAGGACCGGAGGTCGCATGCCGCAGCAGCCGAACATCACGCATCTCGAGCGCCGCAAGATCGAGGCCGGCGTCCTGATCCCCATGCTGCAGGCGTTCCAGCGCGCGATCGGCAAGGAGCGCGCCAACCGGATCGCGCGCGAGGTCATCGTCGAGCTCGCGCGCCAGGACGGCGAGCGCTGGGCCGCGCAATTCGGCCGCGACCTGGCGGCGCTGGAGAAGGTGTCCGACGCGGTGTGGGCCGGCGGCGGCAGCCTCGAGATCGAGCCGGTCGGCAAGTCCCCGCGCACGCTGGACTTCAACGTCACCCGCTGCAAGTACGCCGAGTTCTACAAGGAGCTCGGCCTTACCGAGCTCGGGCAGCTGTTCCACTGCAGCCGGGATTTCGCCATGGCCGAAGGGTTCGGCCGCGGGCTGACGCTCAAGCGCACGCAGACCATCATGGAAGGCGCGAGCCACTGCGACTTCCGTTTCGCGCGCAAGGACTGAGGCCCGCGCGACCGATGCAGGCCTCGAGCCCCTCGACCACGGTCCTGCTGGTGCTCTTGCCGCTGCTCGCGTGGCGGGTGTATTCGCGCATCCGGCGCCTCGTCGGTCGGCAGCGGCTGTCGCGCGTGCGGCCGTGGATCACGCTGGCCGTGTTCCCGCTGCTCGTGGCGCTGCTCGCCTACGCGGCGCGCGGCTCCGCGGAGCGGCTCGGGTGGCTGGCCGCCGGGCTGGCGGCGGGCGCGCTGCTCGGGGTCTACGGCCTGCGCAAGACGAGATTCGATCCGACGCGGCAGGGCCTGTACTACACGCCCAACGCGCACCTCGGCATCGCGCTGTCGCTGCTGTTCGTCTGCAGGATCCTCTACCGGCTGGTCGAGGTCTATGTGATCGAGCGGGCGCGCACGCACACCGCGACGGATTTCGCGCAGAGCGCGCTGACGCTGTCGGTATTCGGCCTGCTCGCGGGCTACTATGTCGCCTACGCCGTCGGGCTGGTGCGCTGGCGCCGGCAGGTGCTGCGGGCGAAGCGGGCGCGCGAAGCCGCGGCGGCAGCGCCATCAACGGCAATCGAACAGCCAAGGAGAGAGCCATGAGCTACGCAGTGCAGGGCGATGCGATCGGAAAGCTGGTGCTTCGGCTGACGCTCGGGGGATTGATCCTGTTCCACGGGGTCGCCAAGCTGCTGCACGCCGACGCCGCGATGGGGATGATCACCGGCAGGGTGACGGCGCTGGGCCTGCCCGCATTCGTCGCCTACGGCGTGTACGTCGGCGAGGTGCTGGCGCCGCTGCTGCTGATCCTCGGCGTGTTCTCGCGCATCGGCGGCCTGCTGGTGGTCGTCAACATGATCTTCGCGCTGGTGCTGGTGCACACCGGCCAGATCTTCACGCTCGGCAAGACCGGGGGCTGGGCGCTGGAGCTGCAGGGCTTCTACCTGCTCTGCGGGCTCACCGTGCTGCTGCTGGGAAGCGGCAAGTACGCGGTCAAGCCGGACTGAGCCGCTCTAGCCGATGACGTAGGCGGCGCTGCCGGTGGCGATCAGCTCGCCGGCGTCGTTGTGCAGCTCGGAGTGGGTGACGGCGATGCGGCTCCCCTTGCGCACGATGCGCGCGGTGGCGACGAAGTGCTTGCCGCGCCCCGGGCGCAGGTAGTCGACGCGCAGGTCGATGGTGCCCATCTTCGGGAACGACGTCGGAATGCCGGTCATCTCGGCGGCGAGCGAGAGCATGATCGCGAAGCCGCCGGCCACGTCGATCGTCGCCGAGATGACGCCGCCGTGCAGGATCTGGCGCGCGGGATTGCCGACCAGCTCGGGCCGCATGTCGAAGCCGAGCCTGGGCGCCGCCAGGTCGAAGGACACCACCTTCAGGCCGAGATGCTTGTTGAAGGCGATGTGCTCCTCCATCACCTTGCGCATCAGCGCCTGCATGGCGCGGGTCTTCAGGTTCATCGTCACCACCCCAGCTGCTTCGCGGCGAGATCCTTCATGATCTCGGTGCTGCCGCCGCCGATCTGCATCACCTTGGCCTCGCGGTAGATGCGCTCGGCGCGCGTGCCGCGGACGTAGCCGGCGCCGCCGAGCGCCTGCACCGCGGCATCGGCGCAGAACTGCATGGCGTCGGTGGCGAGGTTCTTCAGCATCGCGAGCTGCGCGACGTAGCGCGGCTCGCGCGGCGCCGCGCCGAGCTTCCACGCCGTGTCGTAGAGCAGGGCGCGCGCCGCGTGCACCCGCGTCTGCATGTCGACGAGCTTGTGGCGCATCGCCTGGTGGTCGGCGAGCCGCCTGCCGAAGGTGCGCCGCTCGCGAGCCCAGTCGAGGGCGTCCTCGAGGCAGGCCTGCGCGAAGCCCACCGCGCCGGCCGCCATCGACAACCGCTCGGCGTTGAAGTTGCGCATGATGGCGCGGAAGCCGGCATTCTCCTCGCCGACCAGGTTCGCCGCCGGCACGCGCACGTCGTCGAAATGCAGCGCCGCGGTGTCGGAGCACCACCAGCCCATCTTCTTCAGCGGCGCGCGCGTGAAGCCCGGCCGGTCGCGCTCGATGAGCAGCAGCGACACGCCCGCGGCGCCCGGGCCGCCGGTGCGGACGGCCACGGTATAGAAGTCCGCGCGCATGCCGGAGGTGATGAAAGTTTTCTCGCCGCGCACGACATATTCGCCGCCTTGCCTCGTCGCGGTCGCCTTCAGGCGCGCCACGTCCGAGCCGCCGGTCGGCTCGGTGATGGCGAGCGCGCTGATCTTCTCGCCCGAGAGGATGGAGGGGAGCACGCGGCGTTTCAGCTCCTCGCTGCCGACGGCGGCGATCGGCGGCGCGCCGATGGTGTGCGAGAACAGGCTCGCGGAAAGGCCGCCGGTGCCCGCGCGCGCGAACTCCTCGGCGCTGACGATGCGGAAGAAGTGGTCCGCGCCCGGCGCATCGCCGGGCCCGCCGGTGCCGCCGTACTCTTCCGGGTAGCCGAGCGCGAACAGGCCCGCGGCGGCCGCCTCGCGGTAGAGCTCGCGCGGGAACTCGCCCGCCTCGTCCCATGCGGCGGCGTGCGGCAGGATCTCGCGCTCCACGAAGCGCCGCACCGTGGCGCGGAACGCCTCGTGCTCCTCGGTGAGCGCGGGATGGTCCAGGGGCATGGCTCGCGCCGCCGGGTCGCCGCTCACGCCGCCTCGAACTCGGCCAGCAGCTGGCCCGGCGAGACCTGCGCGCCCGCCGTGACGTGGACCGACTTTATCTTCGAGGAGAAATCGAGGCTGAGGCCGTGCTCCATCTTCATCGCCTCGAGCACCACCAGCGGCGTGCCCGCCGCGAGCTGCTCGCCGGCCCTGGCGTTGACTGCGACCACCCGCCCGTTCATCGGCGCCAGCAGCCGGCCGTCGCCGGCCGCGGCGCCCTTGCGCCCGGGCGCATCGTAGAGCGCGTTGCGAAGCGAGAAGCTGGCGCCGCCGCGCGCGAAGTGGACCGCGGCTCCGTCCACCACGTGCGGCATCGCGCGGCTTCGCTTTGTCGACTGCTCGGACAAGGAAAAGGCGGATACCTTGCCCTCGAAGGCGGCGCGTGCCTGATGGGCCGGGTTGTTGCTCCAGCCGGTCCATTCGCCGTAGTCGGCGGCGAGCAGCGCCAGGGCCGTCTCGAGGTCCCGGCTTTCGGGAATTCGATTTTCGAATTTGAAATTCTGCAGAAATCCGGTGTTGAAGCGCCCGGAGGCGAAGCCGGCGTCCCGCAGCACGGCGGCGAGGAAGGCCTTGTTGGTGGGCTGCCCCAGCGCGACGGTTTCGTCGAGCGCCGCGGCGAGCCGCTGGCGCGCGGCGTCGCGCGTCGGCGCGTGGGCGACGAGCTTGGCCATCATCGAGTCGTAGAACGAGAGGATCTCGATCCCGGACTCGAGCGCGTGGTCGACGCGCACCCCCGCGGCGGGTCGCCACAGCGCCAGCCGGCCCGCCTGCGGCAGAAATTGCCGCGCCGGGTCCTCGGCGCACAGTCGCGCCTCGATCGCGTGGCCCTCGAAGCGGACGCCGTCCTGCCGGAGCGGCAACGGCTCGCCGGCGGCGACGCGCAGCTGCCACTCCACGAGGTCCAGCCCGGTCAACGCCTCGGTGACCGGATGCTCCACCTGCAGGCGCGTGTTCATTTCCATGAACCAGAAGCGGCCGTCCTCGCCCAGCAGGAACTCGACGGTCCCCGCGCCCGCGTAGCCCACGGCCCTTGCCACCGCGATCGCGGCGGCGCCCATCGCGGCGCGCAGCCGGGGATCCACCGCGGGCGAGGGCGACTCCTCGATCAGCTTCTGGTGGCGGCGCTGCACCGAGCAGTCGCGCTCGCCGAGGTGGAGGCAGCCGCCGCGCGCGTCGGCGAAGACCTGCACCTCGACGTGGCGTGCGTCGAGCAGCGCCTTCTCCAGGATCACGCGGTCGTCGCCGAAGCCGTGCATCGCCTCCGAGCGCGCGGTCTTGAGCTCGCTCTCGAGCTCGCCGCGGGTGCGGACCAGACGGATGCCGCGGCCGCCGCCGCCCGCGACCGCCTTGATCAGGACCGGGAACTCGGGGTCGCGCTCGTAGGTCGGGAGCACCGGGACGCCCGCCTTCTGCGCGATCGCCTTGGCGTTCGCCTTGTCGCCCATCGCCCGGATGGCGGCGGAAGGAGGGCCGACCCAGGCGAGCTTCGTCTTTTCCGCTCCGGCCGCAAAAGAAGCGCTCTCGGAGAGAAAGCCGTAGCCCGGATGGATGGACTCCGCTCCCGAGTCGCGCGCCGCGCCGAGAATCGCCTCGATATTCAGGTACGAATCCCGCGGCGCGGGGCCCCCGATGCGCACCGCGTCGTCCGCGGCGCGCACGTGCGGCGCATCGCGGTCGGCGTCCGAGTACACCGCGATCGTGCGCAGGCCCATGCGCTTCGCCGTGCGCATGACGCGCAGCGCGATCTCGCCTCGGTTTGCGATCAGCACCGACCTGAACGTCATGAATCTACTTCTTGGGAAGAATATGCATGTACTTGCAGATGATCCCGAGCATCACCTCGTCCGCGCCGCCGCCGATCGAGCCCAGGCGGCCGTCGCGGTAGGCGCGCGAGGCGGGGTTGTCCCAGGTGAAACCCATGCCGCCCCAGTACTGCAGGCAGGCGTCCGACACCTCGCGGCGCAGGCGCCCGCTCTTCAGCTTCGCCATCGAGGCGAGCTCGGTGACGTCGCCGCCCTCGATGTAGAGCTCGCAGGCGCGGTAGGTGAGGGCGCGCAGCGCCTCGATCTCGGTCTTCAGCTCGGCGAGCCGGTAATGCACGTACTGGAAGTCGAGCACCGCCTGACCGAACATCTTGCGCTCGCGGATGTAGTCGATCGTGTCGGCGAGCGTGCGCAGCATTCCCTCGACCGAGCTCGCCGCCGCCCACAGCCGCTCCTCCTGGAACTGCTGCATCTGGTAGGTGAAGCCCATGCCCTCCTCGCCGATGCGGTAGCGCTGCGGCACGCGCACGTCGTCGAAGTGGATCAGCCCGGTGTCGGAGGACATCATCCCGATCTTGCGGATCTTCTTCGCCTTGACGACGCCCTTGGTCTTCATCGGCAGGAGGATGAGGGTCTTGTTCTTGTGCGGCGCGCCTTCCGACGTGTTCGCGAGCAGGCACATCCAGTCGGCCTGCAGGCTGTTGGTGATCCACATCTTCTGGCCGTTGATGACGTAGTCGCCGCCGTCCCGGCGCGCGGTGGTCCTGATCGAGGCGACGTCCGATCCGGCGCCGGGCTCCGAGACGCCGATGCAGCTCACCATGTCGCCGGCGATCGCGGGCGCGAGGAACTCGCGGCGCAGCTCGTCGGAGCCGAAGCGCGCGAGCGCCGGCGTCGCCATGTCGGTCTGCACGCCGATCGCCATCGGCACGCCGCCGCAGCGGATGCGGCCGAGGGTCTCGGCGAACACCATGGAGTAGCTGTAGTCCAGCCCGGCGCCGCCGTAGGCCTCGGGCTTGGTGAGGCCGAGCATGCCCAGGGCCCCGAGCTTCTTGAACACCTCGTGGGCCGGGAACTGCTCGGCCGCCTCCCAGGCGTCTACATGGGGGTTGATCTCCGCATCGATGAATTTCTTCATCGTGCGCCGGATCTCTTCGTGTTCCTGGGTGAATTTCATCGGATGGCAAGGATAATACGCGGATGCACGAGTTTCCCGAGCCCCGGCACTTCCGCGACGAGAGCGAGGCCCTCTACCGGTTGCTGCAGGGCGTGGAAGACGCCGTATTCGAGCGGGAGACGCAGTTCAAGCGCTGGAGCGCCGGCGACATCCTCACGCACCTGCACTTCTGGAACGGCGCGGTCGAGCAGAGCCTCGCCGACGCCGCCGGCTTCGCCGCATTCGCGGCGCGCCTGCGGGCGGAATTGCAGCGCTCGAGCCTGCGCGCGATGGAGAATGCGGCGGTCGCGCCGCTCAGGGGCCGCGCGCTGCTGCAGGCCTGGCGAGAGCGTTGCGCCCGGGTCGCGGAGCGGTTCGCCGCCGCCGATCCGAAGGCGCGGCTGCAGTGGGTCGGGCCCGGGATGAGCGCGCGCTCGAGCATCTCCGCGCGGCTGATGGAGACCTGGGCGCACGCGCAGGCGATCTACGACCTGCTCGGCGCCGAGAGGGTCGACACGGACCGGGTCCACAGCATCGCCGTCCTCGGGGTCAATACCTACGGCTGGACGTTCCGCAACCGCGGCGAGGAGCCGCCGGCGCCGCGGCCCGACGTCAGGCTGACCGCGCCTTCGGGCGCGCAATGGCGCTGGGGCGAGCCGAATGAGGATCACTTCGTCGAGGGCAGCGCGGTCGAGTTCTGCCAGGTCGTCGCCCAGACGCGCAACATCGCCGATACCCGCCTCAGCGTGCGCGGCGAACCGGCAATGCGCTGGATGGCGCAGGCCCAGTGCTTCGCCGGCGCGCCGCAGGCCCCGCCCGCACCCGGAACCCGGTTCAAGGCCCGCTCGCCGGACAGGACGCGCTGATCCGCACCGGCTAGGGCCGCGCCACGCCGAACTGCACCGGGCGGACGGCGCGCGCGTCGCCGTCGCGGCAGATCGACAGCGCGAAGCCGAGCACATTGCGCGTGTCGCGCGGATCGATGACGCCGTCGTCCAGCAGGTACGCGCTGGTGACGAACGCGCTCTGCTGCTTCTCGAAGTTCTCGATGATCTTCGATCTCGTGTTTTCAATGAGATCAAAATCGACCGCGGCGCCTTTGCGCTTCATTCCCGCCTCCATCACGATCGCCATGGTCAGCGCGGCCTGCTCCGCCCCCATGACGGCGGTCTGAGCGTTCGGCCAGGAGAACAGGAACCTCGGGTTGTAGGCGCGCCCGCACATGCCGTAGTTGCCCGCGCCGAAGGAGGCGCCGCACATCAGGGTGATCTGCGGCACGTTGGCGCTGGACACCGCCTGGATCATCTTCGAGCCGTGCTTGATCATGCCCGCCTCCTCGGAGGCCTTGCCGACGATGTAGCCGGTGGTGTTCTGGAGGTAGAGGATCGGCAGGCCCGCCTGGCAGCACGCCTGGATGAAATGCGTCGCCTTGGTCGCGCCCGCGGGGTCGAGCGGGCCGTTGTTGGTGACGATGCCGACGCGATGGCCCTGGATCGCGGCGTGGCCGCACACCGTCGCCGGGCCGTAGTCGGGCTTGAAGTCGAGCCAGTCCGAGTCGTCGGCGAAGCGCGCGATCGCCTCGCGCATGTCCACCGGCTTCCTGTAGTCGGCCGGCATGACGCCGAGGAGCTCCTCGGCCGGGTAGCGTGGCCGCCTGGCGTCCTCGGATTTCTTTTCCGAGGCGAAATTCAGGCGGCCCAGCACCTCCCGGGCCAGCCGCACCCCATCCGAATCGTCCTCGGCCAGGTATTCGCCCAGCCCCGATACGTGCGTGTGCATCACGGCGCCGCCCAATTCCTCGTCGGTGGCGATCTCGCCGGTCGCGGCCTTGAGCAGCGGCGGCCCGGCGAGAAACGCCTTGGCGCGCCCGCGCACCATGACGACGTAGTCCGAGAGCCCGGGCATGTAGGCGCCGCCCGCGGTGGAAGAGCCGTGCACGACGGTGACGACCGGCAGGCCCGCCGCGGAGAGCTTCGCCAGGTTGTAGAAGATCGCGCCGCCGTGGATGAAGCCCTCGACGCGGTACTTCAGCAGGTTGGCGCCCGCCGACTCGACGAGGTGCACGAAGGGAAGGCGGTTTTCGAGCGCCAGGCCCTGCGCGCGCAGCAGCTTTTCGCGGCCCATGTGCTGGATCGCGCCGGCGTCGATGCCGGAATCGCTCGCCACCACCACGGCGCGCGCTCCCGCGACGTAGCCGATGCCCGCGATCATGCCGCCGCCCGGGATCGACCTCTCGGGGTCGGGGTTGTCCAGGCAGTAGCCGGCGAGCGACGACAGCTCGAGCCAGGGCGCGCCCGGATCCAGCAGCCGCGCCACGCGCTCGCGCGGCAGCAGCTGGCCGCGCTTGTCGAAAAGAGGCTTGGCCTCCGAGGACTTCTCCCGCGTTCTCCGCTCGAGATCCCTGACGCGGGCGACGAGCTCCAGCATCCGCTTGCGGTTGCCCTGGAACGCCTCCGAACCGGTATCGAGCCTCGACTGGAAAAGCATTTGCTTGGCGAGTGTCGTTGAAGGCGCCTTCGGTGTAAAGTTTTCGGCGGGAGGCGCGCATGCTGCGGATCGATTCCGACCGGCTCTGGCGGTCGCTCATGGACATGGCGCGGATCGGCGCCACCGGCAAGGGCGGCGTGCGCCGCCTGACGCTGACGGATGTCGACCGGCAGGGGCGCGAGCGCTTCGTAGGCTGGTGCCGCGAAGCCGGCCTCGGGATCGAGGTCGACGGCATCGGCAACATCTTCGGCCGGCGCGAAGGCGCGGACCCGGTGCTCGCCCCGGTCGCGATCGGCAGCCACCTCGATTCGCAGCCCTCGGGGGGCAAGTTCGACGGCGCCTACGGCGTGCTCGCCGGGCTGGAGGTGGTGCGCACGCTCAACGACGCTGGCATCCGCACTCGCGCGCCGCTCGAGGTCGTCTCCTGGACCAACGAGGAGGGCTCGCGCTTCGTCCCGACCTTGATGGGGTCCGGTGTCTTCGCCGGGGTTTTCCCCCTGGAAAAGGTCCTCGAAGAGAAGGACGCGGACGGCGTCAGCGTGCGCCAAGCGTTGAAAGGCATCGGCTACGCGGGCCCGGCGAAGCCGCACCAGCTCGGCGCCTACTTCGAGGCGCACATCGAGCAGGGGCCGGTGCTGGAGGAGACCGGCACCACCATCGGGGTGGTGCTAGGGGCGCTCGGCCAGCGCTGGTTCGACGCCGCGATCACCGGGCAGGACTCGCACGCCGGGCCGACGCCGATGGAAACGCGGAAGGACGCGCTGCTCGCGGCGAGCCGGCTGGTGCTGGAGGTCAACCGGATCGCGACCACGTTCCCAGACTACGCGCGCGGCACGGTCGGCTTCATGCAGGTGAAGCCGAATTCGCGCAACGTGGTGCCGGGCGAGGCGCGGATGACCGTGGACTTGAGGAATGCGAAGGATTCGACGCTCTCCGCGATGGTTACGGAATTGAAAAAGCAGATCGATTCCATCCAGGCGGAAACGAGAACCGCGATCTCGCTCGCCGAAGTCGTGTATTTCCCGCCGAGCGAGTTCGCGCCCGAGCTGGTCGCCAGCGTGCGCGAGGGCTCGCGCGCGCTCGGCCACTCGCACCGCGACATCGTCAGCGGCGCGGCGCACGACGCCGTCTACATGGCGCGCATCGCCCCGACCGCGATGGTGTTCGTGCCGTGCGAGGGCGGCATCAGCCACAACGAGATCGAGAATGCGCGGCGGGAAGACCTCGCCGCGGGCTGCGACGTGCTGCTCCAGGCGGTGCTGCGCAAAGCGGGCGTCGCGTAGGCAAGCAGATGCTTGGTTCGAGGGGGGCGATCGACTAGAATCGGCGCATGATTCCCCGCACGCTTTTCAAGCCGGAGCACGAGACCTTCCGCGACAGCGTGCGCCGCTTCCTCGAGGCCGAGGTCAAGCCGCACGACGAGCGCTGGCAGGAGCAGGGCTACGCCGACAAGTCGGTCTGGAAGAAGGCGGGCGAGCACGGCTTCCTGTGCATGAGCATGCCGGAGGAGTACGGCGGCGCCGGCGCCGACAGGCTCTTCAGCATGGTGCTGATGGAGGAGCAGGCGCGCATCAACAACTCCTCGCTCGGCTGGGGCTTGCACTCCGAGATCGTGGCGCCTTACCTGTTCAACTACGGCAGCGAGCCGCTGAGGAAGACGTACCTGCCGAAGATGGCGGCCGGCGAGATGATCGGCGCCATCGCCATGAGCGAGCCCGGCGCCGGCTCCGACCTGCAATCGGTGAAGACCACGGCGATCCGCAAGGGCGACAAGTACGTCGTCAACGGCTCGAAGACGTTCATTACCAACGGCTGGAACTGCGACCTGGTGATCGTCGTCGCGAAGACCGATCCGACCAAGGGCGCCAAGGGCACCAGCCTGGTGGTGGTCGACACCGGCATGCCCGGCTTCTCCAAGGGCAAGCGCCTGAAGAAGATGGGGCTGAAGGGCCAGGACACCGCCGAGCTCTTCTTCGACAACGTCGAGGTGCCGGCGCAGAACCTGCTCGGCCAGGAGAACAACGGCTTCATCTACCTGATGCAGGAGCTGCCCTGGGAGCGCATGCAGATCGCGATCGGCGCCTCGGCCAAGTCCGAGGCGGCGCTCGCCTGGACCATCGCCTACGTGAACCAGAGGAAGGCCTTCGGCAAGCCGGTGGCGGGCTTCCAGAACACGCGCTTCAAGCTCGCCGAGATCGCGACCGAGGTGCAGGTGATGCGCGTCTTCGTCGATCGCTGCATGGAGCTGCTGCTGGAGAAGAAGCTCGACACCGCCACCGCCTCCATGGCCAAGCTGTGGGCCTCTGACGTCGAGAACAAGGTGATCGACGAGTGCCTGCAGCTGCACGGCGGCTACGGCTTCATGTGGGAGTTTCCGATCGCGCAGGCCTACGTCGACGCCCGCGTGCAGCGGATCTACGGCGGCACCAACGAGATCATGAAGGAAGTCATTTCGAGGTCCCTGGGACTGGAGGGCAAGAATGCCTAGGAACGAAAATGAGGCGCTGATATTCGATGCCATCCGCACGCCGCGCGGCCGCGGCAAGGCGAGCGGCGCGCTGCACGAGGTGAAGCCGATCTCGCTGCTCACCGGCGTGCTGAAGGAGCTGCAGCACCGCCACGATCTTGACACCTCGCAGGTCGACGACGTGGTGATGGGCTGCGTGACGCCGGTGGGCGAGCAGGGCAGCTGCATCGCCAAGACCGCGGCGCTCGCCGCGGGCTGGGACTACCGCGCCTCGGGCGTGCAGCTGAACCGCTTCTGCGCCTCGGGCCTGGAGGCGGTCAACATGGCGGCGCAGAAAGTGCGCTCGGGCTGGGAAGACCTGGTGGTGGCGGGCGGCGTGGAATCCATGTCGCGCGTGCCGCTCGGCACCGACCGCGGTGCCTGGGCCTGCGATCCGGAAACCGCGTTCGAGACCGCGTTCATCCCGCAGGGCATCAGCGCCGACCTCATCGCGACGCTGGAGGACTTCTCGCGCGACGATGTCGATGCGTACGCGCTGCGCTCGCAGCAGCGGGCGGCAGCGGCGCGCGAGGCCGGGCGCTTCCAGCGCTCGATCGTGCCGGTGGGGGACGGCATCGGCGACGTGATCCTCGACCACGACGAGCTGATCCGGCCGCAGACCACCCGGGACGCGCTGGCGTCGCTCAAGCCCTCGTTCGAGCAGATGGGCGAGATGGGCTACGACGCGGTGGCGATGCAGCGCTACCCGCAGATCGAGCGCCTCCGCTACGTGCACACCGCGGGCAACTCCTCGGGCATCGTCGACGGCGCTGCCGCGGTGCTGATCGGCAGCGAGCAAAAGGCCAGGGCGATGGGCCTGACGCCGCGCGCGCGCATCGTGTCGGTGGCGCTGTCGGGCGCCGACCCGACGATCATGCTCACCGGCCCGATGCCGGCGGCGAGGAAGGCGCTCGCCAAGGCCGGCATGACGATCGACCAGATCGACCTGTTCGAGGTGAACGAGGCCTTCGCCGTGGTGCCGATGAAGTTCATGAAGGAGATGAAGGTCGACGCCGAGATCGTGAATGTGAACGGCGGCGCGATCGCCATGGGGCATCCGCTCGGAGCCACCGGCGCGATGATCCTCGGCACGCTGATCGACGAGCTCGAGCGCCGCAGGCTGCGCTACGGCCTCGCCACGCTCTGCGTCGGCGGCGGCATGGGCATCGCCACGATCGTCGAACGCCTGTAATGCCTGTCCGGTTCGAGAAAGGCGGTGACGGCATCGTCACCCTGACCTTCGACGCCCCCGGCGCGCCGGTCAACACCATGACCGAGGCCTGGCAGGCGGCGTTCGCCGGCGCGGTCGGGCGGCTGGTGAAGGAGAAGGACTCGATCGCGGGCGTGATCCTCGCCTCCGCCAAGAAGACCTTCTTCGCCGGCGCCGAGCTGAAGGACGTGCTCAAGTTCGGCCCCGCGGACGGGCCGAAGGTGTTCGCGTGGATCGAGGCGGTGAAGAAGCACATGCGCGCGCTCGAGACGCTGGGCAAGCCCGTGGTGGCGGTAGTCGAGGGCGCGGCGCTCGGCGGCGGCTGGGAGATGGCGCTCTGCGCGCACTGCCGCCTCGTCAAGGACGATCCCTCGATCCAGCTCGGGCTTCCGGAAGCGACGCTAGGCCTGCTGCCGGGCGCAGGGGGCGTGACGAAGATAGTGCGGCTCCTCGGCCTGCAGGCGGCGTTTCCCTACCTGGTGGAGGGGCGGACGATGCGGCCGGCGGAAGCGGCCTCGCTCGGCCTCGTGCAGGGGCTCGGCGCGACCCACGAGGACCTCATGCGCATGGCGCGCGAATGGATCGGGGCGCACCCGTCGCCGCAGCAGCCGTGGGACAAGCCGGGCTACCGCGTCCCGGGCGGCGGCCCCGAGTCGCCGAAGATCTCGCAGATGCTCTCGATCGCGCCGGCGATGGTGGTGGAGAAGACGCGGGGCCTCTACCCCGCGCCGAAGGCGATCATGTCCGCGATGGTCGAGGGCGCCTGCGTCGACGTCGACACGGCGCTCAGGATCGAGTCGCGCTACCTCGCCAGGCTTGCCGTAGGGCAGGTGGCGAAGAACCTGATCACGCTCTTCTTCAACCGCACCGCGATCAAGTCGGGCGCCTCGCGGCCGAAGGACGTGCCGAAGTGGAAGGCGACGAAGGTGGGAATCCTCGGCGCCGGCATGATGGGCGGCGGCATCGCCTACGCCAACGCGGTGCGCGGCATCGCGTGCGTCCTGAAGGATGTGAGCCTCGAGGCGGCGGAAAAGGGGCGGGGTTATACCGAAAGGGTCTTGACCCGGCGGAAAAGATCCTTTGAGAAGGAAGTTTCCCTGATAAAGCCGACTGCGGACAACGGCGATCTCAAAGGCTGCGACGCGATCATCGAGGCCGTGTTCGAGAAGCGCGACCTCAACGCGCGGGTGACGAAGGAGGCCGAGCCGATGCTCGCGGCGGGCGGCTTTTTCGCCTCCAACACGTCGACGCTGCCGATCACCGGGCTGGCGCAGGCCTCGGCGCATCCCGAGAACTTCATCGGCCTGCATTTCTTTTCTCCGGTCGACCGCATGGAGCTGGTCGAGATCATCAAGGGCGCGAGGACCTCGCCCGAGACGCTCGCCAGGGCCTATGACTACGTGCTGCAGATCGGCAAGACGCCGATCGTGGTGAACGACTCCCGCGGCTTCTTCACCAGCCGCACTTTCGGCACCTTCGTGCAGGAGGGCTGCGCGATGCTCGCCGAAGGGATCCCGGCGGCGGCGATCGAGAACGCGGCGCGCCAGGCCGGCATGCCGGTCGGGCCGCTGGAGGTGATCGACCAGACCTCGATGTCGCTCTCGCTCGCGGTGATGGAGCAGACCCTCGCCGACCTCAAGGCCGAGGGCAAGCCGCTGCCGCCCGAGCACCCCGGGCAGGCGGTGATCGTGAAGATGGTGCGGGAGCTGAAGCGCCCGGGCCGCGCCGCGGGCGGCGGCTTCTACGAGTATCCGAAGGAGGGGAAGAAATACCTCTGGCCGGAGCTGGCGAAGATCTTCGGCAAGCCCGGCCTCGAGTGGCATCTGCAGGAGATGAAGGACCGCATCCTGTACCGCCAGGCCATCGAGGCCGCGCGCTGCCTGGAGGAAGGCGTCCTTACCGCGGTGCACGACGGCAACATCGGCTCGATCTACGGCATCGGCTTCCCGGCCTGGACCGGCGGGGCGCTGCAATTCGTCAACCACGTCGGCATCGCGAAGTTCGTGGAGCGCGCCGACGCGCTGGCAAAGAAGCACGGGGCGCGCTTCGCGCCGCCGCGGCTGCTGCGCGACAAGGCCGCCCGCGGCGAGCCGCTGCGCTAGCGCGACGCGATGCCGCTGCCTGCCGCCCTGCAGAAGCTGCGCCTCCCGGTGATCGGGGCGCCGATGTTCATCGCCGGCAACCCGAGGCTGGTGATCGAGCAGTGCCGGGCGGGCATCGTCGGCTCCTTTCCCGCGCTCAACGCGCGGCCGAAGGAGGCGCTCGACGCCTGGCTGACCGAGATCGAGGCGGCGCTCGCCGGCTGGCCCGACGCCGCGCCCTACGCGGTCAACCAGATCGTGCACAAGTCGAACGACCGGCTGGAGCACGACCTCGAGGTCTGCATCCGCCACAAGGTTCCGATCACGATCACCAGCCTGAGGGCGCCGAACGACGTGATTCCGAAGATCCACGCCTACGGCGGCATCGTGCTGCACGACGTGATCAGCGTGCGGCACGCCGAGAAGGCGCTCGAGGCGGGGGTCGACGGCCTGATCCTCGTGTGCGCGGGCGCGGGCGGCCATGCCGGGACGCTCTCGCCCTTCGCCCTCATCGGGGAGGTGCGGCGCTTCTTCGACGGCCCGATCGTGCTTTCCGGCGCGATCGCGAGCGGCGACGCGATCCTCGCGGCGCAGGCCGCCGGCGCCGACCTCGCCTACATCGGCACGCGCTTCCTCGCCACGCCGGAGGCGAGCGTGCCGGAGCGCTACAAGGAGGAGATCGTACGCGCCGCCGCGGCCGACATCGTGTACACGGACCTGTTTTCCGGCGTGCAGGGCAACTACCTCAGGCACAGCGTGGTCTCGGCCGGATTCGACCCGCTCAATCTGCCGAAATCGGATCCGGGCAAGATGAACTTCGGCACCGGCGGCGGCGCGGAGAAAAAAGTCTGGCGCGACATCTGGAGCGCCGGGCAGGGCGTCGGCCAGATCGACGCGGTGATTCCGGCGGCGAGCGTGATCGAGCGCCTCTCGGCCGAGTACGACGCGGCGCGCCGGCGCCTGCAGATGAACTGATGGTCGTCGAGCTCGAGCGGCGCGGCGCCGCGGCGTGGCTATGGCTCAACCGGCCCGAGCTGCGGAACGCTCTCAACTCCGATATTCAGGACCTCCTCGGCAAGTACTTGAAGGAGCTGGAAGCCCAGACCAGCGTTCGCGTCGTCGTGCTCGCCGGCCGGGGACAGGCGTTCTGTGCAGGCGGCGACCTCGCGCGCATGGAACGGGCGGCGAAGATGACGCGCGCGCGCTCGCGCGCCGAGGCGCTGCGCTTCGCCAGGATGCTGCATGCCATGCACACCTACCCGAAGCCGCTCGTCGCGCGCGTGCACGGGCCCGCGTTCGCGGGGGGAATGGGCCTCGCCGCAGCGTGCGACATCGTGGTCGCGGCGGAGGAAGCCGAGTTCTGCCTGCCCGAAGTGAGGCTCGGCCTGGTGCCTGCGATGATCAGCCCGTACATCGTGAGGGCGCTGGGCGAGCAACAGGCGCGCCGCTACATGCTGACCGGCGAGCGGCTGTCGGCGCGCGAGGCGCATCGCCTCGGCTTCGCGCACGAATGCGTGCCGGCGGCGGAGCTCGACGCGAGGGTGGAGAAGATCTGCGCCCGACTCGCGCAGGCGGGCCCACAGGCGCTCGCCCGCGTCAAGCGCCTGGTCGCCCATGTGGCGAAGGCCCCCGTGTCGCCGAAGCTCGCGGCGGAAACCGCGGCGGTGCTCGCCGAGGTCCGCGCGGGTCGCGAGGCCCGCGAGGGAATCCGCTCGTTCCTGGAGAAGCGAAAGCCGGACTGGGCCTAGCCGGAAACGGGGGAACCCCGCGTTCCCCCGCAGCCTCCCGCTAGCGCGGTGCGGGCCGGATCGTTCCGGCCGCGTCGCCGAATCCGATAGTCGCGCAGCCCTCGCGCACGCAACGGCCGCGCTGGGTTACTTCGTCGCCGTCCTCGAGAAAGACCCGCGACTCGCCCGAGGGCAGCGCGAGCGGCGCTTTGCCGCCTTGCGTCAGCTCTAGCATCGAGCCGAGCGAATCCGGCGTCGGCCCCGAGATCGTGCCCGAGCCGAGCAGGTCTCCCGGCCGCAGGTTGCAGCCGTTCGAGGCCTGGTGCGCGACGATCTGCGCCGCCGTCCAGTAGGAATGGCGGAAGCTGCTGCGCGTCAGGCAGAGCGGCGCGAGCTTCTGCGCGCGCATCCTGGCCGTGCGCAGGTGCATCTCCATGTCGATCGCGTAACCGCCTTCGCGCCGGTCGGAGGCGTCGCTCAGGTAGGGAAGCGGGGCCGGCTGGTCCGCGCCGCGCACGAACGCCGCGCAGCGGAACGGTTCGAGCGCCTCCAGGGTGACGATCCAGGGCGAGATCGTGGTGGCGAAGCTCTTGGCGAGGAACGGGCCGAGCGGCTGGTATTCCCAGGCCTGGATGTCGCGCGCGGACCAGTCGTTCAGCAGCACCGCGCCGAAGACGTGGTCCAGCGCGCGCGCGATCGGGAACGGCCTGCCGAGCGCATTGCCCGGCCCGATGACGAGGCCCAGCTCGAGCTCGAAATCGAGGCGCCTGCTGGGGCCGAACGAGGGAGCCGGCGCCTCCGGCGCGTTGGTCTGCCCGTTCGGGCGCACCACCGGCGTCCCGGACACGACGACCGAGGAGGCGCGGCCGTGGTAGCCGATCGGCACCCAGTGGTAGTTCGGCAGCAGCGGGTTGTCGGGGCGGAAGATTTTTCCGACCGCGGTTGCGTGGTAGATGCCGGTGTAGAAGTCGCTGTAGTCGCCGATCGCCACGGGCAGGAAAAGCTCGGCCTTCTTCTGCGGCACGAGGAAAGGCGACAGCGCTTTCCTCCTTCTCGGATCCGAAAGCGAAGCGGAGAGGAGCTTTCTCAGTTGCCGCCATTTTCTCCGCCCGGCCGCCGCGATTCCGTTGAGCGTAGGGCCGGTCCTGAGGCCCAGTGCGGCGAGGTCGAGGATCCGGTCGCCGATCGCGACCCCGCCGCGCGGCGTCTCCTTCGAGCCCTTCCGGCGGAAGACGCCGAAGGGCAGGTTCTGGATCGGGAACTCGCAGCCGGGCGCGTTGGCGCTCTCGACCCAGCTCCTCAGCTCCGGATCGTGGGTGCGGTCGATCATGAACTACTTGAAATGCTTCTTGAAGCCCGCCCAGACCACGTCGTAGTCGCGCTGCAGCTGCGGCGCGGCGAGCGCGAAGCGCGTCGGGCGGAAGACGTAGCGCGACTCCCACATGAAGGCGAGCGTGTTCTGCAGCTTGTGCGGCCCGAGCGCGGCCGCGCTCGCCTTGTCGAAGCTCGCCACGTCCGGGCCGTGCGGCTGCAGGCAGTTGTGGATCGAGACGCCTCCCGGCAGGAAGCCTCCGGCCTTGGCGTCGTATTCGCCGCGCACCAGGCCCATCAGCTCGCTCATGACGTTGCGATGGAACCAGGGCGGCCGGAACGTGTGCTCCGCGACCTGCCAGCGCGGCGGGAAGATGACGAAGTCGCAGTTCGCCACGCCCGGCTGGCCGGAGGGCGAGGTGAGCACCGTGAAGATCGACGGGTCGGGGTGGTCGAAGCTCACGGTGTTGAGCACCATGAATTTCGCGAGGTCGTACTTGCAGGGCGCGCCGTTGCCGTGCCAGGCGACGACGTCGAGCGGCGAGTGGCGCGCCTCGGCGGCCCACAGGTTGCCGAGGAACTTCGCCACCAGCTGGCACCTGCCGCGCTCCTCGAACGCCGCGACCGGCGCGAGGAAATCGCGCCGCTGCGCGAGGCCCTGCGAGCCGATCGGCCCGAGCTCCGGCAGCCGGAAGTGCGGGCCGTAGTTCTCGCAGATGTAGCCGCGCGCCGGGCCCCGCACCGACACCTTGAATTTGAGCCCGCGCGGGACGAGCGCGATTTCGCCGGGCTCGACCTCGAGCCGGCCCAGCTCCGTGAACAACCCAATGCCGCCCGATTGCGGCACCAGCATCATCTCGCCGTCGGCGTTGCTGAAGTAGCGGTCGGTCATCGAGCGGTTGGCGCGATAGACGTGTACGGCGAGGCCCGCCTGCGCCGCCGGATCGCCCGACCCCGCGATCGTAGTCAGGCCGTCCACGAAGTCCATTGCCTTGGCGGGAACCGGCAGCGGGTCCCAGCGCAGCCGGTTGGGCGGCGTCTCGACCTCGGCGAAGGGGCCGGAGCGCAACAGGCCGTTCGCGATGCGGCGGTACGGCGCCTGCATCGCCGACGGGCGCATGCGGTAGACCCAGGCCGAGAGGTTTTCGGCGCGCGGCGCGGTGAAGGCGGTGAACGAGAGCACTTCGGCGTACAGTCCGCGCGGGCCACGCTGCGGCGAGTTCTGGCCGACGGGAAGGGCCCCGCGTACCGCCTCGGTCGAGAAGGTGTTGCCGAACCCGGACTGGTACTTGAGCGCCATGAGGCGCGATTCTAAGCCTTCGCCTGGATCACGCCGCGCTCGATCTGATCGCGCTCGAGCGATTCGAACAGCGCCTTGAAGTTGCCCTCGCCGAAGCCCTCGTCGCCCTTCCTCTGGATGAACTCGAAGAACACCGGACCGAGCAGCGTCTGCGAGAAGATCTGCAGCAGCAGCCGCTGCTTGCCCCCGGCGGTGCTGCCGTCGAGCAGGATGCCGCGCGCCGCGAGCGCGGCCGGGTCCTCGCCGTGGCCCGGCAGCCGGTCCTCGAGCATGCGGTAGTAGGCCGCCGGCGGCGCGCTCATCAGCGGCACGCCGGCGCCGCGCAGGCGATCGACGGTGGCGATCAGGTCGTCGGTCAGCAGCGCGATGTGCTGGATGCCCTCGCCGTTGAACTTCATCAGGAACTCCTCGATCTGGCCGGTGGTCCGCGACGCCTCCTCGTTGAGCGGGATCCGGATCAGTCCGTCGGGCGCCGTCATGGCGCGCGAGGCGAGGCCGGTGTACTCGCCCTTGATGTCGAAATAGCGCAGCTCGCGGAAGCCGAACAGCCGCTCGTAGTACTGCGCCCAGTACGCCATGCGCCCGCGGTAGACGTTGTGCGTGAGGTGATCGACGAGCCGGAGCCCATGGCCGCGCGGGCGCCGCTCGGCGCCGTCGACGAAGCGGAAGTCGATGTCGTAGATCGACTGGCCCCCCTCGAAGCGGTCGATGAGGTAGAGCGGCGCGCCGCCGATTCCCCGGCTCGCGGGCAAGCGCAGCTCCATCGGGCCGGTCGGCATCTCCATCGGCTGCGCGCCGCGCTCCAGCGCGAGCGCGTAGGCGCGGTGCGAGTCGCGCACCCGGAACGCCATGCCGCAGGCCGAGGGCCCGTGCTCGGCGGCGA
>DATJXO010000007.1:0-6314 GCA_035500055.1 Burkholderiales bacterium | reverse complement strand
GGAGGAGGGCGAGGTCCCGGTCGGCGCGGTGGTGGTCGTGGACGGCGGCATCGCCGGCGAAGGCTGGAACCGGCCGATCGCGGCGCGCGACCCTACCGCGCACGCCGAGATCCAGGCGCTGCGCGCGGCTTGCTCTTCTCTCGAGAATTACCGGTTAACGGGCGCGACGCTGTATGTCACGCTGGAGCCTTGCGACATGTGCGTCGGGGCCATGTTTCACGCGCGGGTGGAGCGCCTCGTCTACGGCGCGAGGGACCCGAAGAAGCGGGTCCTGAAGAGCCGGCTGAAGACGGAGGGAGGGCTGCTGGCGGCGGAGTGCGGCGAGCTTCTCAGCCGGTTTTTTGCCGCCAGGCGATGAAGATCGTCGTCGACGCCGCGGCGCAGGTCCTGACCTTCGAGGGCAAGGCCTATTCGATATCCACGTCGAAGAACGGGCTCGGCGAGGAGAACGGGAGCTTCTGCACGCCGCGCGGAAGGCATGTCGTCCGCGCCAGGATCGGCTCCGGCCAGCCCCTGAACTCGGTGTTCGTCCGGCGCCGTCCGACCGGCGAGATCTGGACCCCGGAGCTGCACGCCAGGTATCCGGGGCGGGACTGGATCCTGACGCGGATACTCTGGCTGTCGGGATGCGAGGTCGGCAGGAACAGGCTGCGCAACGTAGACACCATGCGGCGCTACATCTACATCCACGGCACGCACGAGCTCGCCGAGATGGGCAAGCCGGGATCGATCGGCTGCATCCGCATGCGCAGCGCGGACATCGCCGAGCTGTTCGACCGCGTGCCGCCCTATACCGAGGTCCTGATCAGCGAGTGAGGAAATAGCGCGCCGCGCCGCTGCGTGCCGTCGGCGCAGACGACCAGGCGCTTCACGCGGCGCGCAGCCGCGCGATACCCGCGCCGAAAGGCTCGCGCAGGACACCCTTCTCGCAGACGATCGCAGTGAGCAGCTCGGCGGGCGTGACATCGAAAGCCGGATTGCGCACCGCGACGCCCTCAGGCGCCCAGCGCAAGCCGCGATAGCCCGTCACTTCCGCGGCGGGGCGCTCCTCGATCGGGATCGCGGTGCCGCCGGCGATCGCGGGATCGAACGTGGACAGCGGCGCGGCGACGTAGAACGGCAGCCGGTGGCGCCGCGCCAGCACCGCCAGCGTGTAGGTCCCGATCTTGTTGGCGACGTCGCCGTTCGCGGCGATGCGGTCGGCGCCCACGATCACGGCGTCGACCTCGCCGCGGCTCATGAGGAAGCCCGCCATGTTGTCCGCGATCAGGGTGCAGGGAATGCCCTCCTGCACGCATTCCCAGGCCGTGAGGCGCGCGCCCTGCAGGTAGGGCCGCGTTTCGCACGCGATGACCGATATCCGCTTCTCGTTTGCAAAGGCAGTTCGCAACACGCCCAATGCCGTGCCATGGCCGCTCGTCGCGAGCGCGCCGGTGTTGCAGTAGGTGAGGACGCGCGCGCCAGCGGGGATCAGCTCGGCGCCATGGCGCGACAGCGCGCGGTTCGCGGCGAGGTCCTCCTCGAAGATGGCGCGCGCCTCGGCTTCCAGGTCGCGAGCCTTGCGCATGCGCTCCAGCGCCCAGAAGAGGTTTACGGCCGTGGGCCGGCTCCTGGAGAGCATTTCGTAGCTCTCGGAAGAACCCGCGGAAAGCACCACTCCGAACGCCGCCGCGCACCCGATCGCGGGCGCGCCGCGCACCACCATGTCCTTGATCGCCTGCGCCACCTCGGCGGCGCTGCGGCAGCTCAGGTACTCGACGCGGTCGGGGAGGGCGCGCTGGTCGAGCAGGTCGAGGCGATCGCCCTTCCAGAGGATGGGCTCGACCGCCACCTAGACCACGCGCTCGTTGCCGCCGTCGACAGGGACCTGCGCGGCCGTGGTCTTGGCGAACAGCGGCCCGCACATCTCGGCGGCGAGCTCGGCGACGTCGCGCGAGGAGACCTCGGTGCGCAGCAGGTTGTTCTTCTTGTACTGCTCGACGGTAAGGTTGTACGCCTTCGCGCGCGAGGCGAGCAGCTCGTCGGTCCAGAGCGCGGTGTCGTACACCGCGTTCGGGTGGATGCTGTTGACGCGGATGCCGTCCTTGCCCCATTCCAGCGCCGCGACGCGCGCGAGCTGGTTCATCGCCGCCTTGGAGGCCGAGTAGGCTGCGGCGCCGGGTCCCGGCGCCGGCACGTTCTTCGAGCCGATCACCACGATGCGGCCGCCGCGCGGCGCGAGCGCCAGCAGCGGATGGCACGCCTGCATCAGGCCCAGGTTCGCCTCCACGTTGACCTGCATGGCGCGCTGCCACTCGCCCTGGCCGATGTCCTGGATCGGCTGCGAAGACGGAAAGATGCCGGCATTCAGCACCAGCATGTCGACCCCGCCGAAGTGGCGCACCGCCCGGTCGACGGCCCCCGAAACAGCCTGCGCGTCGGTGAGGTCGCAGGCGATGCCGAGGAAATCGGCGCGCTTCCAGAGCCCCTCCACGGCCGGATTGCGGTCGAGGCCGACCACCGCCGCGCCGCGCCGCAGCAGGGCCTCGGCGCAGGCCTTGCCGATGCCGGAGGCGGCGCCGGTGACCAGCGCCACCTCGCCCGCGAACGCCGGCGGGGCGCCGGCCTTCTTCAGCTTCGCCTGCTCGAGGTCCCAGTACTCGATGTCGAAGGTGTGCCGCTCCTCCAGCGCGTTCCAGCCGCCGAGCGCCTCGGCGCGCAGGATCACCTCTACCGTGTGCTCGTACAGGTCCTGCACGATACCGACGTCCTTCGCCGTGCGCCCGAGCGCCGCGAAGCCGAGCTCGGGATCGAGCGCCATGCGCGGCGCGGGGTCGAGCATGGTCTTGGGCTGCTTCGCGCTTTTCGCGTTCCTGTCGAAATAATTCCTGTACTTCGCGGAAAAAGCTTCCACGTCGCGGCCGAGCATCGGCAGCGGCTTGGTGCGGATGACGTGGTCTGGCGTCGCCGGGCCGCGCTGCGAGATGCGCGCCACCTCGGGATGGCGGGCGAAGGCGAGGAAGCGCCGCGAGGCGTCGCAGCGGCACAGCAGCGGGAAGCCGGCGGCGCGCGAGGCCTCGCGGCGCAGCTTCGCCGCCTCGAGCCGGGCGAACGAGGGCGGGGCGGCGCCCGGCAGCGGGATGCTCCACGCCTTGTGCGCCGCGAGGTAGCGCTCCGCCATCGACACCAGCTCGATCATCAGCTCGTACGACTCCCGCGCTTCGGCGCCGAAGCTGAACACGCCGTGCGACAGCAGGATCATGCCGACCGTGTGCTTGCCGGCCTGCCTGGGGAATTCCCTGGCGCAGTACGCGGCGAGGTCGAAGCCCGCCATGACGTAGGGAATCACCACCGCGCGGTCGCCGTAGATATCGCGGATGCGCTTCTCGCCGTCGGGGGCGTTGGACACCGCGAGCACCGCGTCGGCGTGCGTATGGTCGACGTACTTGTGGGGCAGTATGGCGTGCAGGATGGTCTCGACCGAAGGCGCCGGCGCGCCCGCGCGCAGGGTGTGCGTGGCGAGCTCGTTGACCATCTGCGGGTCGGGCAGGCGCTCGAGGCTGGCAAGTCGCCGTACGTAGTCGAGCGCCACCGGCGCGAAGCCCGCCGGCTCGATCGTCTCGAGGTCCCAGCCGCTGCCCTTGACGTAGAGTACGGTCTGCTCCGCGCCGAACAGGTCGCGCTCCGGCAGCTTCACCGAGGTGTTGCCGCCGCCGTGCAGCACCAGCGATTTATCGCGCCCGAGCAGGCGCGAGGTGTAGACGCGCGGGCCGAGCGGACCGCCGAATTGCGCCGCCTCGGCGTCGCTCCAGAGACTTTTCATCGACGCGGATTATACTTTCGGCTGATGGCCCGGATTGAGCTCAAGAGCTGGGACGACGCGCAGGCCGAGGCCGGCCCGATCCGCTTCTCGATCTTCGTGGGCGAGCAGGACGTCTCGCCCGGCATCGAGCTCGACGACAAGGACGCCGAGTGCATGCACGCGATCGCCTACGACGACGACGGCAAGGCGGTCGGCACCGGGCGCCTGCTGCCCGACGGCCACATCGGGCGCCTCGCCGTGGTCAAGGAATGGCGGCGCCGCGGCATCGGCGCGCAGCTCATGGAGGCGCTGCTCGCGGAGGCGCGCCGGCGCGGGCACAAGGAGGTCGTGATCTCGGCGCAGCTGCAGGCCGCGGAGTTCTACCGCGGCCTCGGCTTCGCCGCCGAGGGCAAGGTCTACCAGGAAGCCGGCATCCTGCACCAGCAGATGCGCAAGGCCCTCTAGCGGCCCGCGCCGGGCGGGATCTCGAAGCGCAAGGTCGTGCCCTCGCGCCCGCCGGGGTCGAAGGCGCGCTCGGCGTAGCGCGCGACCCCGTCGGCGCCTCGCAGCAGCAGCGTGGCGCAGCGCGTGCCGTACTGGGGACCGACGATGTGCGAGGCGCGCAGCACGTCGAACAGCGTCTCCAGCGCGGGCGCGGGCTCGAGCGCGCGCTCGAAGCGCGCCTTGGGCTCGCCGACCTCGGGCGTGTCGAGCAGGTCGTTGGCGAGGCCGTAGACGCCCGGCGCCAGCCGCCGCGGCGCGCCGTCCCGGTTGGACAACCACCACAGCTCGCCGCCGTCGCAGGCGAGCAAGTTGAAGCCGCTATAGCCGTTCTTCCTGCTTTCCAGGCTCGTCACGAAGCCTTCCGGACTCGAATCGCCGAGCAGAAAGCCCGCCACCAGCGCTCCCCGCGACTCGACGGCGCGCGGCTCGCGGGCGCCCCGGAAGTTCGTTACGGCGGCGAAGCGGCCCGAGCGCGAGACGCCCATCCACGTGCCGCGCGCCTCGAGGTCGCGCCCGGCGAGCACCGCCGGCGCGTCGTCCCAGAAGCCGGCGCGCGCCGCGGGGCGCGCGTGGAACTCGTCGCGGTTGGCCGCCACCACGAGCGGGAAGGCCGGGTCGCGCCGCCAGGCGAGCAGGATCAGGCACATACGAAGCGCTCCACCCGCCGCTCCAGCCCGAGGTGCGCCGCCTCGCGCTCGAGCAGGGCCTCGAACGCCGGCGCGTCGCCGACGCTCTCGTACACCTCCATGTAGGTCGCGGCGTCGTCGCGGCGCCGCATCCAGCGGCCGCGCACGCCGAACGCGCGCTCGACCTTGCCGAACAGCGCCTCGATCTCGGCGCGCAGCGACGCCGCGCGCGCCGGGTCGACGCGGTAGTACACGTAGTAGCTCGTCACCGGGCGTAGGGCAGGGGCAGCAGCTCGAGCGGCGCGGCGCCCTGCCGCGCGCGCACCGGCGCGCCCGCCTCGACCGAGGCGACCGGCAGCACCGCGAGCAGCTCGTCGGCGGCGGCGTTCAGCACCGTGGCGCCGCCCTCGGGCGCATCGTCGACGTGCAGGCTCTGCCCGGGCGCGAGCTGCGCGCCGCGCAGGCGGTAAAGGCGCCGCTTCACCGCGCCGCGGTACTGCGTGCGCGCCACGACCTCCTGGCCCGGGTAGCAGCCCTTGTGGAAGTCGACGCCGCCGGTCAGCTCGAGGTTCACCATCTGCGGCACGAACTGGTCCTGCGTCGGCGCGCTGATCTCAGGCTGCCCGTCGCGGATCTGCGCCAGCCGCCAGTCGTCCTCGCGCGCTGCCGCGGCGAGGCTTCCACGCAGCGAAGGCGGCGCGAGCAGCAGGCAGCGCCCGGCGCCGACCCTCACCGCGAGCGCGCCGCTGCCGGCGGCGACCGAGAGGTCCTCCTGCGGCAGCGAGACGCCGAGCGGCTGCAGCGCCGCAGCGACGTCCGCGCCCCAAAGCCCGTACTGGTCCCACTGCGGCGTCGCGTCCGAGAGCCTCACCTTCGAGCGCAGCACGAACATCTGCAGCCGCTTGAGCACCGCGGGCGCCAGGTCGCGCGCGAGCTGCAGGAGGAAGCCGCCTTCGGCCGGCACCACCAGCAGGGTCGCGAGCAGGCGCCCCTTCGCGCTGCACCAGCCGGCGCGACGCGCGCGCCCGGCCGCCAGCCCCTCGATGTCGCTGGTGAGCTGCGCGTGCAGGAAGGCGCGCGCGTCGGCGCCTTCGGCCTGCAGCAACCCGTACGACTCCAGCTTCGCGATCTGCGTCATGCGCCGAGTAAAATGAGCCGAAATTCTAGTCGCTTCCGTTGCTCAAAACCCTCTTCGCGCTGCTGGTCTTGGCCGTGCTCGGGGCGGGCGCCTACGCCGCCTGGTACGTCGCCACGCCGCTCGAGGCGGCGAAGCTGCCGGCCGAGTTCGAGGTGCCGAAAGGGGCCACCTTCCGCGCCGCCGTGCAGCGCGTGGAGGGCGCCGGGATCGCGGTGGGGCGCGTGCAGTTCGAGCTGCTCGCGCGCGCGCTCGGCCGCGCCCAGGT
>DATJXO010000006.1:0-5988 GCA_035500055.1 Burkholderiales bacterium | reverse complement strand
AACGTTCTCGAAACGCGTGATTTGGTGCGCGACGGGTGTGTGGCTATCGAGCGTCTTGTACTCGTACTGCGCGGTAGGATGGTCCAGCGTGGTGACGCGCCATGCG
This sequence comes from Burkholderiales bacterium, assembly GCA_035500055.1. Taxonomy (GTDB): domain Bacteria; phylum Pseudomonadota; class Gammaproteobacteria; order Burkholderiales; family SG8-39; genus RBG-16-66-20. The sequence continues at coordinate 5,882 of DATJXO010000006.1, read as the reverse complement.
TCGACTCTGTTGGGGGCCACGGCAACGTAGCCTTTACCCTTCGTTGGTCGGACGATGTACTGATCGGCCGACCGCTCGCTCTTACCCGGGTTACTGTTTTTGTACCATTCAAGCGCTTCGTCGCGCTCCTTTTCGCTTGCGCGCTCGACGCGCGTCAGCGTTTGATAGACGGGATCTCGCGATTCGACGTATTCGTACCCGTATGCGGCAATCTGCCGCGGACCCCAAGCGGTGGTGTCGTCGTAAAACCCTTTCACGTCGACCGTCTTATTGACAAATATCCCCGCATCCTTCCGGCAGCGTTGGCCGAAGTTGTAGGCGATCCAGAACTCCTCGGTCCAAGGCAGGACGGCGACTACAAGGGCGGAGATAGTGGCGAAGCGCGCTGTGAACTTGCGGTTGAATAGCTTCGTCCAGATTAGCCAGATGAGGGGCGTAACGACGACACAGTAGGCCGCCAAGAGAGCCATGCTGAAGACGCTGAAGTAGAAGAAGCGCACCGTCACATTCCGCGGCAGGGGACGACGATCTCGTTCACGACCGCGAGCGCCAGCGGCGCTCCATCTCGAGGTAGGTGAAGGACGCGGTCCAGCCGATCATGACGAAGCCGGTGAGGCTCTCGGTGCCGGCGACAAAGCGGATCGGGCCGACCGGCGAGAGGTCGCCGAAGCCGACGGTGGAGTAGACGGTGGCGGAGAAGTAGACGCAGTCGAGCAGCAGGTCCTTCGCCATCCCCTGGATCACGCCCGCCTCGGGCACGGCCTGCAGCAGCCAGTAGCCGAAGCCGAACAGCCAGATCTCGGCGATGTGCAGCGCGAGCGCGCCGAAGATCGCGTACAGCACCGAGCGGCGATGGTGGCGGATGTGCAGCAGCTTCCGGCTCATCCACTCCAGGCCGCCGTAGTGCAGCGCCACCGTGCCGGCCACCGCGGCCGCGGTGATGGCGACCACCACGGCGTTGACCGTCCAGTTGTCGTACATCGTCTACTTCGCGCGCCAGCCGCCGTCGACCACCAGGCTGTGGCCGTTGATGTAGGAAGCCTCCGGCGAGACGAGGAAGGCGACGGCGTTGGCGACGTCGTCGACCGTGCCGCGCACGCCCGCCGGCACGACGGCCCTGAGCTGGTCCTCGTTCACCGCGACCCCGCGCCCGCTCATGTCGGGCACGCCCGGGCCGAGGATCGCCTGCGAGTGCGCCCTGAGGCTGGTGGGGATGGCGCCCGGGCAGACGCAGTTCACGGTGATGCCGCGCGGCCCGTAGGCGACCGCCATCTGGCGCGTCAGGCCCACCACGCCGTGCTTGGCCGCAATGTAGGCCGCGCCGCCGCCGGTGCCGTTCAATCCCGCGACCGAGGCCATGTTGACGATGCGTCCGCGCCCTCGCGGCAGCATCTCCTGCAGCGCGCGCTTGCAGCCGAGGAACACTCCCGTGAGGTCGATATCGAGCACGCGCCGCCAGGTCGATTCCTCGAGCTCGTCGACGTTGAAGTAGCCGTCGAGGATGCCGGCGTTGTTGACCATGACTTCGAGCGGCCCGAGGTCGGCGACCGCCGCGGTGACCGCCGCGTCGATCTGCGCCGCGATGCTGGTATCCGCCTGGTACGCCTTTGCAGAAGGCGTTCCCCTCACGGTCTCGCGTGCGCCCGCGAGCTCGAGATCGACGGCGGCGACGGCAAACCCCTGCTGCGCGAGCTTCTGCGCGATTCCGCGCCCGATTCCGGAGCCCGCGCCGGTCACGACCGCCAGTGCTCTCGGCTCGCTCATGTCACGCCTTCAGCGCCTTGTACCGGATGCGTTTCGGCCGCGCCGCCTCCTCGCCCAGGCGCTTGACCTTGTCGGCCTCGTATTCCTGGAAGTTGCCGGGGAAGAACACCACCTGCGAGTCGCCCTCGAACGCGAGGATGTGGGTGGCGATGCGGTCGAGGAACCAGCGGTCGTGCGAGATGACGAGCACGCTGCCGGCGAATTCCAGCAGCGCTTCCTCCAGCGCGCGCAGCGTCTCGACGTCGAGGTCGTTGGACGACTCGTCCAGCAGCAGCACGTTGGCGCCGGAGACGAGCTGCTTGGCGAGGTGCAGCCGGCCGCGCTCGCCGCCGGAGAGCTGGCTCACCGGCTTCTGCTGGTCGGCGCCGCGGAAGTTGAAGCGCGCCAGGTAGGCGCGCGAGGGCATCTGGAACTTGCCCACCGCGATCGTGTCCTGGCCGTTGCAGACGTCCTCGAACACGGTCTTGTCGCCGGCGAGCGCGTCGCGCGACTGGTCGACGTGCGCGATCTTGACTGTTTTTCCCGTCTTTATCTTTCCCGAATCCGCCTTCTCTTTGCCGATCAAAAGACGAAACAACGTCGTCTTGCCGGCCCCGTTTGGCCCGATGATGCCGACGATCGCGCCCGGCGGCACCTTGAACGAGAGCTTGTCGAAGAGCAGGCGGTCACCGAAGCCCTTCGAGACCTTGTCCAGCTCGATCACCTCGTTGCCGAGCCGCTCGGCGACCGGAATGAAGATCTCTTGGGTCTCGTTGCGCTGCTGATGCTCGTACTGCGACAGCTCCTCGAAGCGCGCGAGCCGGGCCTTCGATTTCGCCTGCCGGCCTTTCGGGTTCTGGCGCACCCACTCGAGTTCCGCCTTCATCGACCTGATGCGCGCCTCCTCCTGCTTCGCCTCGGTCTCGAGGCGCTTCTCCTTCTGCTCCAGCCACGAGGAGTAGTTGCCCTCCCACGGGATGCCGAAGCCGCGGTCGAGCTCGAGGATCCAGCCGGCGGCGTTGTCGAGGAAGTAGCGGTCGTGGGTGACCGCGACCACGGTCCCCGGGAAGCGCTGCAGGTACTGCTCGAGCCACTGCACGCTCTCGGCGTCGAGGTGGTTGGTCGGCTCGTCGAGCAGCAGCAGGTCGGGCTTGGAGAGCAAGAGACGACACAGAGCAACCCTCCTTTTCTCGCCTCCAGACAATATTTCTATTCGAGAATCCCAAGGCGGCAATCGCAGAGCATCCGCGGCGATCTCGAGCTCCTGCCCGGCGTCCGCCGCGTTCACGATCGCCTCCAGCCGCGCCTGCTCGGCGGCGAGCTTGTCGAAATCGGCGTTCTCCTCGGAATACGCCGCGTACACCTTCTCCAGCTCGGCGCGCGCCTCGGCGATGCCGGCGCCGCCCTGCTCCACGCTTTCGCGCACCGTCCTGCCGGCCTCCAGCGCCGGCTCCTGCGGCAGGTAGCCGACGTTGATCCCCGGCATGCGGATCACCTCGCCCTCGTAGTTCTCCTCGACGCCCGCCATGATCCTGAGCAGCGTGGACTTGCCCGAGCCGTTCAGCCCCAGCACCCCGATCTTGGCGCCGGGGAAGAAGTTGAGCGAGATGTTCTTGAGGATCGCGCGCTGCGGCGGCACCGTCTTGCTGACGCGCCGCATGGTGTAGACGTACTTGGCCATAGGGGCGCGATTCTCCCACGCCCCGGGAGCCTCACGCGCGCGGCAGCGCCCCTTTTTCTCCCAGGTCCCAGAACAGGCCCGCCATCAGCCGCAGCGCGTCGCGCGCCACCGGCGCCAGCATGTGCTCGTTCGGCGCGTGCTGGCTGCACGCCGCGTAGGAATGCGGAATCCAGACCGTGGGCAGCCCGAGCAGGTTGGCGAAGATGTCGTTCGGCAGCGCGCCGCCGAGGTTCGGGAGTACCGCGGTTGCCGTTTGACTGGTCTTTTCCAGAGAACTCTTTACGAAAGCAACCCACGGATGGGCGGGGTCCAGACGTGTGGCCTTGAAGAAGCCGTCGCGGGCGGCGCTCGCCTTGACCATCGGGAAGCCATGCGCATCGAGGTGCCGCTGCAGCGCCGGCACGATGTCCGCCGGGTCCACGCCGACCACGTAGCGCAGCTGGCAATGGCAGCTCGCGCGCGGCGGGATCGCGTTCACGGGCTTGTCCGGGTTGCCGCAGGTGAACGCGAGCACCTCGAAGCTCGACCAGCCGAAGACGCGCTCGGCGGGCGTCAGCCCGGGCTCGCCCCAATCGGGATCGATCGCGGGCGCCCCCGCTCCGCCGTCCACCTCCAGCCCGGCGAGCGCCTGGCGCACCGCGGGGGTCAGCGTGTCGGCGCGCCACTCGCGCACCTTCAGCTCGCCCTTCGGGCCGGTGATCGTGGCGAGCGCGTGCGCCAGGAGGATGCCGGGATTGGCGAGCAGCCCGCCCCAGTTGCCGGAGTGGTGGCCGCCCTCGCGCAGGTCCACCGTCAGATCCATGTTCATCGCGCCGCGCGTGCCGAGGAAGATCGTCGGCTGCCCCGGCGAAAGCCTCGGGCCGTCGGACGCGATCAGAACGTCTGCTGCAAGCTGCTTCCTGTTTTCTGCGCAGAATTCTCTCAGCCCGGGCGAGCCGACCTCCTCCCCCGTCTCGATCAGCACCTTCAGGTTGAAGCCAAGCCTGCCGCGCGCCTCGAGCGCCGCCGCGAGCGCGGCGAGGTTGATCGAGTGCTGCCCCTTGTTGTCCGCCGTGCCGCGTCCGTAGAGCCGCTCGCCGTCCTGCTTCAGGGTCCAGGGATCGAACCCGGGGCGCCAGCTCGCCTCCTGTCCGCGGATGACGTCGCCGTGGCCGTAGCTGAAGACCGTCGCCAACGCCGGGTCCTCGATGCGCTCGGCGAGCAGGAACGGCCCGCGCCCGGAAATCGGGTTCTCGAGGATGCGGCAGCGGCAGCCGAGCCGCTCGTACGAGGGCTGCAGCTCCTCGGCGAGGTAGCGCCGCAGCTCCGCCTGCCGCTCCGGGTTCTGGCTCTCGGTGCGGAAGGCGACGCGGCGCGCGAGGTCGGCGAAAAAGCCGCCGCCGTCGAAATAGCGCTCCACCCCTGCGATGGCGTCCGACCGGCTCATGGCCGGCCATTATCCATCAGCCGCCCTTCAGCTTCTTCGCCGCCTCCATCATCGGGCTGAGCACGTCGATCGGCACCGGGAACACGATGGTCGAGGCCTTGTCGCCGGCGATCTGGGTCAGGATCTGGAGGTAGCGCAGCTGCATCGCCTCCGGGCGGTGCGACAGCGTCTCCGCGGCGGCGAGCAGCTTCTCGGCGGCTTGCTGCTCGCCCTCGGCGTGGATCACCTTGGCGCGCCGCTCGCGCTCGGCCTCGGCCTGGCGCGCGATGGCGCGCACCATCGATTCGTTCAGGTCGACGTGCTTGATCTCGACGTTCGCCACCTTGATGCCCCAGGGGTCGGTCTGCTGGTCGAGCGTGGTCTGGATATCAACGTTGAGCTTGTCGCGCTCGGCGAGCATCTCGTCGAGCTCGTGCTTGCCGAGCACCGCGCGTAGCGTGGTCTGCGCCAGCTGGCTGGTGGCCTCGAGGAAGTTCGCCACCTGGATGATCGCGCGCTCGGGATCGACGACGCGGAAGTAGACCACCGCGTTGACCTTCACCGAGACGTTGTCGCGCGAGATCACGTCCTGGCTCGGCACGTCGAGCACCACCGTGCGCAGGTCCACGCGCACCATCTGCTGGATGCCCGGCACCACCACCACCAGGCCCGGGCCCATGACCCGCTGGAAGCGCCCGAGCAGGAATACCACGCCGCGCTCGTACTCGCGCAGGATCCGCAGCGAGAGCACCAGCAGCACCACCGCGAGCACGAGAAAGCCCAGTCCGAAGCTGAACATGCCGAGTACCTCCCGTAATAGATCGCCCGGCGGCTCGATCACGGCGCCGCCGGCCCGCCGCCCTCGGGCCGCACCTCGAGCACGAGGCCGTGCATCGCCACCACGCGCAGCCGCGCGCCGGCGCGCAGCGGCACCGCCGAGCGCACCCGCCAGCGCTCGCCGTGCACCCACGCCCAGCCCTCGCCGGCGAAGTCCTCCAGCGCCTCGCCGCCGGCGCCGATCATCTCCTCGCGGCCGCTCACCACCGGACGGCG
>DATJXO010000005.1:0-7257 GCA_035500055.1 Burkholderiales bacterium | reverse complement strand
GAACTTGGCCTCGTCGAGCGGCTCGTAGTTCGCCGTGTCGAGGTAGTCGACGCCGGTGGCGAGGCAGGCGTCCATGATGTGCAGGTCCTGGTAGGGCAGCGCCACGTTGATCACGATCTTCGGCCTGACGCGCTCGATGAGCGCGATCATCTGCGGCACGTCGTCGGCGTCCACCTGCGCGGTGCGGATCGGCCGCTCGATCTGCGCGGCGATCCTGCGGCATTTCTCCTCGTTGCGGCTGGCAAGCGTGATCTCGGAGAACACCTGCGGCTGCTGCGCGCACTTGTGCGCCACCACCTGGCCGACGCCGCCCGCGCCGACGATCAGGACCTTCGACATGGCTGCTCGTTCCCTCTAGTCTTCGTAATAGGTGTAGCCGCGCAGGCTGGCGGAGAAGGATTCCAGGATCTCCTGGCGCTGCGCGAGCGAGATGCGCTCCTTCCTGACCGCCAGCTCGGCGGTCTTGCGCAGCTGCTCGAGCAGCCGCTGCGGCTGGTACTCGACGTAGCTGAGCACATCCGAGATGCTGTCGCCGCTCATTTCGCGCACGAACTCGAAGGAACCGTCGCCGTGCAGGCGCACGCTCGCGACGTTGGTGTCGCCCATCAGGTTGTGCAGGTCGCCGAGCGTCTCCTGGTAGGCGCCCACCAGGAACACGCCGAAGTAGTACTCCTGGTTCTCGATCCAGGTGTGCACCGGCAGCGTGTGCTTCAGGCCGCTCGACTCGATGAACTTGTCGATCTTGCCGTCCGAATCGCAGGTGATGTCGGCGAGGATCGCGCGGCGCGTCGGCGCCTCGTTGTGCCGGTGCACCGGGATGATCGGGAACACCTGCTCGATCGCCCAGACGTCGGGCAGCGACTGGAACACCGAGAAATTGCCGTAGTAGATGTCGGCGAGCGACTCCTCCAGCCCCTCGAAGCCGGCCGGCACGCGGCGCACCTTCTGCAGCACCGCGATGATGCCCCAGACGATGTGCAGGTAGATGTTCTCCGCCAGCGACAGCGAGCGCAGGCGCATCTGGCCGCGGCGGAACAGGTCGCGGATCTCCTCGCGGTAGAAGTTGGCGTCGTTGAAGCACTCCTTGGCGGCCTTGGCGCTGATGCCGTTCAGCACCTCGCGCAGGTTCTTCACCAGCTCGTGCTCGTCCTCCGGCACCGGCGGCACGGCCTCGGCCGGCTCGAAGCTGGTCACGTCGAGGATGTTGAACAGCAGCACCGAGGAATAGGCCACCGTGGCGCGGCCCGACTCGGTGATGATCACCGGGTGCGCCACCTTCTCCGGCGCGAGCGTGGTCATGATGGTCTCGATGACGTCGGTGCAGTACTCGTCCAGCGAATAGTTCTTGCTGTGGTGCGAGTTGGTCTGCGAGCCGTCGTAATCGACGCCGAGGCCGCCGCCGAGGTCCAGGTAGCCGAGCGCCGCGCCCTCCTTCTTGAGCGCCACGTAGTAGCGGCAGGCCTCCTGCACGCCGCCGCGGATGTCGCGGATGTTCGGGATCTGCGAGCCGAGGTGGTAGTGCAGCAGCTGCAGGCAATCCAGCATCTCGTGCCTGCGCAGGTCGTCGACGAGCTCGACGATCTGCGCGGTCGTCAGGCCGAAGATGCTGCGGTCGCCGGAGGATTCGTTCCAGTGCCCCTCGACTTTGGCGGCCAGCTTGACGCGCACGCCGAGCATCGGCCGCACGCCGAGGCGCTTGCTCGCTTCCAGGATGATGGGCAGCTCGGTCGGGGTCTCGACCACGATCAGGCACTTGAAGCCCAGGCGCAGCGACTGCAGCGCGAGGTTGACGAACTCCTCGTCCTTGTAGCCGTTGCAGATGATGTAGCCGCTGTCGGGCTCCAGGTGCGCGAGCGCGATCAGCAGTTCCGCCTTGCTGCCCGCCTCCAGGCCGTGGCCGTACTTGGCGCCGACGCGCGCCATCTCCTCGATCACCGAGCATTGCTGGTTGACCTTGATCGGGAACACGCCCCGGTACTTGGCCTGGTAGCCGGTCGCCTGGATCGCCTTGGCGAAGCTGTCGTTCAGCAGCGCGATCTGCGCCTCGAGCAGGTTGTCCAGCCGGATCAGCACCGGCATCTGCAGGCCGCGCTGCTGCATGCCGGCGATGATCTCCATGAGGCTTACCGTCGCCGTCTTGCCGTCGGCCGGCACGCTGACCGTGACCTCGCCCGCGTCGTTGATGTCGAAGTAGCCCGCGCCCCAGTTGCGGATGCCGTAGAGCTCGGCCGACTGCGCGGCCGTCCACTCGCCCTGGTCCGGGACCGCCCTCAGCTTGCGCACTGCTTTCTGCATGGTGGCTACGCTAATCCTTTTCCGGTGAGGCGCGCAGTGTAGCCGAGCGCACGCAGGCGCGGCAGCTTACTCCGCCTTGGCGCCCGAAAATATGACAACTTTCGCCCACTTCGCCGTCTCGATCGGGTGCGTAAGCGAAGTTTAATCGGTGGCGGCCTGGCGCGCGCGCCACAGGCCCCAGGCATAGACCGCCGCGATCGCCACGAGGCAGCCGGCGCCGAGCGCGACGTAGCGCTGCACCAGCTGGCCGTCGCTCCAGCCGAATTCGTCCACCAGGCGCGTCGCGTCCGAGAGCAGGCCGCCCTCCTGCTCGCCGTAGGGGATCATGCCGGAGTCGCGCCGCGCGCCCCACCAGGTGGCGTAGATGTCCACGAAGGCCGCCGTGCCGATGGCGAGGAAGCCCCAGCGCAGCCCGCCCCGGACCATCTGCGTGCCCTTGCCGAAGTAGAAGCCCGCGATCAGCGCCACCGCCAGCACCATGCCCGCGCCGTCGCCGCCGAAGGTGATCAGCATGCGCGCCTTCTCTTCCTTGACGAACAGCGTGCCGATCCCCTGGAGCAGGATCAGCGCGCCGCCGAGGGCGGCCAGGGGGTAGTTCTCCGCGCGCCAGGCGCGGAACGCCAGGAAGGCGAGCGCGCCCAGCAGCGCCAGCGGCATGCCGAGCCCGCGCGATTCGGCGACATTGGTGTGCCACAGGGTCGGCATCGCCGCGTAGCCGCAGAACCAGGCGGTGACGGCGTGCCCGAGTTCGTGCACCGGCATGGTGAAGAACGTGCGCTGGGCGAAATGGCCGAGCTCGAAGGCGTGGAACAGGAGCGCCAGGCAGAACATCGCCGGGATCGCGCCCGCGCAGAGCTTCCATTCCAGTTCCGGGTCTTCGGCCTCGGTTGCCCCGTCGAGCATCGCGCTCAGGCCGCCATTTTCCCCGCCGCGGCGAGGGCTTCGCGGCATTCGCGCACGATGCGCTCGATCAACTCCTTGCAGGTCGGGATGTCCCCGATCAGGCCGACCACCATGCCGGCGCTGACGATGCCCTCGTCGACCTCGCCGGTCTTCATGGCGTTGCGGCCGCGCGCGCCTGCCACCAGGTGGCGCACCTCCTCGAAGGCCGCGCCTTTCTTCTCCATCGCCACCACCTCGTCCGAGACCGCGTTCTTCAGCACGCGCGAGGTGTTCTTCATGGTGCGGAAGATCAGGTTGGTGTCGCGCTCGCCCGCCTTCACCAGCGCCTGCTTGACCTTGTCGTGGATCGGCGCTTCCCGCGTGCACATGAAGCGCGTGCCCATGTTGATGCCCTGCGCGCCCAGCGCCAGGCAGGCCGCCATCTGGTAGCCGTCGGCGATGCCGCCGGAGGCGAGCACCGGGATTTTGCAGGCGCGCACCGCGGCCGGGATCAGGATCAGGTTGGTGACGTCGTCCTCGCCCGGGTGGCCGGCGCACTCGAAGCCGTCGATGGAGATCACGTCCACGCCGTGGCGCTCGGCCGAGAGCGCGTGCCTGACGGAGGTGCACTTGTGGACCACGGTGATGCCGTGCTCCTTGAACCTCGGCACCACGTCGCGCGGGTTGTTGCCCGCGGTCTCGACGATCCTGATGCCCGAGTCGATGATCGCCCGCATGTACTCGGCGTAGGGCGGCGGCTTGATCGACGGCAGGATCGTCATGTTCACGCCGAAGGGCTTGTCGGTCATCTCGCGGCAGCGCTCGATCTCGCGCCGCAGGTCGTCCGGCGTCGGCTGCGTGAGCGCCGTCAGGATTCCTAGCCCGCCGGCGTTCGACACCGCCGAAGCGAGTTCCGCGTAACCCACCCACTGCATGCCGCCCTGGATGATCGGGTACTGGATGCCGAGCATCTCCGTGACCTTGGTCTTCATGCGCCTCCCGTTCCGCCCGTCGAAATGTCCGCTGCCGAAAACATCTTAATGCATGCCAAAATCGGCCATGAACCTCGATCGCGGAATTCGCGCCGCCGCCCTGCTTTTCGCGATGCTCGCGGCGCCCGCGTTCGCGCAGGCGCAGCAGGGCGCCGCCGCCTACGAGCCCCAGCAGTTCCAGAAAGGCAAGGACGTCGTCTGGGTGCCGACCCCGCAGGTGGTGGTCGACAAGATGCTCGACCTGGCCAAGGTGACGGCGGCCGACTACGTCATGGACCTCGGTTCCGGCGACGGCCGCACGGTCATCGCCGCCGCCCGGCGCGGCGCCCGCGCGCTGGGCGTCGAATACAACGCCGACATGGTCGAACTCTCGATCCACAACGCCGCCAGGGAAGGCGTGAGCGACAAGGCCCGCTTCGTCAAGGCCGACCTGTTCGAGACCGATTTCTCCCAGGCCACCGTGATCACCATGTTCCTGCTGCCGTCCCTCAACCTGAAGCTGCGCCCGAAGATCCTCGCGCTCAAGCCCGGCACGCGCATCGTCTCGAACACCTTCGACATGGGCGACTGGAAGCCCGACGCGACCGCCGACCTGAACGCCGACGCGGGCTGCGCCATCTCCTGGTGCACCGCGCTCTTCTGGATCGTGCCCGCCCAGGTCGCCGGCAGCTACGAGACGCCGCAGGGCTTCATCGAGATCCACCAGCACTTCCAGGTGCTCTCGGGGGTGCTCGCCACGGGCGGCAAGAACTACGTCATCGAGGGCGGCAGGGTGCGCGGCGAGGACATCAGCTTCGCCGCCGGCGGGCGCGAATACCGCGGCCGCCTGAACGGCAAGACCCTGGAACTGCACTGAAGATCCCGGCCGGGCGGGAGCGCGGTCGCGCGCTCACTGCATCCCGGCGCGCACGCCGACCAGGATCTGGTCGATCGCGTCGATGCGCACCAGGCCCAGGCGCGGGAACTCGATGTCCAGGATCACGTAGACGGTGAGGGAGACGATCGCCGCGAAGCCGATCTTGTGGACCCAGTCGTAGGTCTTCTCGCTCGCGGACTGGTAGCCCGAGAGCAGCGCCGCGGCGAGCGCGAGCGCGACCAGCATGCCGTAGACGATGCCCGGCGGGTGCATCTGGGTGGCGGCGATGCGCGTGCTCGTGATGTCGAACATCTGGTTCAGCGCCGGCACGAGCAGCACTTCCGTGGCCGGCCGCACCTCCGCCAGCCGCAGCGCCGCGACCGACTGGGCCCAGATCTCGCCCTGCAGGCGCTGCGAGCGCGCCAGTTCCTCCTTCGCGGCGGCGATGTCGGGCAGCAGGCGGTAGGTGGCGATGCGCGAATCCACGTAGGCGCGGAACGCGTCGCGCAGCTTCGGCTGCGCCTGCGCGGGCAGCAGGTCGATGCGCAGCCAGGCCGTGCCGATGGCGTTCCCCTCGTCCACCACCTGCGCGCGCCGCTCGTCGAAGCGCGAGAGCGCGCCCGAGAAGGTGAAGGCGATCAGCAGGCCCAGCAGCGCGAACACCGCGGCCTCGAGCGAGCTGATGTTGGTCTGGGCGTGCTCGCCGTGGCGCCGGATCGTGCGGCGCCCGATCCAGCGGCCGACCTGCAGGAACAGCAGGATGCCGAGGAATACCGCGACGGCGATGCCGCCGCCGACGAAGCGGGGATCGAGGATCTGCAAGGTCATGGCTCTGTCAGGGCCGCCATGATACCCGCCCTTTCCCGGCGCCTCCGCGGCCGGGCTTGCATCGTTAACCCTTTTGGGTTAATGTCGGGTTTCACATGCCCAGCATGGACCTGGACGACACCCTGGTGGCGCTCGCCGACGAGACCCGCCGCAGCATCCTGAACCGCCTCGCGGCGGGCGAGGCGCGCGTCACCGAGGTCGCCGCGCCCTTCGGCATCTCGCTCAATTCGGTCTCGAAGCACATCCGCATCCTCGAGCGCGCGGGCCTGGTGCGCCGGCGCATCGACGGGCGCGACCATTTCCTCTCGCTCGATCCCGGGCCGCTCGATGCCGCCGCCCGCTGGATGCTGCGCGAGCGCGACGCCTGGACGCGCCGGCTGGACCGCCTCGAAGCGGCCCTGCGGGCGGAAGACGCCATCGAAAAAGCCAAGTCAAGGAGCAAAAAATGACCGAACCCCGCGCCACCCTGATCCCGCCCTCCACCGTCTTCCTCGAGCGCCTGCTGCCCGGCCCGGTCGAGCGCGTCTGGGCCTACCTGGTCGATTCGAAGAAGCGCGCCACCTGGCTGGCCGCGGGCGAATTCGACCTGCGCATCGGCGGCAAGATCGAGCTGCATTTCGAGAACGAGAAACTGCCGAACGACGTGGTGCCCGCGGGCAAGGGCGGGCGCAATTCGTTCGAGGGCAGGATCACGCGCCTGGAGCCCCTGAAAGCGCTCGGCCACACCTGGACCTGGAACGGCAAGGAGACCGAGGTGCTCTACGAACTGACTCCGAAGGGCAAGGACGTGCTGCTCACCATCCACCACAAGCTGCCGGACGAGCGCGGCATCAAGGTCGGCGTCTCGGCCGGCTGGGTGGTGCACACCGGCATCCTCGCCGATCGCCTGAGCGGCGCGAAGCCGCGGCCCTTCTACACGACGCACGAGCGGCTGCAGAAGGAATACGAGGCCGTGATCTAGGCAAGGGAGAACGCCATGGCAGAACCGCGCGCCACCCTGATCCCGCCCGCCACCGTACGCCTGGAGCGCCTGCTGCCCGGCCCCGTCGAGCGCGTCTGGGCCTACCTGACCGAATCGAAGAAGCGCGCCACCTGGCTCGCCGCCGGCGAGTGGGAGCTGCGCCTGGGCGGCCGGATCGAGATGCACGTCGACAACGCGAGGCTTACGGACGACCCGCCGCCGCCCAGCCCCGGAAAGAAAACTGTCGAGGGCAGGATCACGCGGTTCGAGCGGCTGCGCGCGCTCGGCCATACCTGGAACTGGGACGGCGGGCAGACCGAGGTGCTCTACGAGCTGACGCCCAAGGGCAAGGACGTGCTGCTCACCATCCACCACAAGCTGCCGGACGACCGCGGCCTGAAGATCGGCATCTCGAGCGGCTGGGTCCTGCACACGGGCATCCT
>DATJXO010000004.1:0-3542 GCA_035500055.1 Burkholderiales bacterium | reverse complement strand
CCGGTGATGGCCTGCCGGGGAACATGGGTGAGGCCCGCGAGCAGGAGCGCGGCGACGTGCTTGCAGTGGCCGCCGACCGGGCAGGAGCATTCGCTCTCAATCCACAGGTCGTCGTCGGGGTCGTTGAACCAGACCCGTACGTTGTAGGGTCGCGAGCGGGTGCCCTGTACCTTGCCGGCAAGAATATCGTCCCCCTGCCACTGTAAATCCGAGACAGCCTGCCCATAGTCGCGCGCCTTCGCGACCGTGTAGGCGTCCAGCCATGCGGTGATCTGTTTCCGGTCGTACTGGATGGCCATCGGCGGGAGATCCTGATCAGTCGTACTTCGAGGCGCTTGCAGGCCCGCCTGGGTGCAGGCTGAAGCGCTGCGTATTTTACGCGGGCACGTCATCCGGTTGGGCGGCGGTATTTGTTGGGGCGTGCGCATCCGTGGTCTGGGCGTGCCGGCGGTCGTCTTCCGCGTGCAGGTAAAGCCCCGTTGTCTCGATCGAGGCGTGCCGCAGGTTTCTCTGGATAAAGCGGATGTCGGTGCCGGCGTCGGCCTGGTGGGAGGCCGCCGAGTGACGCAGCCAGTGCGTGGAGGCACGTCGCAGGGTTGCCGCCCCGACGGGGTCAGCCGCAGCGAGCGCGTCGGCCGCGCGCAGGAATACTTCCTTCGCGATCAGGTAGATTGCGGTCGGCGTCAGATGCCGCCCGGGGTCACCGGCGATGCTCATCACCGCCGGGGAGATCTCATCGGGCGCGGGCGCCGGCGGCAGGCCGCAGAAGGTGCGGTAGCGGGCGAACTCGGTCATCAACGCGTCGCTCACGGGCACCTCTCCCTCGGTGCCGCCCTTGCCGACCACATGCAACCACCAGCGCCCGCGCCGCTGGAAGAAGTCGGCTGCCTTCGCCTGGGCGGCCTCGCTCGCGCGCAGGGCCGTGTGATACAGCAGCCGGACCAGCCAGCGGCTGCGCTCGTAGTGCTGGCATTCGCGCGGTGTGTCGCGTGGCCAGCGCTCCATCGAGTCGAGCACGCTCTGCCAGAGCGCGTGATCGAGGTAGCGCTCGATGCGGCGCGTGCGTGCAGCGGACGTTGGGCGTGAGCGGCGCAGCGCCAGCGGGTTGCCGGCGAGATAGCCGGCGGCGACCAGGTAATTGAGCAGGCCGCAGAGGATGCCGAGGGCCTGCCGCTGGCTGCGCTCCGAGAGCGGCCCGTCAAACAGGCGCCGGGCGCCCCCGCGGCGTGGCAGCGCCGGATCAGCCCAGTCTGCGGCGGGATCGGCCAGAAACCGTTCATAGAGCAGGAAATCCTCACGCGTGAGGCTCGAGAGCGGCTTGCCAAGGGTCCGGGTGGCCCACACGAGCAGGCGCACGGCTTCCTTGCGATAGCTGCGCAGGGTGTGCGGCGAGCCGACGTATTCCGCGAGCCACAGGCGCACGGCCTCAACGTCCGTGTCGGCGGCGATCTGCCGGTGGACGCCGTGTGCCCGGTTGGTGCCGTCACGGCCGTCGAGGGCGGCAGGCAGGACGAGCGGCAGGATCGCCTCGGGGGCTGTGGCGGGCAGGTTCATGGCTGACGCGTTTTGAAAAGGCGATGCGGGAGCGTACACCGGAAATACTTTCGATTATCAGGCTTATCATAAATTTCAAGCGCTAATCGTTATACATATAACGAAATACACAGATATACGGATATACTCGGCCACGAAACCCGACTTCCCCGACCACTTTCACGCCAATACCCGCCTATGAGCCGTATCAGCGATACCCGCCTTCGCACCCGCGAAGCGGCTGCACGCCTCGTCGCCGCCGGCCGGCGCCCGCATGAGCTCACCGTCGACCTCATCTATGCCGAGATCCGCCAGGGCAGCCGCACCACGATCAACGACGAGCTGAAACTCTGGAAGGACGAGCAGGCCCGCAATGACGCGCTGGCCGCAGCGTTGCCCGGGTCCGTGGCCGACGCGATGCGCTCGCTCTGGGCGCTCGCTGTCGAACATGGCGAGCAGGTGTTCGCCGCGCGCGGTGAGGAACTCGAGCGTGAAGCCGTGGAGTCCACCGCCCGCGCCGATTCGCTGGGCACGACCCTGGCGGCGCTCGAAGCACAGGTACAAGCGCTGCGTACGCAACTCGAGGAGCGCGAGACGCGGCTCGCGGCGGCTACCGCCGGGCTTGCCCGGTCCGAGGCCGAACGCGAGGCAGCACTCCAGACAGCGCAGGCTGTCGCAGCCGAGCGCGACGCCGCGCGCGTGCAGTCCGGCGAGGCGCTGCGCACGGCACACGACACGCATGCGCGCGAGCTCGAGGCCCAGCGCGCGGAGCACGCCGGGCGTGAGGCCGCCCTGCGGGCACAGATCGATCAGGCGGCTTCGCGGCTCGAAAGCGTGCAGAAGCACGTCCTGCTGCAAACCGAAGAGGCGCGCGGCGCACAGCGGCGTGCGGAAACCGCGCTCTACAGGGTGCAACAGCGTAACGAGCAGCTCGCCGGCGACGTCCAGCGGCTTGCGGCCGAAGCGGCCGAGCAGCGGCGCCTGGCCGATCGCCACGAAACGCAGCTCGCGAGCGCCATCGACGAGGCACGCGAGTTACGGCGCGAGCGCGACACGCTCGCCCAGCAGGTCGCTTCACTGCAAGGGCAGCTCAAGGCCCGCCCCCAGCCGGCGGGCGCACGGCAAGGCAAGGCGAAACCCTGATCCTCCCGGCGCGCGTTCAGGAACAAAAAACCTCATGGCCGCCTCGCACCGCCTTTCGATCCTGACCCGCGCCGAAATCGATGAACTGTATGCGTTGCCACGTTTTACCGACGAAGACCGGCATACCTACTTCGAACTTGGCAACGCCGAGCAGCAGCTCGTGCGCGCGCGCACGCTCCCGGTCGCGCTCCATCTTGTCCTGCAACTCGGGTATTTCAAAGCCAGATTCCAGTTCTTCAGCTACGACGTGCCGGACGTCGCAGAGGATATGCGCTACATCCTCGCGCGGCATTTCCCTGACGCGGACCGGACCACCGTGGCAATACCATCGGCACCCACGCGCCGCGCGTTACAGCAAAGCATCCTCGATCTGTTCGGTTTCAGGATGTGCGAGGGCACCGCGAAGGCCGATCTTGAAACGCGGGCGCAGCGCCTCGCGAGGCTTTCGACGCAGCCCGGTTTCATCCTGCGCGAGTGCCTGCAGTATCTGAAGCACGAACGCATCGTCGCACCGGCCTACTCGTATCTGCAGGACTTGACTGGCCGGGTGGTCGCCGCGGAGCGCCAGCGCGTCTCGGCGCTGCTCGAGCGCGCCCTCACAAAATCCATCGCGCAGCAGCTCGACGCGATGCTCGAGGCCGACGACTCGATGTATCAGGTCACGCTTCTGAAGCATGAACCGAAGGACTTCAGCTACCGGGAACTGAAACAGGAATCCGGACGTCGAACCTTCTTCGCACCGCTCTACGTCTTCGCGAGTCGATTTCTCGACACGGCCGGGATCTCTGCAGACAGCATCCGCTACTACGCTTCGCTCGTCACGTTCTACACGGTCTACAAGCTGCGCCGCATGAATTCCGGCGTCG
>DATJXO010000003.1:0-4585 GCA_035500055.1 Burkholderiales bacterium | reverse complement strand
GCGACCGCGTCGCGCACCGCGGGCACGTCCGCCTCGCGCGCGCGCCGGTAGTGCACCGCCAGCGTGAAGCGCTTGCGCTCGAGCTGCACGCCCGCGAGCCCGCGCACCGCGTTCGCCACCTCGTCGGCCGCCGCGGCGAGCTGCGGCGCGGCCGCCGCGGCCGCCTCGTGCACGCGGCCGCCGCCGGGCCCCGCGATTTCGAAGCCGTGGCAGCCGGCGTAGTGCAGGCCCTCGATGCCGACGCGCGCGCGCACGTCCGGCAGGTCGCGCCCGCTCACGACGGCGACGAAGTGCCGCTGCGCCACGCGCCGCAGCGCCGCGCGCATCTCCTCGCCGAGCACCGCGTCCTCGGGCCGTTCGACGATCGGCGTCAGCGTGCCGTCGTAGTCGAGGAACAGCGCGAGCGGGCGGGCGGCGGCGCGCCGCGCGAGCTCCGGCAGGCGCTGCAGCGCAGGCGCCGGGGCGGGATCCGTCCGGGTCAAGGCTTGTCGCGCTCGCGCGGCCACCAGCGCTCGAGCAGGCGCGCCGCCCAGTCGCGGCCGCCGAGGCCGAAGGCGAGCGAAAGCGCGAACACCGCGCCGGCGAGCAGGATGAGGAAGCTCTGGCGGATGATCTCGCCGCCGACGTTGATCTGGTCGAGCGCGATCAGCACCACGAACACCAGCAGCGCGTACTGCGCCAGCCGCGCCATCAGCTCGCCGTCGCGCAGGCCGACGTTGCGGCAGTAGGTCTCGATGGTCTTGCCGATGAAGCGCGCGAAGTAGGCGCCGAAGGCGAGGATCAGCAGCGCGACGATGATCTTCGGCACGAACAGCACCACCTTGCCGAGCAGGTCGGTGATGTAGGTCAGGCCGAGGCCGTTGAATGCGATCACCAGCGTCGAAAGGATCACCAGCCAGTACACCAGCAGGCCGAAGATGCCGGTGGTGTCGGTCTCGAGGCCGCCCTGGGCGAGGAAGCCGTCGATGCCGGCGCGGTCGGTCAGGACGTTGAAGTTGATCGCGCGCAGGCCCCGCACCACGGCAAAGCGCGCCGCCTTGGCGAACAGCCAGCCCGCGATCAGCACCAGCACGGCGAGCGCGAGGCGCGGCAGGAACTCGCCGGCCGAGTGCAGCAGGGTCCTGAGGGGTTCGATCAGCAGGTCCACGTTCATTGGCTTCCTCCTCTCTTCGCCGCGGCCGAAGGGCCGCCGCCTCATGCCGCCAGGGCGCGCAGCCCGCCGAGCGGGATCGCGGCCCAGGCCGGCCGGTTGTCGAGCTCGTAGCGCAGCTCGTAGAGCGCCTTCTCGATCTCGAACAACGCCACCAGCTCCTGCGCCGCCTCGAACGCGCCGAGCAGCCCGGAGCCCGCGATCGCGCCGGCGTAGCCGTCGAGGAACGCGCCGCGCGCCTCGGCGAGCCACTGCTCGGCGAGCGGCGCGCAGCGCGCCTGCTCCTCGGGCGTCTGCGCGGCGCGCTTCAGCGACGCCCAGCGCGCGTAGTCGAACGAGCGCAGCATCCCGGCGACGTCGCGCAGCGGGCTCGACTTGGCGCGCCGCTCCTCCAGCGCCCGCGCCGGCTCGCCCTCGAAGTCGATGATCAGGAAGTCGTTCTGCCGCAGCAGCACCTGCCCGAGGTGGTAGTCGCCGTGGTAGCGCAGCTTCTTCGCGCCGGCGGGGTCGAAGCGGGTGGCGTCGATGCGCGCGAGCAGCCGCCGCGGGTCCTTGAGCAGCTCCTTGGCGCTCTCGCGCTGCGCCTCGTCGAGGCGGTCGGTGCGCTTCGCCAGCAGGTCGAGCGTCGCCTGCGCGTCGTCGCGCACGCGCGCCTTCCAGGCCGCCAGGTCCTGCTCGGTCGCCGGCTCCGGGTCGAAGTCGGCGCCGCCGCCCGGGATGGCGAGCGCGCGGTGCAGCTGCGCGGTGCGCTCGCCGAGCGTGTGCAGCAGCGTGCGGAAGGCGCCGTGGCGCTCGTCCGGCGCGGTCTCGGCCGGGTCGCGCGCGCCGGCGAAGTGCCGGTCGAGGTATTCGAGGGTGTAGTTCCAGCCGTCGCCCTGGTTGGCGACGAAGCCCTGCAGCAGCGCGAGCGCGCTCGGCACGCCGTCGGCGGCGACGTACTCGACGCCGCCCGCCACCGGCACGCTGAAGGGGAACTCGGCCACGTCGGTGAGGAAGCGGCCGACCTCGAACTCCGGATTGACGCCGCGGCGCGGCCGCCGGTAGCCCTTGAGGAACAGCCGCTCGCCCAGCGTCACCGCGGTGTTGGAGCTCTGCGCGAGCGGCGCGCTCACCGGCAGCTTCCAGACGCCGTCGCCGGCGAGCGGCCCGAACGAGGCGGTCGGCGCGAAGCGCAGCCGGCCCTGCGCCATGGCGACCTCGCCGCCCTGGCCGATCGCCTCCACCACCGCGCGGCAGAACGTCTCGTCGGCGAAGGCGTCGGTGAGCATGCCGACGTTGGCCTGCTGGCGCGCCTTGGCGATGGTGGCGGGGGAGCGCTCGCGCGCGCGCGGATCGCCGCCGCGCTCGTCCCAGTCGAGCGACAGCGGCAGGAAGTAGGTCGCGCCGCCGGCGGGCGACTCGACGTCGAACAGCGCCACCATCCATTCGCGGTCCTGGCGCTTCCAGACCACGTGGTCGAGCAGGCGCGTGCGCTTCACCGGCTCGCCCTTGGCCCCGTACCAGCGCTGCAGCTCGACGTAGCCCGGCAGCACCGACTCCTCGAGCTGCTGCCGCGTCTTCGCCGCCATCGCGATGCGCCACGGCACGACGCGGTCGCGGAAGAAGCTGGTCCAGCCGTCGAACAGCACCACCACCGGCAGGTCCTCGCGCACCAGCCGCTCCTCGTGCCAGTGCGGCACATCGGCGTCCTTGGAGAGCTGGAACCAGTAGAAGCCCGAGCCCGGCAGGGTCAGCAGGTAGGGCAGCTCGCCGATCGGCGGGAACGGCGTCCTGCCGAACATTTCCAGCGGCACGCGGCCCTTCCAGCGGCGCAGGTCGAGCTCGACCGGCTGCGCGGTGCGGCCGAGGTTGGCCACGCACAGCACCGTCTCCTCGCCGAGCTCGCGCACGTAGGCGAGGATCTTGCGGTTGCCCGGCCGCAGGAACGACAGGCGGCCGCGGCCGAACGCCTGCGATACCTTCCTCGCCGCGAGCAGGCGGCGCATCCAGTTGAGCAGCGAGTTCGGCTCGCGATTCTGCGCCTCGACGTTGACCGCCTCGAAGCCGTAGATCGGATCCATGATCGGCGGCAGGTACAGGCGCTGCGGGTCGGCGCGCGAGAAGCCGGCGTTGCGGTCCGGGCTCCACTGCATGGGGGTGCGCACGCCGTTGCGGTCGCCGAGGTAGAAGTTGTCGCCCATGCCGATCTCGTCGCCGTAGTAGATGATCGGCGAGCCGGGCATCGAGAACAGCAGCGAGTTCATCAGCTTGATGCGGTCGGCGTCGTTCTCCATCAGCGGCGCGAGGCGCCGGCGGATGCCGAGGTTGATGCGCGCGCGCGGGTCGGCGGCGTACATCCGGTACATGTAGTCGCGCTCCGCGTTGGTCACCATCTCGAGCGTCAGCTCGTCGTGGTTGCGCAGGAAGATGGCCCACTGGCAGGAGTCCGGGATTTCCGGCGTCTGCTGCAGGATCTCCACCACCGGGTGGCGGTCCTCCTGCGCCATCGCCATGTACATGCGCGGCATGAGCGGGAAGTGGTAGGCCATGTGGCACTCGTCGCCGTCGCCGAAGTACTCGCGCACGTCCTCGGGCCACATGTTGGCCTCCGCCAGCAGCAGGCGGTTGCGGTAGCTGGCGTCGATCAGCGCGCGGATCTGCTTGATCACGGCGTGCGTCTCGGGCAGGTTCTCGTTGGAGGTGCCCTCGCGCTCGATCAGGTACGGCACCGCGTCGAGGCGGAAGCCGTCGACGCCCATGTCGAGCCAGAAGCGCATGGTGCGGAACACCGCGCGCAGCACCTTCGGGTTGTCGAAGTTGAGGTCGGGCTGATGCGAGAAGAAGCGGTGCCAGAAGTACGCCTTCGCCTCCGGGTCCCAGGTCCAGTTCGACTTCTCGGTGTCGGTGAAGATGATGCGCGTGCCCTGGTACTTGCGGTCGGTGTCGCTCCACACGTAGTAGTCGCGCTTGGGCGAGCCCGCGGGGGCGCGGCGCGCGGCCTGGAACCAGGGGTGCGCGTCCGAGGTGTGGTTGATCACCAGCTCGGTGATGACGCGCAGGCCGCGGCGATGCGCCTCGCGCACGAAGTTGCGGAAGTCCTGGCGCGTGCCGTACTGCGGGTGCACGTTGTGGTAGTCGGAGATGTCGTAGCCGTCGTCGCGCAGCGGCGAGGGGTAGAACGGCAGCAGCCAGATCGTGTTGACCCCGAGCGCCTGCACGTAGTCGAGCTTGGAGGCGAGCCCCTTGAAGTCGCCGATGCCGTCGTCGTTGGAGTCGAAGAACGCCTTGATGTGCAGCTGGTAGATGACCGCGTCCTTGTACCAGAGCGCGTCGCTGGCGCGTTCAGCCTTATCGGCGGTCGTCATGGGTTGCGTGACTACGCTCATCGGGTTCGCCGAGATTTTCGAGCCGCTTCATGCTGCGTTGTGACAAGTCATCGTCCAAAGGATCGCCGCG
>DATJXO010000002.1:0-5393 GCA_035500055.1 Burkholderiales bacterium | reverse complement strand
CGACGACCGCCTGCTGTACGCGCCGCCCGACTGGCGCGCGTTCGAGCTCGAGCTGCGCGCCGCGCTCGCCGGCGCCGGCGGCGACCTAGAACGGCAGATGAACGCGGTGCGCGAGCAGCACCAGTCGCAGAGCTTCCGCCTGCTGGCGCAGGACCTCTCGGGCCTGCTCACCGTGGAGGTCCTCGCCGACCATCTGTCGCAGCTCGCCGACCTCACGCTGCAGGTCTCGCTCGAGGCGGTCTGGGCGCAGCTCCCCGGGCGCCACCGCGAGCACCCGCGCTTCGCCGTGGTCGCCTACGGCAAGCTCGGCGGCAAGGAGCTCGGCTACGCCTCCGACCTCGACATCATCTTCCTCTACGAGGACGACGACGAGCGCGCGGCGCAGAACTACGCGCGGCTGGCGCAGCGCTACAACAACTGGCTCACGGTGCGCACCTCCGCCGGAACGCTGTTCGACACCGACCTGCAGCTGCGTCCTTCCGGCTCGAGCGGGCTGCTGGTCTCGTCGCTCGACGCCTTTGCCGAGTACCAGGCGCACGCGGCCTGGAGCTGGGAGCACCAGGCGCTGACCCGGGCGCGCTACTGCGCCGGAGACCGGCAGGTCGGCCTGGAATTCGAGCGGATCCGGGAGCGCATCCTCAGGCGCCCGCGCGACGCGGCGGCGCTCGCGCGCGACGTGCTCGGCATGCGGCAGAAGCTGCACGCCGCACACCCCAACCCCTCGGGGCTGTTCGACCTGAAGCACGACGCCGGCGGCATGATCGACATCGAGTTCGCGGTGCAGTTCCTGGTGCTCGCGCACGCGCACCGGCATGGGGAGCTGGCCGGGAACCTCGGCAACATTGCGCTGCTCGGCGTCGCGGCGGACCTGGGGCTGATCGAGCCGGCCCTGGCCGGAGAGTGCCGCGACGCCTACCGCGAATTCCGCCGCCTGCAGCACGCCCTGCGCCTCAATGGCGCGCGCTACGCGCGCGTGCCGCCGGCGCAGGTCGCAGCCCACTCGCAGGCGGTGCGCGCCCTCTGGGAGCGGGTCTTCGCGCCCTATCGCTAGCTCAGCGGGCGCGCGGCTTGCGCAGCGCGGGGTTGAGCAGCTCGAGCTCGGCCTGGACCTCGGCGCGGCTGCGCTCGTAGACCAGCTCGCGGCCGCGGATGCTGCCGGCATAGGCGAGGCCGTTGCGCGTCGGCGTCAGCAGGCATTTCATGCTGTGCATGCCCTCGCCGATCACCACCTCGATCGCCTCGACTCGCTTGCTGAAGACCACCACCTCCATGGTCCTCCCGGTCTCGGTGTTGCGCACGGTGATCTTCTGCTCGTTCACGCTCCCCCCGCCGGCAGGCGCCGGATAAGCGCGGTCGCGGTCGCGGCGGCGACCCGCTCGCCTTCTTGAAACAGCTCGCCGGAAAGGAAGCAGACGTCCCGTCCCTGCTTCACCACCCGTCCCCGGCCCAGGATGACCCCGACCCTGGCCGGCTTTTCGAACGACACGTTGAGATTCAGCGTCGGCGCGAATTCGCCCGCGGCCAGCCTCGACGCCAGCGCGGGTCCCATGGTGTCGTCGAGCATCGCGGCGAGGATTCCGCCCTGGATATTGCCCACCGGATTGGTGAACTCCGGCCTGCCCTCGAACTCGACTTCCACCTCGCCCTTCTCCGAGTCGACCGAGCGGAACTTGATTCCGAGCGTAGCCGCGACCCTGGGCGGCGGCAGCGCGCCCGACATCACCTTCCAGAAGAATGCGTCCTTGTCCATGCGTCGTTTTGCGCGGTCGCCGCGGCGGGCGCACGCATTATTTCATCAGTTCCTGCAGTTGCGCGCGCAGCCTGGGGCGGGCCGCCGCTGCAGCGTCCGCGCTGCCGGCGACGCTCGAGCGCGCGACCGGCCCGAGAATCGTCTCCCGCCGCGGGAAGCATCGCGCAGCGGCGCGGCCAGATGCAGGCGCTCGGGGAATTCGGCGTTGCAGTTCGGGTAGAAGGCGAGAAAGGCGCGGAACCCGGGTGCGTTGCCGGGCGCGAAGGTCTCCCTCGCCCAGGCGGTGGAGGCGAGCAGCGTCAGCGCGCCGCCGTGGGAGAAGCCCATCAGCGCGGCCGCGGCGCGCATGCTAGATCGCCTCGCGCGGCGCCCGCGGCTGCGGCGCGCGCCGCAGCGGGCCGTCGACCTCGGACGCGAAGCGCGCCAGGCTATCGAGCAGCACGTCGCGGTTGAGCCGGTACAGCACCCGCTGGCCCAGGCGCTCCGCCGACACCAGGCCGGCGTGCTGCAGGACCGAGAGATGCCGCGACACCGCGGGCGCGCTCAGGCCGAAGCGCTCGGCGAGGTCGGCGGTCGCGAGCGCGGTCTGCGACAGGAAGGCAAGGATCCGGCGCCGCGGCAGCGACGCCAGCGCGGCGAACACCCGGTCGGGAGTATTAACGTTCATGTTAATAGTATGGCGGATTCGGCGCCGCTGTGGTTAGATGGCGCCTCACCGCAAACGGAGACATTGCACCATGGCGAAGAAGAAGGCGGCGGCGCAGGCCCCGCTGTCGATGGCCGACCGCGACGGCTGGATCTGGCACGACGGCAAGCTGGTGCCGTGGCGCTCGGCGACGACGCACGTGCTGACCCACTCGCTGCACTACGGGCTCGCCGTCTTCGAGGGGGTGCGCGCCTACAAGACGGTCGCCGGGACGCAGATCTTCCGCCTGCGCGAGCATACGCAGCGCCTGTTCAACTCGGCCCACATCTACATGATGAAGATCCCGTACACGCTGGAGCGGCTGATGCGGGCGCAGATCGAGGTGGTGCGCGCCAACGGCCACGACGCCTGCTACATCCGCCCGATCGCGTTCTACGGCTCTGAGAAGATGGGCGTCTCGCCGATCGGCGCCACGGTGCACGTGGCGATCGCCGCCTGGCCCTGGGGCGCGTATCTCGGCCCCGAGGCGCTCTCCAAGGGCATCCGCGTCAAGACCGCGTCGGTGGCCCGGCACCACGTCAACGTCACCATGGCGCGCTCCAAGATGTCCGGCACGTATCCGAACTCGGTGCTGGCGACGCTCGAGGCCACGCAGCACGGCTACGACGAGGGCCTGCTGCTCGACGTCGACGGCTTCGTCGCGGAGGGCGCGGGCGAGAACATCTTCATCGTCAAGGACGGCACCATCTGGGAGCCCGAGCTGACCTCCGCGCTCACCGGGATCACGCGCTCCTCGGTGATCGAGCTGGCTGCCGGCCTCGGCTACACGGTGCGCGCCAAGCGCCTGACGCGGGACGACGTCTACATCGCCGACGAGTGCTTCTTCACCGGCACCGCGGCGGAGGTGACGCCGATCCGGGAGCTCGATGGCCGCGTCATCGGCGCCGGCAAGGCCGGCCCCGTCACCAAGGCGTTGCAGAAGGCGTTCTTCGACGTCGTCACCGGCAAGGACCGCAGACATCGCCACTGGCTGACGCCGGTGACGGCGGGCCAGGGGAAGAAGAAGCCATGAGCACCGATACCGCGCGCGAAGTCGAGGTCACGGCGAAAGACCTGCCGCTGCATTGCCCGATGCCCGGCGCGCCGCTCTGGGCGAGGCACCCGCGCGTGTTCCTCGACGTCGCGAAGCGCGGCGAGGCGCTGTGCCCCTATTGCGGCACCCGGTACCTGTTCAAGGGCGAAGCGAAGTCCCATTAGCGCACGCCTCCTCGTCGTCGCGCCGAACTGGATCGGGGACGCGCTGATGGCGCAGCCGCTGCTGGCGCGGCTGCGCGAGCGGCGGCCGGCGCCGCGCGTCGAGGTGCTGGCCGCTCCCTGGGTGGCGCCTCTCGCGCGCCGCATGGCAGAGGTCGACGAAGTGATCGAGGCCGACCTGCGCCACGGCGCGCTCCAGCTCGGCGCGCGCTGGCGCCTGGCACGGCGCCTGCGTGCGCGCGCCTACTCCGAGGCATTCGTACTGCCCAATTCCTGGAAATCGGCGCTGGTGCCCTTCATGGCCGGGATCCCGGTGCGCACCGGCTACCTCGGCGAAGCGCGCTTCGGGCTGTTGACGGCAAGGCGCGTCGATCCCGGGCCGGACACCCCGATGACCGCGCACTATCTGAGGCTTGCTGGGGGTCCGGGCGAATCGGCATCGCTGCCCTCCCCGACTTCGCTCCGCTCGGACCCCGACGCGATCGGAAGGGCGAAGGCGAAGTTCGGGATCCAGGGAAGCTATGCGGTCCTCTGCCCGGGCGCGGAGTACGGACCTGCAAAGCGCTGGCCCTACTTCGCCGAGCTGGCGCCGCGGCTGCGGCATCAGGTCGTGCTGCTCGGCTCGGTACGGGACGCCGAGGCATGCGCCGGGGTTCCCGGCGTGAACCTGGCGGGCCGCACGACCCTGGAGGAGGCGATCGACCTGCTCGCCGGCGCGGAACTCGTGGTGAGCAACGACTCGGGGCTGATGCATGTCGCCGCGGCTCTCGGCCGCCCGCTGGTCGCGCTGTTCGGCTCCTCTAGCCCGGAGCGCACGCCGCCGCGCTCGGCGCGCGCGCGGATACTCTGGCTCCGGCCCGAGTGCAGCCCCTGCTTCGCGCGCGTCTGCCCCCTGGGGCACTTCCGATGCATGCGCGAGCTCGGCGTCGAGCAGGTCTTCAGCGCGGTCCGGGAGACCGGGACGGATCGCGTTTTTGCGGAAAAATAGCGAAAAACATGGCCTGTCCCTGATTCCCGATGGCCAAGATCTTTCCGACGGCGCAAGACGCGGAGTCCGCCTTCTACGAGGCGCTCGAGCGCGCCGACCTGGAGGCGATGATGGCGGTCTGGTCCGAGGACGAGGAGATCGTCTGCATCCATCCGGGCGGGCCGCGGCTCGCCGGCCAGGAGCAGGTGCGCGAGGGCTGGCGGCAGGTCCTCGCCGGCGGGCCGGGCCTGCGCGTGCGGGTCGCTCAGCAGGTGACGGTCTCCGGGATGATGGTCGCGGTGCATAGCGTGCACGAGGTGATCACGGTCGCCGGGGAGCCGCGGCCGCGTCCGGCGGTGGTCGCGACCAACGTCTACCTGCGCACCGCTGCGGGCTGGCGCTTGGTGGTGCACCACGCCTCTCCCGCCCCGGGAACGCCGCCGCCCGAACCGCCCGCCGGGGCTGCGCCGAAGATCCTGCATTGAAGGGCACGCTTGGCACCCTATGAAGCGCCTTGGTGGCTGCCGGGCGGCCACCTGCAGACGCTCGCCGGTGCGCTCGGCCCGGCGCCGCGCATCGCGTGGCGGCGCGAGCGCTGGGACACGCCCGACGGCGACTTCATCGACCTGGACTGGGCGCCGGGGCCCGCCCGCGGCCCGCTGGTCGCGCTGTTCCACGGCCTCGAAGGCGGCTCCTCCAGCCACTACGCGCGCCGTATCGCCCGCGGCGCCGTCGCGGCCGGCCTGCGCGTCGTGGTGCCGCATTTTCGCGGCTGC
>DATJXO010000001.1:0-15256 GCA_035500055.1 Burkholderiales bacterium | reverse complement strand
GCGGCCGGCCCTCGGTCGGTGACGGCCGCGCAGGAGGGTGCGCGATGCTGCTGATGATCGACAACTACGACTCGTTCACCTACAACCTGGTGCAGTACTTCGGCGAACTGGGCGTGGAAGTGCGCGTATTCCGCAATGACGAGATCGGGCTAGACGAGATGGCGCGCCTGCGGCCCTCGCACATCGTGATCTCGCCCGGTCCCTGCGCGCCGGACCAAGCCGGCGTGTCGCTCGACGCGATCGGCCGCTTCTCGGCGACGATCCCGATTCTCGGCGTCTGCCTCGGGCACCAGGCGATCGGACAGGCCTTCGGCGGCAGGGTCGTGCCCGCGAAGCGCATCATGCACGGCAAGGTATCGAGCGTTCGGCACGACGGCCGGGGGGTATTCAGGGGGCTGCCCGGGGAGTTCGCGGCGACCCGCTACCACTCGCTCGCGGTGGCGCGGGATGCCCTCCCGGACTGCCTCGAGATCTCCGCCGAATCCGAGGAGGGCGAGATCATGGGACTGCGCCACAGGACGCTGCCGGTCGAGGGCGTGCAGTTCCATCCGGAGGCGCTGCTCACCGAGCACGGGCACGCCATGCTGAAGAACTTTCTCGAGGGAGGCAGGACATGACAATCGGAATCGCCGAGGCAATCCAGCGCACGGTCGAGCACCGCGAGGTATTCCACGACGAGATGCTTCACATCATGCGCCAGATCATGCGCGGCGAGCTGACGCCGGCGCAGATCGCGGGCTTCGTCGTCGGCCTGCGCGTGAAGAAGGAAACGGTCGGCGAGATCGCCGCCGCGGCGCAGGTGATGCGCGAATTCGCGACCATGGTCCCGCTGAAGGACCACCACCACGTCGTCGATGTGGTCGGCACGGGGGGCGACGGAGCGCACACCTTCAATATCTCGACCGCCGCGACCTTCGTCGCCGCCGCGGCCGGCGCCAAGGTCGCCAAGCACGGCAACCGCTCGGTGTCTTCGCTCAGCGGCAGCGCCGACGTTCTCGAGGCGCTTGGCGCGCGCCTCGACCTCTCGCCCGGGCAGATCGCGCAGTCGGTCGAGAAGACCGGCGTGGGGTTCATGTTCGCGCCGAGCCACCACCCGGCGATGAAATACGCGGCGCCCGTGCGTAAGGAGCTGGGCGTGCGGACCATCTTCAACATCCTTGGGCCGCTTACCAATCCGGCTGGCGCGCAGAACCAGCTCATGGGCGTGTTCCATCCCGATCTCGTAGGCATCCAAGTTCGCGTGCTGCAGCGCCTCGGGGCGAAGCACGTGATGGTGGTGTACGGCAGGGAGGGCCTCGACGAGATCTCAATCTCGGGGCCGACACTGGTCGGGGAGCTGAAAGGAGGCGAGGTCCGGGAGCACGAGGTGCATCCCTCCCAGTTCGGCCTCGAGGTCTACGACCGCCGCGCGATCGAGGTGCATACGGTAGAGGACTCGAAGCAGATGATCCTCGCCGTGCTGGAGAACCAGCCCGGGCCCGCGCTCAACATCGTGGTGCTGAACGCGGGCGCGGCGCTCTACGTCGCTGGCGTGGCGAAGACGCTCGATGCGGGCATCGAGCGCGCGCGGGCGGCGATCGCCCGCGGCGAGGCGCGGAAGAGGCTGGACGCGTTCGTCGAATTCACGCGTCAGGCGAAGGGCTGATGCCCGACATCCTCGAGCGAATACTGGCGCGCAAGCGCGCGGAGGTGGAGGCGGCGCGCGCCGACTGTCCGCTGGCGCGGATGGAGGAGCGCGCGCGCGCCGCGCCGCCGCCGCGCGATTTCGTCGGCGCGGTCCGTGCGAAGATGGCCGCAGGGCAGCCTGCGGTGATCGCCGAGATCAAGAAGGCAAGCCCGTCCAAGGGAGTGCTGCGGCAGGACTTCGATCCGGCCTTGATCGCCTCTAGCTACGCAGCGGGAGGCGCGGCCTGCCTGTCCGTACTCACCGATCGCGACTTCTTTCAAGGGGCCCCCGAGCACCTCGCCGCGGCTCGCGCCGCCTGCACCTTGCCGATGTTGCGCAAGGACTTCGTCGTCGAGCCCTGGCAGGTGTACGAGTCCCGGGCCCTTGGAGCAGATTGCATTCTCCTGATCGCGGGAGCGCTTGCCCGCCAGGACATGGAAGGATTAGAAGTAATTGCTCACAAACTAGACATGGCGGTGCTCGTGGAAGTGCACGATGAAGCAGAGCTGGAGTCCGTGCTCAGCCTGCGCTCGCCCTTGCTCGGCATCAACAATCGGAACCTCCGCACTTTCGATACCCGCCTTGAGACCACGCTCGAACTGCTGCCGAGAGTCCCCGAAGGAAAGATCATCATTACCGAGAGCGGCATCTCATCGCCGGCCGAGCTTGCCAGGATGGTGCAGCGCGGCGTGGAGGCGTTCCTAATCGGAGAAATATTCATGCGCGCCCCCGACCCGGGACAAGCTCTCGAGAGATTTCTTAGTAATTGAAATTAAAGAACTTATTGTATTTGTTGTATAGCTGCAACAAGCGGCTGTAAATGCAGGGGAAATTGGGCATTTTTCTTGATGCGCACCCGTGCGCTGCTGGAAAATCAGCGCAACTTCTCGTGGGAGAGGTGGGGCTGAAGGGAACCTAGGCCCTTCGGACTATCAACAGACAGGAGATTTTTTTAATGAACAAGAAACTTCTAGTGGTCGCAGTTGCAGGCGCGCTCGCCGCGCCGGCTGCCTACGCGCAGTCGAGCGTGACGATCAGCGGGTTCTTCAAGGGCGGCTTCGAGGGCCTGAGCTATGGCAACTATGTGCGCGCTGCGGGTGGGCGGCACAGCCAGACTGGCGTGGTGGATGACTCGTCGCAGATCCACTTCAACGTGCGCGAAGACC
Organism: Burkholderiales bacterium; assembly: GCA_035500055.1. Classification (GTDB taxonomy): domain Bacteria; phylum Pseudomonadota; class Gammaproteobacteria; order Burkholderiales; family SG8-39; genus RBG-16-66-20. The sequence continues at coordinate 12,424 of DATJXO010000001.1, read as the reverse complement.
TGGGCGGCGGCCTCGCGGCCATCGGCCAGATCGACATGCGCTTCGGGATTGACTCGGGTGCGCTGTCGGCTTCTGGTAATGACCACGTTGGCCTGCAGAGCAGCCAGTGGGGCCGGATCTTCTTCGGCCGCCAGGACCTGCACTACTTCCTGCGTGAGAGCAACCTGACGACGCGCGGCTCGCTGCGTGCCGATAGCATCTCGATCCTGTCCTACGTCAGCCCTGGCGGTACCACGACGGCGATCGCGAACGCGACGCGTACCACGAACGTCGTGCACTACACGACGCCGGACTGGAACGGCTTTTCGGCGATTGTGGCGTACTCGGCCAACCCGAGTGCCGCGGAAGCTGACATTACCAGTCAAAGCCGCGCAGGTCGTGCTTGGAACTTTGCGCCATACTATGCGGGCAAGAACTTCAACGTCGGCTATAGCTACTGGTCGGCCAAGAATGACGCTGCGGCCGCTGGTGTTGCTACTGGCAACCAGCGTGGTGACCGGCTGGCTGGCTCGTATACTTGGAATGGGTTCCAGGTCGGCCTCGCTTGGGATAGGTCGAAGATCACGGATGCACTCTCGGGGGCTAGTCTTGCCGACCGTACCGCGTGGTCGATTCCCCTCGAATACGGCTGGGGCAATCATCACATCTACGCGCACTTTGACAAGGCGGGCAATGACAAGGCTACGGCGGCGGACGATGCCGCGAGCATGTTCGCAATTGCCTATGCATACGATCTGTCGAAGCGCACCTCCGCAGCCTTCACCTACGCGCGCATTAACAACCATGCGGGCGCGGCATACACCTTCTTTACCAGCGCCGCGCTGGGCATTGGAAATTCGGCGCCCGTGGCTGGCGAAGATCCGCGCATGTGGGGTATCACCCTGCGCCACGCGTTCTAAGCCAAGCTTAAAGAACGCCGTAGAAAGCAGTCTGGAACGGGCGCCGAAAGGCGCCCGTTTTTTTTGCCTATAATTTTCGTGTGGAAACCGCGATCGACCGGCTGATCCAGGGCTTTGACAATGCGCTGCGCACGCTCGCGGGCGTGCACCGGGCCGCGAGGGCCTACCCTGCAGCGGCGATCGCCGAAGCCGAGATGAAGCCCTCGGAGCGGGGGCACGCGGCGGCACTCATGCGCGTGAATCACGTTGGAGAGGTGTGCGCGCAGGCGCTCTATCAAGGCCAGGCGCTGACGGCAACGCATCCGGAGAATCGCGGCGCGCTTGAGCGGGCTGCGCGCGAAGAGCAAGACCACCTCGATTGGAGCGCGCAGCGGATCGCCGAGCTCGGCGGGCGGCCGAGCCTGCTCAATCCTCTCTGGTACGCGGGCGCGCTCGCGCTCGGCTCCGCCGCCGGCATGCTCGGGGATCGCTGGAACCTGGCCTTCCTTGCCGAGACTGAGCGGCAGGTCGAGGAGCACTTGGCCGTGCACCTTGAGCGCCTGCCGCGCGAAGATGCCCGCACGCGCGCGATTGTGACCGCCATGCGCGTAGACGAGGCTAAGCACCGCGACAGCGCGATCGCGCTCGGCGCCGCGGAGTTGCCCGGCCCGGTGCGGCTTGCCATGCGCGGGATGGCGAAGCTGATGACCGGCGTCAGCTACCGAATCTAGATCTCGACGATCTCGAGCTCTTTGGTGATCTCCGCGGTCTTCGCGAGCATCGCCGTCGCGGAGCAGTATTTTTCATGCGACAGGCGCACCGCCTGCTCGACCAGGGTCCGCTTGAGTTCGCGGCCATGGATCGTGAAGCGGTAGTGAATCCGGGTGAAAACCTTCGGATCCACGGCGGCGCGATCGGCCACCAGCGCGACTTCGCAGCCGGTCACGTCCTGGCCGTTCTTCTTCAGAATCACGACGATGTCGTACGCGGTGCAGGCGCCCGCGCCCGCGAGGACGGTCTCCATCGGCCGCGGCGCAAGATTGCGGCCGCCGCCGTCGGGCGCGCCGTCCATCGTGAGCAGGTGATTGCTTCCGGTCTCGGCCAGGAAGGCCATGCCTTCGCCGGTCCAGCGGACGGTGCATTCCATGCCTTGCTCTCCTGAATGCGTAAGATCATGAATTTACTATGTCTTCTAAAGCCATCTCTCATTGTTGCAATGCAGCAAGGATTCGTTCATAATGGCGTCGTCTCTTCCACCCTCCTCCAATGGTGGATTCAGGCGCAATCTCAACAGGTTGCGCCATTTTTTTGGTAACATGCGCGCCTTTTCGCGATGACCCAATCGATGAAGACTTTCAGCGCCAATGCCGAGGATGTGAAGCACGGCTGGTATCTGGTTGACGCGCAGGGCAAGGTGCTCGGCCGGCTCGCTTCGCAGATCGCCTCGCGTCTGCGCGGCAAGCACAAGCCGGAGTACACGCCGCACGTCGACACCGGCGACTTCATCGTCGTCGTCAACGCCACCAAGATTCGCGTTACCGGGCGCAAGGCGCAGCAGAAGATGTATTACCGGCACACGACGCACCCTGGCGGCATTCGCGAGACGAACTTCGAGAAGTTGCAGGCACGGTTCCCGGACCGCGCGCTCAAGAAAGCGGTGAAGGGAATGCTGCCCAAGGGCCCGCTCGGAAACGCGATGCTGCGCAAGCTCAAAATCTATGCGGGCGGCACGCATCCGCACTCCGCGCAGCAGCCGAAGGCATTGGAGATCTGACATGGTCGGCGACTACTACTACGGCACGGGACGGCGCAAGAGCTCCGTCGCGCGCGTGTTCCTCAAGCCGGGAAAGGGCCAGTTCGTGGTCAACGGCAAGCCGGTGGACGAGTTCTTCGCGCGGGAGACCGGCCGCATGGTGGTACGCCAGCCGCTCGAGCTGACGAAGACGCTGTCGAATTTCGACATCACCGTGAACGTCCATGGGGGCGGCGAGAGCGGCCAGGCCGGCGCAGTCCGCCATGGGCTCGCGCGCGCGCTGGTCGAGTACGACGCCGGGCTCAAGCCGGTGCTGAGCGCCGCACGCCTGGTGACGCGCGATGCGCGAGAAGTGGAGCGAAAAAAGGTCGGCTTGCACAAGGCGCGGCGGCGCAAGCAATACTCGAAACGCTGAAGAGCGGGAATCGAGCCAGGGAACCGGGTTCCCAGAGCAGCTGAAGCCGCCTTCGGGCGGCTTTTTGTTTCAGGGGAGTGGCGAGCATGATCAAGGCAGGGATCGTTGGCGGCACGGGCTATTCGGGGGTAGAGCTCCTGCGGCTGCTCTCGCAGCATCCGCAGGTCGAGCTCGCCGTGGTTACCTCTCGCAGGGACGCCGGCACGCTGGTGAGCGCTGCGTACCCAAGCCTGCGCGGCCGGGTGCAGCTCGCGTTCGCGCAGCCCGATACCGCGCAGCTCGCAAAGTGCGACGTCGTGTTCTTTGCCACACCCAACGGCGTCGCGATGGGCGAAGCGCGCCGGCTGCTGGATGCCGGGGTGCGGATCATCGACATTTCGGCCGACTTCCGCCTGCGGGATGCCGCCGAATGGGAGCGCTGGTACAAGGTGAAGCATGCGGCGCCGGAGCTCCTCGCACAGGCGGTCTATGGGCTGTGCGAGTTCAATCGATCGGCGATCCGCGGCGCGCGGCTGGTGGCCAACCCCGGGTGCTATCCCACCGCGGTGCTGCTCGGGCTGCTGCCCGCGGTCGAGTCCAGAGCCGTGGATCTCGGGCATCTGATCGCGGACGCCAAGTCGGGCGTCTCGGGCGCCGGACGCAAGCTCGAGCAGAACCTGCTCTACTCCGAAGCCGCCGACAACTTTGCGGCTTATGGAATCGGAGGGCATCGCCACTGGCCCGAAATGCGCCAGGAGCTCGTCAAGACCGCGGGTGCGGACGTCGGCTTGCTGTTCGTTCCGCATCTGACGCCCATGGTGCGGGGCATCCTGGCGACGCTGTATTGCCGCGTGACTCGGGACTCCGACTTCCAGGCGCTGTACGAGAAGCGCTATGCAGGCGAGCCGTTCGTCGACGTCCTGCCCGCCGGCACTCATCCGGACACGCGCTCGACGCGCGCGGCCAACGTGTGCCGCATTGCGGTGCACCGGCCGCAATCCGCGCGCGGCGATACGCTCGTCGTGGTCGCAGTCATCGATAACCTGATGAAGGGGGCCTCCGGGCAGGCTGTCCAGAACATGAACCTCATGTTCGGGTTGCCGGAGGCGACCGGCCTCGAGCAGGTCGCGGTGGTGCCGTAGCCCCGGGGATGATCGCCGACCGCCTCTGGAAGCTGCGTCAGCGCTTCGGCATCGCGGCGCCGCGGGTCGCGGTGCGGACCCACGTGCCGTGGTATGTGCGCTGGCTGGGCGTGGCGGTGCTGCTGGCCTTCTCCGCCGCCCTCGCGGCGTGGATGTACGACGCGGGGCGGCGCTTCGCCGGCTTCGACCGCAGCGAAGTGGAGGATGCGCTCTCTGCAGCGCGGCACGATCTGGGGGTGGCGCACGAGGAACTGAAGCGCCTGCGGGCGGTGGCCAATGCGGCCGACAGCAAGATCTCGATCGAGCGAACGGCGCAGCAGAAGCTGGCGCAACAGATCCGCACCCTCGAGCAGGAGAACGCGCAGCTGCACGAGGAGCTCGCGATCTTCGAGAACATGCTTTCGTCGGATGCGGCCAGCGTCGCGCCGCTCTCGATCCTGCGCTTCAAGGTCGAGTCCGACGTGGTTCCGGGCGAATATCGCTACCGCGTGCTGCTGCGTGCCGCAGGGCCCCAGCGCGGCAAGGAGTTCCAGGGGCGCTTCGAGCTGATCGTCAGCCTGACGCAGGACGGTCGCAGTGCTATGATCACGGTGCCAGGATCCACGGAACCCGACTCTGCGGCATTCCGCCTCAATTTCAAGCACTTCCAGAGAGTCGAGGGAGTCTTCCGGGTGAATCCCGCGGCAACGGTGGGCAGCGTTCAGGTCCGGGTCTACGAGGCCGGCGCGAAGGTGCCCAAGGTAACGCAGACGACAAAGCCGGAATGAGGGAGCGCAGGCCATGTTCCACAGGGAGAGCAAGCCGCAGAACCGCATCGACAGCCTGATCGGGGCTACCACGCGCATCGAGGGCAACGTGTTCTTCACCGGCGGGTTGCGCGTCGACGGCGTAGTCCGCGGCAATGTCGCTGCGCTTCCCGATCAGCCGGGTACCCTCGTGCTTTCCGAGCACGCGCGGATCGACGGCGAGGTGCAGGCCGCGCACATCGTGGTGAACGGCACTATCAACGGGCCGGTGGACGCGCGCGAGACCCTCGAACTCCAGCCGGGCTCCCGGGTCAAAGGGGATATCCATTACAAGAGCATAGAGATCCAGCAGGGCGCGGTGATCGAGGGCCGGCTGGTGCATCACACCGCGGAGGTCAAAGGGGTCGAGTTGAAAGTCGCGAAATAGCCGCGATATGACAATTGTTGGAACTGAGAGCAACGGGAGCACAGCATGAATGCAGCAACTGAGATGCCGGCACCGCTGGCCTTTTCGGACAGCGCGGCGGCGAAGGTGAAGCAGCTGATCGAGGAAGAAGGCAATCCGGGACTGAAGCTCCGCGTCTTCGTCACGGGCGGCGGCTGCTCGGGCTTTCAGTACGGGTTCACGTTCGACGAGGTCCAAAACGAGGACGACTCGGTGATGGAGAAGAACGGCGTGCAGCTGCTCATCGACCCGATGAGCTACCAGTACCTCGTCGGCGCCGAAATCGATTACACCGAAGGCCTCGAGGGCGCGCAATTCGTGATCAAGAATCCGAACGCCACCACGACCTGCGGCTGCGGCTCCTCGTTCTCGGTCTAGGCCGCCGACCCTGTCTCGCGGAAACGGGCGCTTCGGCGCCCGTTTCGTTTTTCAGCGCGGGTAGATGGCGCCGAGCCGCCGGTTGCCTCGCGCGCCCGTGACCGAGGCGAGGCTGGAGGCCAGGCCGTCGAGCGCCTGCTTCGCCATCCAGGCAAATGCCGCGGCCTCGACCTGCCCGGGCGCGAGCCCGTAGGGCGTGCTCGGCTGCACCGGGCGCGGAGCCAGCAGCGACTCGAGCCGCCGCATCAGCGCAAGGTTGTGCGCGCCACCCCCGCAGACGATAACGCGCCGGCTCTCCGGCGCGACCGAGAGGAGAGCCTGCGACGCGCTATGCGCGGTCAGCTCGAGCAGCGTCGCCTGAACGTCGCGCGGCTCCTCGCCGCCGTGCAGCATCGCCTCCAGCCATCCCGCGTGAAACAGGTCGCGGCCTGTGCTCTTGGGCGGCGGCGCGGCGAAGTAGGGCTCGGCGAGCATGCGCGCGAGCAGGTCGGGCATCACTGCTCCCGTCGCCCCCCACTGCCCGGCGTCGTCGTACGGAGCGCCGAGGTGCCGCCGCGCCCACAGGTCGAGCAGGCAATTGCCGGGCCCGCAGTCGAATCCTCGCACCGCGCCGGAGCGGGGCAGGATGGTGAGATTGGCGATACCGCCGAGGTTCAGGGCGGCGCGCGCCTCGCCCGGATCCGCAAACACCGCGGCATGGAACGCAGGGACGAGCGGCGCCCCCTGGCCGCCCGCCGCGACGTCGCGGCTGCGGAAATCCGAGACCACGGCAATGCCGGCGAGCTCCGCGAGCAGCGCCGCGTTGCCGAGCTGGATGGTGTAGCCGCGCTCCGGCCGGTGGCGCACCGTCTGGCCGTGGCAGCCGACGGCGCGCACCTGCGCCGCGTCGGCCTTGGCGCTGGCGAGCACATCGCGCGTCGCCTCGGCATACACCGCAGCGAGCGCGTTGCCGGCGAGCGCGGCGCGCGCGAGCTCGTCGGCGCCCGCCGTGTTGAGCGCGAGGAGCTCGGCACGCAGGGACTCGCCGAACGGACGGTAGGCATCGGCGAGCAGGCGGGGACGCGTCGTCGAGAGGTCGGCGAGCACCGCGTCGACCCCGTCGAGACTGGTGCCCGACATCAGGCCGACGAAGAGCTCCTGGCTCACTCGCGAGAGGCGAGACGGGTCTGGGCGAGGAGATCCAGCTGGCCGAGGAGCGGCCGCGCTTCGGCGAGGAAGGCGCTCATTTCGCCGCGCGGCACCGGCAGACCCGCGGGCAGGGCGACAGCCAGAGGGTTGCGCGCTACGCCGGCGATGCGGAACTCGTAGTGCAGGTGCGGTCCGGTCGCCCAGCCAGTCTGGCCGACGGCACCGATGGTTTCGCCCTGCGTCACGTGCGCGCCGCGGCGGATGCCGCGGGCGATGCGGCTCAGGTGTCCATACAGCGTGCTGTAGGCGCCCTGGTGGCGCAGGATGATGCAATTGCCGTAGCCGCCCTTGCGCCCGGCGAACTCCACGACACCGTCGCTTGTCGCGCGCACCCGCGTGCCGATCGGCGCCGCGTAGTCGACGCCGGTGTGCTTGCGCCACGTGTGGAGGAACGGATGCTTGCGCATGCCGAATCCCGAGCTCACCCGGGAGAACTCAAGCGGGGCGCGCAGGAACGCTTTTCGCATGTTGCGGCCATCCGGCGAGTAATAGCCGCTCCCGAAGGCGACCGCCCGCAGCGTGCGTCCCTGATTGACGAACTCGGCCGCCAGCACCCGGCCGCTGCGCACCGGCCGCCCATCCACCTCGTATACGTCGTATACGACGCTGAAGCGGTCGCCTTTGCGCAAGTCCCGGTAGAAGTCGATGTCCCCGCCGAAGATGTCGGCAAGCTGCATCGCGACGGCGTCCGGAATGCCGGCGGCGTCGGTCGCGGCGAAAAGCGACGAACGAATCTCCGCCGACTTCCTTTCCGCGCGCGTCGAGGGCTCCACGCGGATCGCGCGGGCGGTCAGCACCCCGTCGACGCGCTCCACCCGAACCACGAGATCGCGCGCAACCACGAACCGCATCCATGCGAGCGCGCCGCCGGCGCCGACCTCGGCCGTAACGGTCACGCCTGGCTGCAGCAACCGCATCACCGGCATGGACCGCAGCGCGCGCGCGTCGGGGTCCCAGATCTTGAACCGCGAAAGGAGGGCGGCAAGCGTTTCCCCGCTGTGGAACTGTTCCCCGCGGATGTAGCTCGAGGGCTCCGGGAGCGTTACCGCACGGCCTTCCAGCGCGACCGGCTCGAGCGTCGCGGTCTTGCCGACGAGCAGTTCGGGAGCGCCTTGAGGCGCGATGGTGGCAAACGCCCCCACGGCGCCGAGCAGCGCCAAGGCGGCGATCGCGGCGGCGCGCTGCGCCGGCGAAGGTCGTTTCATGAATCGGCTAGAATTCTTTGTTATTCAGATGCCTGCGGCAGTCTAGCAAAGATGGCGGCGGGCGCAAGTGAGATACGGCACACGTCCACCATGGTCCCACCGGCGGAGGCACTGCAGCGCATCAAGCGCGGCTGCGACGAGCTGATCGTCGAGGAGGAGCTGGCGCGCAAGCTCGGCACCGGGCGCGAGTTGCGCATCAAGCTCGGCCTCGATCCGACCGCGCCCGACCTGCACCTCGGCCATACCGTGGTGATCAACAAGCTGCGCGACTTCCAGCAGCTCGGCCACCAAGTCCAGTTCCTGATCGGCGACTTCACCGGCATGATCGGCGACCCGACCGGCAAGAACCAGACGCGGCCGCCGCTGAGCCGCGAGGACATCCTGAAGAACGCCCGCACCTACCAGGAGCAAGTGTTCAAGATCCTGGATCCCGAGCGGACCCAGATCCTGTTCAATTCCGAATGGTCCGACAAGCTGGGGGCCGAGGGGATGATCCGGCTCGCGGCGCGCTATACGGTCGCGCGCCTGCTGGAGCGCGACGACTTCGCCAAGCGCTACAAGGGAGGCCAGCCGATCTCGGTGCACGAGCTGCTGTACCCGCTGATGCAGGGCTACGATTCCGTGGCGATGAAGGCCGACGTAGAGCTCGGCGGCACCGACCAGAAATTCAACCTGCTCGTGGGGCGCGAGCTGCAGCGCAGCTTCGGCCAGGAGGCGCAGTGCATCCTCACCATGCCGCTGCTGGAGGGCACCGACGGCGTCGAGAAGATGTCCAAGTCGCTCGGCAACTACATCGGCATCGCCGAGCCGCCGCGGGAGATCTTCGGCAAGCTGATGCGCGTCTCCGACGAGCTGATGTGGCGCTACATCGAGCTGCTCTCGTTCGAGGAACCGGCGAAGATCCGCGCCAAGAGAAAGGCGGTCGAGGAGGGCGCGAATCCGCGTGACGTGAAGTTTGATTTCAGCAGGGAGATCGTCGCGCGCTTCCACGGCGCGGAGGCCGCCGAACTGGCGGCGGCGGATTTCGTCGCGCGCTTCCGGGATAAGGTCCTACCGGACGATCTCCAGGAATACGTTTTCAAGTCGCCCGATCCAGCTGGTCTCGGGGTCACGCATACGCTGCAGCTGGCAGGATTTGTCTCGAGCGTCTCGGAAGCCCAGCGACTGGTCGCCCAGGGAGGCGTGAAGGTCAACGGCGAGAGGATCGCGGACAGGAATCTCAAGTTCCGGCCGGGGGAGTCGGTACTCCTGCAGGCCGGGAAACGCAAAGCGGCACGCATCAAGATCGCATGAACGGGCCGGCCTACGAGGTCTACGCGCTCAAGTACGCGCACCACGCCCGGCGGGCCTCCGAGAACTTCATCGGCGGCGATCCGCACGACGGCCCGATGCCGCTCGACTACTTCGTCTGGCTGGTGCGCGGCGCGGGGCGCGAATTCGTGGTCGATACCGGATTCTCCGCCGCCATGGCGGCGAAGCGCGGCCGCGAGCACCTGCGCTGTCCCGCCGAGGGCCTGAGGCTTCTGGGATGCGATGCGGCCACGGTCAAGGACGTGGTCGTGACGCACCTTCACTACGACCACATCGGCAATTTCGAGCTGTTTCCGGCTGCCGCGTTCCATCTGCAGGACCGGGAGATGAATTACGTCACGGGGCGCCACATGGGCGACGCGGTGTTCCGCGGCGCGTACGAGGTCGAGGACGTGGTCGGCATGGTGCGCGAGGTATACGCGGGCAGGGTGCGCTTCCACGACGGCGACGCGGAGCTCGCGCCGGGCATCTCGCTGCACCTCATCGGGGGCCATACCATGGGTTTGCAGGTGGTGCGCGTCGCGACGCGGCGCGGCTGGGTGGTGCTCGCCTCGGATGCGTCGCACTTCTACGCCAATATGGAGCAGGTGCGGCCGTTCCCGATCGTCTTCAGCGTCGGCGACATGGTCGAGGGATACCGGCGGCTGCGCGCGCTCGCGGACTCGCCTTCCCACATCGTGCCGGGGCACGATCCGCTCGTGCTGGAGCGGTATCCGCCGCCATCCCCGGCGCTGCGCGGAATCGCGGCGCGGCTCGACTGAGGCGCGATGGGCTACGACTTCGACGCCTCGGTTGAGCGGCGCGGCACCTGGAGCTCGCGCTGGGACCGCTATCCGGGGGACGTGATCCCGCTGTGGGTCGCGGATACCGACTTTCCGGTGCCGCCGCCGGTCGCCCAGGCGATGCGCGCACGCCTCGAGCACGGCGTGCTCGGCTACACGGCACCGCCCGCGGAGCTGCGAGAGGCGCTGGCGGCGCGCCTGCACCGCCTGTACCGCTGGCGCATCGATCCGGGCTGGATCGTGTTCTTGCCGGGGGTCGTGCCCGGGCTGCATCTCGCGGCGCGGCACCTGGCGCGCGCGGACGAGCACGTGATCGTGCCGACGCCGATCTACCACCACTTCAAGCGCGCGGTGGAGATCGCGCCGCGCCCGTACACGGACCTGCCGATGGTGCTGCACGCGGGGCGGTGGGTGCTGGACGAAGATGCGCTTGCGGCGTCGATCCGGGGCGCGACGCGCCTGTTGTTTCTCTGCAATCCGCACAATCCCGGCGGCACGATCTTCACGCGGCGGGAGCTCGGCCGCGTCGCGGAGCTCGCGGTGAGCCGCGGCCTGATCGTCTGCTCGGATGAAATCCACGCCGAAATCCTGCTCGACGAGGGCAAGCCGCACGTGCCGATCGCGAGCCTGGGGCCGGAGATCTCGCGCCGCACGGTGACGCTGGTCTCGCCCAACAAGGCGTTCAATTTTCCGGGGGCGGGCTGCGCCTTCGCGGTGATCGAGGACGCGGCGCTGCGGCGCGCCTTCTCGGCCGACCATCACGCTACCGTGCACGACGCGTCCGTGTTCGGCTACGAAGGAGCGCTAGCGGCCTATCGCGATTGCGACGACTGGCTGCGCGCGCAGATGGCCTACCTCGCGGCGAACCGCGATCTGGTGGAGCGCGAGGTCGCGACGATGCCCGGCCTCTCGCTGGCGCACGTGGAGGCCACCTATCTGGCGTGGATCGATGCCTCCGGCGCCGGCGCGGCGGACCCGTTCAAGCTGTTCCTCGACGCCGGCGTGGCGCTCTCGCCGGGAGCGCAGTTCGGCGACGCTCGCTTCGTGCGCCTCAACTTCGGCACGCAGCGCGCGCGCCTTCAGGCGGCGCTGCAGCGGATGAAGCAGGCCCTCAAGAGCGCATCCAGGCCGGGCCCCAGAGGTTGAGGGTGCGCTGCTCGTGGGGCCAGCTGCGGCCGGGCATCTCCTTGGGCATCAGCTCGAGTTCCGCGGAGAACTCGACCTTGTGGCCGTCGGGGTCCTCGATCATGAAGAAGAGATTGTTCCCGGGGCCGTGCCGCCCGGGGCCCCACCATAGCGGGATGCGCAGCTGCGCCATGCGGTCCGCCCAGTCGCGGATGTCGTTCCAGCTGTCGGTCTCGTAGCAGTGGTGGTCGGCCCGGGATTCGGGAGCCCGGAACGCGGCGAAGCTGTGGTGCTCGGGATCGGAGCGCAGGAATGCGGCAGAGAGCTCGGCGCCTTCCAGCACGCGGTCGGACTCGATCATGCCGAGGCGGCGGCAGTAGAACTCGAGCATCTGCTCGAGACGCGTGCTGGCGCAGACGAAATGCTGCAACCTTCCCGAGAGGCCCGCGCCGGCGCGCGGCGCGGGTGAAGGCAGGCCGAGGACGACGCGCCGGCCGTCAGGGTCGGCGACGGCAAATGCGCCGGGCGCGAGCAGCGGCGAGGGCGAAGCCTCGAGCCTCAGGCCGGCGGCTTCGAGCGCGCCGCGGCATGCCTGGAGATGCCCGCCGTCGCGCAGCTCCAGCGCGAACCAGGGCACTGCCGCCGCCGCCGCGCCCTTTTCCACGACCAGCATGCGGCCGCGGCCGGCGACCAGCCAGCGTCCTGCCGCGAGCGCCTCGACGCGGTCCCCGAGCAGCGCGCCGTAGAAGCGCGCCAGCCGTTCCGGCTCCGCGCTGGCGCGGCAGAGGTGGTGCAGCCGCGCCGGCCAAAGGGGCGCACTCACCCGGCCGCCTCCCGCCGCAGGGCGTCCGCCGCGTCCAGGACGCGCCTGAGGTGAGGGTCGTTCACGCCGAGCTCGAGCATGTGCTGCAGAGTGTTCCGAATGTAGTCCACGCAGCGTCCCCGCTGCCCGATGCCCTGCGCCACCAGGCGTGCGCGGCCGTGCAGGTCGAGCTCGCGCACGAACGCCTGGTGCGCCGTATCGGCGACGAAGGCGAGCGCGCGCACCCGCCGCCGCCGCGCGAGCGTCACCGGTAC